>DATFWO010000381.1:0-25342 GCA_035259205.1 Burkholderiales bacterium | reverse complement strand
CGACAATCTGAGACCGCATCCACCATACGTATCATTTCAATGGGAAAGGGCACGAGACGTGAAGAGACGCTCTACTTCGAAAACATCCAGGCGGAAGCCCTCGAGAACCGACTGGCCTCATATGAGAGCGATGGGGGACGGGGACATAGACCTGTCTGAGATCCCAGAGGTGACGTCTCAGGCCGCGGCGCAGGGGGTGGTGCGCGTCGCCGGCAAGATCGTGCCGCGCGGCAAGCGGCGCCTCACCATGTACCTTGACGCGGCGGTCATTGAGTTTTTCAAGGCGCGCGCGGGCACCCGGGGTTATCAGACCCTTATCAACGAAGCGCTGAAGCAGGCGATCGAGCGTGAGAGCCTGGAGGACATACTGCGGCGAGTGCTCCGCGAAGAGGTAGCGACTTACAAAGTCAGAAAGGTGTGATCCGTTTTCTACATAGTGCGGCGGGCGGTTCGAGGGCGAAGCGCCATGTCACTTCCTGCGCTGGTCGCTGCGCCGTCCGGCACCACGCAATGCGCGCTTGTCCTTGCAGTAACGGAGGATTCGATATATCCGCGCTCGGAGCGCTTTTGCTTTTTGTCGGTGTTATCCTTAGTACAGTAGCGCCAGAGATCTGTGATTTTCTGAAGTACTGATCCCCGAGGTCTGCTCAATCGAAATGAGCGGTCGAGTGCCGGGGGCAGTTTTGGAGGCAGCCGGGCGAGACCCAATTCCTGTTTCGCCATCCAATCAAAAGGTTGGGCAAGTTATTCGGTAGTGTCCTGTCGAACCCTTGCGGTCTGTAAAGGTCGAATGCCTCGGGATGGACTCCTGTCCAACCGCGGGGAGACTTCTTCATGACAAAGATCTACTTCAGCCATGATCTGGATGACCCGCGGGTGGATGTAGTTCGCAAGCACTGGCTGGCGCAGCCCGGCCACGAGGAAGCGGGATTTTTCGATGCGCTGACCTGGGCCGACGCTACCATGGCGGGCCCGTCTACGATCAGGCGCCTGCTCTCCAGCGCCCTCGACAATACTTCGGTTACTTGCGTGCTGATCGGTCCCCAGACTTCCAGTCGGCGCTGGGTACGGTACGAGATCGTGGAAAGCATGGAGCGCAGAAACCGGCTGCTCGGGATACATATCAACGGCATACCGGACAAGTCGCGGCAGCCCGGTCCCGCGGGGCCAAGTCCGTTCGAGCAGCTCGCCATCGCCATCTCGGAGGACGGTTCCTCCGTCAAGATTCTCCAATACGCGCATAACGCCTGGCTCCCCTATGACGACAAGCCCGGCTGGCCACTGGCGCATCCGGCGCCGCCGCACCGGCGCGGCAAACGCATACAACTCTCGACCTTGTACCGGGTGTACGACTGGATTACCGACAACGGCGCGCACAACTTCGAGAAATGGGTTGGGGGTTGAGGCCCGGCGCACCAGCTGCACGAGCTCGTCCGCGCTCGGACTCGGGAACAGGTCAAAAAAAACCCCGGCGTGAGCCGGGGTTTCCTACTGTCTCTACGCGCACAGGGAGGGAGGGGTGTGCCGAAGGAACAGTGTGTTCATAGTAGCTTCCCCGGTACTGCGCTGGCTATTCAAGGCAGCTTGATTTTCATGTAGTGGTTTCGCCGCGCGATGTAACGCCGCAGCTTGGTCTCTCGAGATGAGAAAGTGAGCGAGCACCGCAGTCTCATCGCGCTGTTGATCGTGTCCGCTTTCATCGTGGCGGGCGGCATACACTATCAAACGCCCATGCTGGCCGCGATCGCCGCGGAGTTTCAGGCGGACGCCGCCGCGACGGGCTGGATACCGACGTGCTCCTTCGGGGGTCTGCTCTTCGGGATCCTGTTTCTCGTGCCGCTGGGCGACAGGATCGACAAGCGCAAGCTCATCCTGTGCAAGATCGCCATCCTGGCGCTCGCGCAGGCGCTCATGACGGTTGCGCCGTCGGTGGCTGTGCTGGCGGCCGGAAGCCTCGTGACCGGCATCTGCACGTCGCTGCTGCAGAGCTTCATCGGGATCACCGCCGAGATCGCGGAGCCCAACCATCGCGGGCGCGCGCTGGGGACACAGCTCACTGCGATGTTCAGCGGCATACTGTTCGCGCGCATCGTCGGGGGATTGATCGCCGCGCACATCGGCTGGCGCTACAGCTACGGGCTTTCGGCGGGCATGCTGTTCCTGATCACTCTGCTCCTGTGGGCGCGGCTGCCCAACACGCGGCCGACCTCGCGGGCGTCGTACCGCGACCTGCTATGGTCGATCTACCGCCTGTTGCAAACGCATAGCGGCATACGGCGCGCGGCGGCGATACAGTTTCTGTTCGGGATCTGCTACGGCGGATTCTGGGCGGTAGCAGCGCCCATGCTCGCGGCGCTGCACCGCGTGGGACCGGCCGGGGCGGGCCTCATCGGCATCCCCGGTTCGGCAGGCATACTCGTGGCCCGGCCGGCCGGCCGCTGGACGGACCGTGCCGGTGTCGCGCCGGTGGTGCTGACGGGCATCTACTCGATGCTCGCGGCGTGGATAGTCATGGGTTTCGGCGTGTGGTCCATTGTCCCTGTCGTCATCGGCGTGATACTGCTCGACTGCGGCCTGCGCGCAGCGATGGTCGCCAATCAGACGCTCGTCAATTCTGCGGTGCCGGATTCGCGCGCGCGCGCCAATACCCTGTTCGGATTTCACGTGTGGAGCGGAAACGCGGTGGGCGCTTTTCTGACCAGCTGGACGTTCGCGCATTTCGGCTGGCTCGCCGTATGCGGCGTCGCGCTGATTGCCACCGTCGCCGCCCTGCTGGTACATCTGGGGGGGCGATTCCGGCAAAGAAAGTGAGCATGCGGAACCCGACGACGCCGACTGTATCCAAACGCCCATGATCTTCAGTATCTCCGCCTGAACATAGGGGTTCCAGGTGTTGAGATCGGGCTGGAAGACGAAAATACCAGGCGCGCGCGACCTTGTCGCAGGGCCAGGCCGACTTTGGCGTCCGGGGGAACACCATTCCTTCGGGGAGGGCCCCCCGTGACGAATCAGGCACTTGCCCCAACTCGCGAGTTCGCGGAAGGAGCGCGGACGTATCGCTGGTGGCAGCGGGGCATCCTCTACCAGGTCTATCCGCGTTCGTTCATGGACGGCAGCGGCGACGGCGTGGGTGACCTCGCGGGCCTCATCTCGCGCCTCGACTACCTGCGCTGGCTCGGCGTGGACGCCGTCTGGATCTCGCCGATCTATCCGTCGCCAATGAAGGACTTTGGCTACGACGTAACGGACTACACGGCGATCGATGCGCTCTTCGGCACCCTAGCGGACTTCGATCGACTGATCGCGGAGGCGCACGCGCGCGACCTCAAGGTCATCCTGGACTTCGTTCCCAACCACAGCTCCGACCGGCATCCGTGGTTCGCCGCAGCGCGCTCGGCGCGCGACGACCCGCAGCGCGACTGGTATATCTGGCGCGATCCCGGAGCGGCCGGCGGGCCGCCGAACAACTGGCTGTCCTGCTTTGGCGGAAGCGCCTGGGAGCACGACGCTCGGACGGGGCAGTACTACTACCACGCCTTCCTGCGCGAGCAGCCCGACCTTAACTGGCGCAACCCCGCAGTCGTCGAGGCGATGCTGGACGTCCTGCGCTTCTGGCTGGAGCGCGGCGTAGACGGCTTCCGGGTGGACGTGCTCTGGCATCTGATCAAAGACGACCACTTTCGCGACAATCCACCCAATCCGTACTGGCGCGAGGGCGCCGATCCCTACCAGCGGCTCATCCCCGTCTACACGACGGATCGGCCGGAAGTGCACGGCGTCATCGCGCGCATGCGGCGCCTGGTCGACCGGTATGAAGAGCGCGTGCTGATCGGCGAAATCTATCTGCCGATGGAGCGGCTGGTCCAATACTATGGCGCGGATCTCGACGGCGTTCACTTCCCTTTCAACTTTCAGCTGCTGCTCGCGCGGTGGCGTGCGCGCGATATCGCGCGTCTCATCGTCGACTACGAGGCGGCGCTTCCAGCTCGCGGTTGGCCGAACTGGGTGCTCGGGAACCACGACCGGCCGCGCATCGCGTCCCGGGTCGGTCCGGCGCAGGCGCGCCTGGCGGCGCTGCTGCTGCTCACCCTGCGCGGCACGCCGACGCTCTATTACGGCGACGAAATCGGCATGTGCGACGTCACGATCCCTCCCAGCAGGATTCAGGACACGCTCGAGAAGAACGTTCCGGGCCACGGTCTGGGCCGCGACCCGCAGCGCGCTCCGATGCAGTGGAGCGCGGAACGAAACGCGGGATTCACCGAGGGGGCACCGTGGCTGCCGATTGCTCGGGACTACGCCGCGGTAAACGTGGAAGCACAGCGCAACGATCCGGCCTCGATGCTCACCCTGTACACCCGCCTCATCAGCATCCGCCGCGGCGAACCGGCGCTCGAAGTCGGACAGCTCGAGCCGCTGGAAGCCGACGGGGACCTGCTCGCCTATGTGCGCCGTGACAGGCACAGCGCATTTCTAATCGCGCTCAACCTGGGGACTCAGCCGCACCTGATCAAAACAGCTGCAGGGTCGATTGCTCTTTCCACGCATCTGGATCGCGCGGGCGAGCGCGTGGCGGGCGATCTCCATCTCCGCGCCGCGGAAGGCGTGCTGGTTCGTCTGGAAGGCGGTGTGGAGCTGAAGAAGTGACGGATCGAAGAGGGCGGCTTTACAACTTCATCGCTTCACTACCACCTCACCGCTTCACTGCCTCACGAGCGCTCGGCGCCGCCGCCTCCAAAGCGCCCGCCGAGGCCGATCTTCACCGCCGCGAAGAGGCCGTACCTCGCTGCGAGCGACAACGCGCCTGCAATCGATCCGCCACCGGCGGCCGCCTGCGCGAGTTGCATTTGCAGATCGTCACCCACTGCGGCCAATACCAGCGCCAGCAACCCGCACGGCAACGCAACCAGGACGGCAATACCGAAGCACCGCCGGGCCCACCGGGCCTGGCCACGGCTGTCGAGATAGAGTCCGAGGGCGGCGCACGCCGTGACTGCACCGGCGACGGCGAACGCGATGGCGCCGGGATCGGGGATGAACGGGTGCAGCGCAGTCCAGGCGACGATCAGGATGAACACGAAATGCAGCGCGCTGCGCAGCAGCACCATCAGCAACCGCGCGGGTTTTCCGGGAAAGAGAAAAATCGCCAGACCGGTTGCCAGCAGACCCGCGAACGCCGCCGCCATCCATACCGCTCCTTCGACGTCGGCCGCCCACAGGCCCGCGCCCACAAAGAGCGCGATCACCGCGAAGAACATCGCGACCGCAATCAGATTGCCGAACGCCTTGCCATATTGGAGCCAGGACGCGAGATCCTGGCCGTCGGACCAGTTGAGACCCCAGAGCAAGGGCAGCGGAAAGGCGATACCCGCCGCGATCATCCCTGCCTGCGAACCCCACAATGCCCATGCTGCCCCGCCGAGAAAGGCCGCCAGCAACGGACCGCTCGCCACGCTGCCCCAGCGGCCGAAGAACAGGGGAAACAGCGCGAAGGGCGAGAACACGACCAGCACGAAGGGTACCCGCCATTCCGGATGGCCGGGGAAGAGGTAGTTGTCCTTGCTGGGCTCTGCCTTCGCTGCGGCGGCGGGGAGCACGAGCTCGAGTTCGTCGAGCAGGTGATTCAAGCCCGTGGCGAGCTCCTTGTTTTTCATCGCCGGCAGCAAGTCGTCCAGCCAGCGGGAGACGCGCGCATCCGGTATGGCGCCTTCCAGCCCGTATCCGACCTCGATCCGCGCCGCATTCTCGGATGGCTTCGTGGACTGAATCACGAGGATCAGCAAGCCATCGTCGCGGCCGACGCGGCCGAGCTGCCACTTTTCCGCCACTCGCAGGGCGTAGTCGGCCAACGGCTCGCCGCTCGTTCCGCTGGAAACGAGTATCGCGACCTGCGCCCGCCCGGAGGATTGGATGGCTTGGAGCCGCTCCGCAAGGGCCGCCCGCTCGACCTCGCTCAAGGCGCCGGCCTGGTCGACGAGGAGGCCGGTCAACTCGGGGACGGGCTGTGGAGGCGCGGCATACACCGCGTAAGGAAGTGAAGCGGTGAACAAGCAAAGAATAGCGAATGCGGCCGCCGCGAGCGCTTTACTTGTCATGGACCTTCGCCTCACCGCTGCCTCCCTTTCCCTCCCTCACCACTGCACCGCTTCAATTGATCGGGAGAAAAACGGCGGTCGCGAGAGTCTGAATCACTTTCACGACTATGCGGTCGGTCTTGTCGGCGACGATCTTGGACAGGATGTCGAGGCTGCCGATCACCTTGCCGAACTCGCGTTCGAAGCTCAGGTTCGGTACCGGGCCGGCGCCTTCGTTGGAGAGCAGGTACGGCTCGCCCTGGGGGTTACGGCCGTTGGAAAGCCTCCAGACCGCGATCTCCACGTTGCGCGCGGCGTTGTAGAGGCTCTGCGGATCGAGGTCGTCGAGGACGAAGAACTCGGTCTTGTCGCGAAAGGCGGTCTGGATCATGCCGCCCATTCCGGCCATGAACGCCAGCACCCGGTCGCCGCGGTAGTCTTCCTTGAAGGCAAGCGTGATCGCCTGCGTGCCGCGCTTGCCCTGCAGCTCGGCGAAGCCCCACGCGTGATTCCCTTCGAAGATCCGCTCCATGCCCGAGGCGACGCTGGTCCGGTCGCTCTTCCTCAGCTCGCGCGGGTTGCGCCGGTAGAGCTTTTCGGTGAGGACCCTGAGATTCGCGAAGATTTCGCGCTGATGCGCCTCAGCGACCCGGTCGATGTCGGTCTTGGCGAGCTGCGAGACGGAGAAACCGCCCGCAGTTTTCTCGGGCACCGTTCGATTGCTTGCGCAGGCAGGAAGGAGAAAGAGGACGAGCAGGACAGCGCGCCGCTGGAGCATTTCTAATGATACGGCGCGGCGTTCAAGCGGTGAAGCAGCGAAGAGGGCCTTTCCTACCGCTTCACCTTCATCACTGCGGTTCGCTCGGCGGTGCTTTCGGGGAGTTTTCGACCCTGGCGGACTGCTCTTCCAGATAGGCGCGCAGCAGCCAGGTTGCCTTGTCGTCGATTTCCGTGATCATCATGCCTGCAGTGTCGTTCTGGGAATGCATGACCTCGATCATGCAGTCGAGAACCTCGCCCGGATAGAGCTCGCACCGGAAATCGAGGATCTGCCCGACGTCGAGCTGCCGGTTCGATACCATCAGAAAACCGCTCCTGCTCATGTCCAGAACCATGCACGGGAACCACTCGTGCCCGGCACTCAAGTTGCCGCGGTGAGTAACGGCGATACGGGCTTCGGCCCGCAATTCGTGCGTAGAAGACATGAGGCGCTACCTTGTCGACCGCCAAGAATAGCGGTGCGGACCGGACTTGTCACCACACGCCATTGCGCGCAACAACCGAGGCTATCCCGCGGTCAATGCCGCGAGAGCGGGAGGCCGGAGCGCGGGACGGCCCAACTCCCAACTTCCGGGGTGCCGACCCTCGCTCCTCAATAAATGCCGTTGGCAAGAAAAGCCGGTGCACGACGTCATGAGGCCTATTCATGTCTCCGGATTTCCGCCTCTCTCCCTGACACATCCTGTTACTCCCTGAAATAGTTTCTTTCGAACGTGCCTCGGCTACGCCGACTCCAACGATCGCAGTGAGGAATTTTTCAACCAACATCGTGGAGGAAACGTACCATGCTTACGAAAAAGATCCTGATTTCCGCGCTGATTGCCGCCGGAACGCTCGGCACCGCGGCGGCGCCGCTGACCAGCGCGGCGGCCAGCAACGTCGAGGTCTACGTCAATACCGCTCCGCCCTCGCCACGCTACGAGCGGGTCCCCGCTCCACGCGATGGTTATGTCTGGGCTCCGGGGCATTGGCGCTGGAGCGACAACCGCTACCGCTACGTCTGGGTTGGCGGACACTGGGAGCGCACGCGTCCCGGCTATTCCTATCGCGCGCCTCACTGGGTAGAGCGCGACGGCCGCTGGCACTACCGGCCGGCTCAGTGGGATCGGGACGGCGACGGTGTTCCGAACCGCTACGACGCGCACCCCGACAACCCCTACCGTCGTTAGCATGCACCAACCGATCCGCCGCGCCTCCAAGAGGCGCGGGCGGGACGGCTCGAAGTAAGAGATGAAGTAGTGAAGCAGCGACCGCTTCACCGCTTTACTGCTTGACTGGATTCTCAGGCCGACAATCGAGCGCGACAATCTGGCAAACACGCTGCGCCGCGTGCTCTGCGAAGAGAATGCAACTTATCAAGCGGGCCGCAGCGGAAGATCCTGCCGAGTGGAACGTCGATAATCGATCGTTATCGACGTCCACTAATAGTGCTTCACCGCTTCACCGCTTGTACTTGCGCCGATAACCGAAGAGCAGACCGCCCAAACCCAGACCCAGCAATGCCAGGGTAGATGGTTCCGGGGCGGCTTGCGGCTCGCCGAAGAGGAAGTCGTCCATGGCGACTACGTCGACACCGCCGCCGTCGTTCGGGCCGAGGGCCGCGTTGCCGGTGGTGATTCGAACGCGATCGATAACCGCACCTTCGGAAAACGCGACCCCTAGGAACGAAAGCCCGTTGTTAGCGGGCAGGGCGCTAAACTTTCCGAGCGACACGCCGAACGCGTCGAAAAACTCGAGGGTGGTGGTGTCGGCCAGATCTACATCCGCGAACACCGCACCGAAGCCCCTGATCAGCGCCGGGGTTCCACCGTTGGTGCCGGGAACGAAGAAATCAGCGTCGGTGATGTTGCTGCCGCTCACGGCGAACAGCCGGGAGGGGCTGAACGTCGTGAAAATCGTGCCGTAGCTTGGATTGCTGAAGACCGCGGCGAGCCCGCCGCCGGAGCCACCGCTCGGAGGAGCCTGCACGAAGCCCGTACCGGGGGTCGTGAACGAGGCGCCGCGGGTGTTAAGAAAGACGTTGAACGGCGTGCCCCCCGGGGCCGTATCCGTGATGGCGGGCGAGCCGCCATCCCAGTTGATTTCGCGACGGCCGCCGGCAAGGGGGCCCGCCGCATTCCCGTTGTTGGGATTACCCAAGGCGTTTTGAAAGTTGGTGACCGTAGCCTGAATGGATGCGGGATTCGCCCCCGATGCGGAAAACAGTATAGGAGCCGACGCCGCGAGGCCGGGTGCCACGGCGCATGCGGCGACGAAAATGTGCTTTGCATTTAGCATTTTGACCTCCTCGTTTCAAGATCCCTCCCGAACCGCAGGTACAGTCACAAGCCAAGCATCTGTCGGAAAATTTTACAGAATGCCTCTCCGGGCACTGATCTTCATAACGTGAGCAAGATTCACGCCGAAGGCGCTAATCGATTGAAACTGCTGCAATATGGGCGAATAACCGCCTGTCATAATCTGGACGTGTAAAGTTTTCCGACAATACGGCGGGTGGAGCGGTGACCCAACAGGCGATCCGTCACCTATTTGAGCGCCATGTGAGCCTGCTGCCGGAAGCTGGAGCGCCAAAGAAGCAGCTTGATCTCCCGGACCGCCGTCCATCGTTCTCAAGTGCGGGGCACGACAATAAACCCACCCGCAGCGTCTCCATGGGCCCTGAACGAGCCCCGGTGAACATGGAACGCAGTCAGGGCGCAAAGCGCCGCATCGATGTAGTCGATGTTCGGCAGCAAAGCGGGATCCAGCCCCGCGACTCGGAGGAGCTTTGAGCGGACGGGCCTCTTCTTCTTTGCCGACACAATCTTCCCGGCGAGCGAGCACGCCACGGCGTGCGGAAACGTCTCGATGCAGCAGCGTCCAGCTCGATGCGTGCCGTCGAACAGCGGGAAGTCGGTCTCCAGAAGCGCGTAGAGCGCCGCGCCGTTGAGCATCCACCGGTAGAACGCGTTCTTCTGCGCGTCCTCGCGGCTCGGGGTTGCGTAGCAGGATAGGCGTTGAGCCGAGAGCGCGCGTTCGCATTCGCGCATGCGTCCATTCAGCCGCCAACGGCAGGGAGCATCCACGGCGACGATCCGGGCGTCCTGCGCTCGACACCACTCGCGTATCTCTTCGGCCGAGCGGGACTCGGTACGAGCGAGATAGCGCCCCGCCTCGAGAGCTACAGCGTGGAAGCCCTTGCGGGAACCGCCGACGTCAATACCGACGACCGCGGTTCTCACGCTGTCGCTCATGGCTTGTTACCTCGCACGTTCAGAGCGACCGGGAGATCGGGAGGGCGGGAAATCGGGACCCGTCACTCGTCGTCGCCACGGCGATCGTGTTGGAAGCAAATCTCGTCACTGCAGATGAGCGCCTTCGATATCGCGCCGGTTAGAGACAGTGAATGACTGTGCCTGGCTTTCCAGCGTGCGATCGAGCGACCGGCCTTATACTATCAGCGTAGTGCCAACGGGGTTTGAAATCCCCTCATCCCTCATCCATCATCCCTCAAGGAGGCGCCATGCCGTTCTACAAGATCTCGGAAATGGAAGCGAGGCGCTCCAGGTCGGGCCCGGCGATGGGGAAAAGCGTCGCGGGAGAGCTGATCAAGGTAGGCGTCACGACCTACCAGGAGGGCGAAGGCCCGCCTCCTCACTTTCACCCGAACGAGGAGCAGTTCATGCTCGTGCTCGAGGGCAGGATGAGGATGGTGTGCGGCGACGAGGAGCGGATCATCGAGCCCGGTGATCTGGTGCACATCCCCCGCAACGTCAGGCACGGCGTCTGCGCCATCGGCGGCCCCGCAGTTTTCTTTGCGGCCAAGAGCCCGGTCGGAACCGGCGATATGGCGCAGGACTACAACAAGGCCAAGGACGCCGAAGAGGTGTGGAAGCGGCTTTCTACTACGTAGGCCTGCGGTTCGCTGCGCGGTGAAGCCGTGAAGATGTGACAAGTAGCCGCTTCACTCCTTCACTGCTTCACCGCCTCATTGGCTTTGTGCTCAAGATGCCAAAAGATGCACGTACACCCGCGTGAGGAAATCACACTGCAAGCTCGGCTAGTCCCTTTGCCATATAGCAGTGAAACTGCTCTCGTCCGTAGACTGCCGTTCCCGATTTCAACAGGAGACAGTCATGACAATGGCCAAGTGGAAAGCTGTTTTCGCGACGCTGTTATTGATGGCCGCGTCGGTTCCGGCAACCGCGGGCGAGCGCATCGGAGTCAGTACCGCCGACGCGCCTCAACTCCAGGGCGAATTCGTAGTGCACAACCCGACAAACATGAACATGATCTACGAGGTGCAATGGGGCAGCCACGGGCAATGGACAAGATACGCGATAGGCCCCAGACAACAGCGCCGGCACTGGCACTCGCTGGATGGCAACGGCCGCGCCCCGTCTCCGTACCTGCGGTTCGACACCCGGGCCAATGACAGGCAAGTGACGTGGAAAAGGTACGACATCGACTTCGGGCGGGTGGGCTACTCGGGGTTTGGGCCGCGCGGCAACATCAACGAGGCTTTGCACTACGAGTTTACCGCTCGAGGGAATGCACTCGATCTCGTGAGGCGGTGAGCGTCTTACCTTGTGCGGCGGCGGCTTAGACCCAGACCTGCCAGGCCCACGAGCAGTAGCGCAGCGCTGACGGGCTCCGGAATCTCGACTTGCGTCTCCCGAATGTCTGTCGCGGCGCCTCTAGGCCCCTTGCCGCCTCCGCCCCCCGCCGTGGAACCAGTCATGATGCTGTCGATCCACGAATTGAAGTCCGCGACTCGAGTCCATCCTCCGACATCGCCATAGTCGGAGTCCGGATTGCCGTCGAGACGGCCCCAGCCGAAGGAGGTGATGCCGGTCAGGTAATTATGTCCGTTCAGCAGCTCGAACAGACCGCCACCGCTGTCGCCGGGGCCGATCATGGCTTCCATGGACAACGGCGCGCTGCTGCCAAAGTTGTTATCCGCCGACGACCCTGAATCGAAGTCGGCGAGCAGGATTCGGTTGGAACCGCCAGCGGTTCTCAAGACCGCATCGACCATGTTTTGTCCGGCCCGCTTGAGCCCGTCGAAGGTCGTCGCGCCTGTCGATCCCGTGCCGGTCATGCCGAAGCCGACCTCGGTTCCGACGTGGCCGAGCTCGCTCGCACCGCCGTAGCGCTCCGCGGCGCATCCGCCGTTGCTGGAGAGCAACGCCCCGCAGCCGACGGCCGTGCTGAGATGGAACAGGCCAATGTCATAGCCGGCGGTCAAATTGCCCGTCCACTTTGAATACGAGTACCAACGATCGGCGGCTATGCCCCCGCGCGTGGCGAAGCTATCCCAGCTCCCGCCGGAGTCGAGAAAGAACGTCAAAGACTGCGCGCCGGAAGTGACGTGCGCAGCCGTAAGCACCCAGTTCTGCGCGATCACGACTCCCGAAGCCGCGAAGGCGCCGCTGCTGTCCGTGCCGTAGATCTGCCCTACACTGTTATACGAAGCGGAATTGCCGAGATTGATGTAGGCGCTGTCCGACGCGCCGTTCTGGATGACGATCGCATGCGCAGAACCCGCGACCGCCAACCCGCCGACCATAGTGGCTATGGTCGCCAGGAACCTAACACGCATAAACAACCCTCCCTCACTACCCTTACGTTTTATGTCCAAAGCAAGAGGCGCGCCCGAAAGACTATCCGCCTGAATTCGCGCGCGAAATCCCGGTTGAGGGTGTTTGAAAAGCCGGCCACTGTAAAATTTTCCGACACGAGCGCCTCTCGCCCTGAGAACAATCCGTGAATTTGTCACAGTCGGGACGGGGTTCCCACCTGGACATGGCCGCAACGCTCGAAGAGCGGCCGCCCTACCGTTTTCTCGATGTCGAGTGATTAGGTTCTCCCCGCTGTGTTACAACTGTATAATCTCGTAACACATCCCATGGAGCACCCAATGAGCGGCGTCATCAACGCGCGCATACCGCCGCGTGTCGAGGAGAAGCTGGCCAGATATTGCAGCAGGCGAGGAGTCACGCGCACCGAGGCCGTGGTGAAGGCCCTCGACGACTACCTCGACAAGGAGGACGGAGGCGCGAACGCGTACTCGCTTGCGGTGGATCTCATCCCGCGCAAGGGAGCCAGGGAGCTGCAATCCAGTAATGCCCGCGCGCTTGCGCGCAAGGCGTTTCGTGGCCCGCGCACTTGTTGATACCGGAGCGGTCGTCGCCCTCGTGAACCGTGCCGACCGGCACCATGTGGCCGCGGCTGGATGGTTCCAAGGTTTTCGGGGCCAGTTGCTGACCACCGAGGCCGTTGTCACCGAAACGGCTTATGTGCTTGCCGCGAGTCCGCCTCACCAGCGCGCTGCTCTGGTCTGGTTCCAGCGCACGCGCGCTGCCGGCCTGGTCAAGGTAGAGCCGGTCGCCGACTATGCGGCTCTTGCACGAATCATCGCGCAGTACGCGAGCCTTCCCTGCGACTACGCGGATGCTTCGTTGATTGCGCTCGCCGAGAGCAGCGGCGTGACGGCGATCGCAACGATCGACCAGCGGGACTTCTCGGTCTACCGGATTCGCGGGCGCCGGCGGTTTACGATTCTCCTGTGACGGCGCGCGGCGCGGACTGACGGGAGATCGGGAGATCGGGAGGGCGGGAGAGCAGGAAAATTACTACTCCTACTTCACCGCTTCACTACTTCACTGCATCGTCCGCCAGCGCCTTCGCCAGCGTCTCCGCGGTAACTGAGGTCGCCTGTGCGAATCCTGCGACGAAACGCGCGCGTGCAGGGCGGATTACGAAGAACGAGAAATCGGCGAAGTCGGTGAGCGGCGCCGCCTCGGGAAAGCGGGCGAGGTACGCTTCGCGGCATGCGTACGCCTCCTCCGAGTCTTTCCCGGTCTCTTGCGCCCCGCCCACGATCGTCACGCGCGCGAGCGCCTGTGCCGCCACGCCCCCGCCTTCCGGCTGCATGATGAGCAGGGAAACGCGCGAGTCCTCGAGCATGTCTTTCGTATGCGCGGCGAGGCGGCTGACATGAATAACGAATGCACCGCCGCCGGGCAAGACGGCGTAAGGCACCATCGAGACAAACGGCTCGCCCGCGTGCAGGGTGCCCAGAGCAGCTACCGTGCGGCCGTGCACGAGCCTCGCGAGAGCACTCAGCGTCGAGCTTCGATCTTCGGCCATGGGTCAAGCATAATGGCTAATGCGCAAATGCGCTTACTTCGAGACGAATGACCCATGACGCACGACGGGCGTTTCCCTCCACGTTCCACGTTCCACTTTCCACATTCCACGTTCCACTTTCCACGTTCGCTCTGCTCCCTGGCGATTTGTCTGCTGACCGGCACTCCGGCCGCGCTCGCGCAGAAGGGAGCACCGGCGGATTATCCGACCCGCCCGATCCGGATCGTAGTGCCGTTCACGCCGGGCGGTCAGCCCGACATCTACACGCGTCTTATCATCCCGGGACTCACCGAATCGTTCAAGCAGCAGGTCATCGCCGACAACCGTCCCGGCGCTGGCGGCTCGATCGGCTCGAAGATCGTGGCCGACGCTCCGCCGGACGGCTACACCCTGCTCTCCGTGTCCACCGGCCACACGATCAATCCCGTCGTCTACAAGCTGCCGTACGACACGCTGAAGGACTTCGCGGGCGTCACCCGCACCTACAGCGCGCCCTTCCTGCTCGTCGCGCCGATGTCGCTGGGTGTGAAGACCGTGAAAGACCTCATCGAGCTTGCGAAAGGGAAGCCCGGCCAGCTCAATTTCGCCTCCGCGGGGCCAGGCAGCGGCACCCACTTCGCGGGCGAGATGCTCAAGCACAGCGCGGGGATCGACGTCGTGCACGTGCCCTATCGCGGCATCCCGGAGTCGCTGACCGACATCATGGCGGGCCGCGCGCAGTTCTTCATGGCGCCGATCGGCAGCGCCGCGCAGCTCGTGCGTGACGGCAGGCTGCGCGGACTGGGCGTCTCCTCCGCGAAGCGCTCGCCCGCGCTGCCGGATATCCCGACGATCGCCGAGTCGGGCCTGCCGGGATTCGAATGGGATGCCTGGGGCTCGCTTCTCGTACCGGCAAGGACACCGCGCACGATCGTCAACCGCTGGAGCCAGGAAGTCCGCCGCGCGGCGAGCGCACCGGATGTCTTGAAGCGCCTGCACGCGATCGGCATGGACGCTGCCCCGACCGGTCCCGAGGAAGTCGATGGCCTGATCAAGCAGCAAATGGCGGTGGTGGCGAAGCTCGCGAAGGCGGCGGGACTGAAGCCCGAATAGGGCGTGATCAGTGATCGGTGATAAGTTCTCCCGCAACGCGGACTCCTTCACCCTCACCCCTTATCCTCATCCCTCCGCCCTCATCCCTCGGGCTTCGGGCGGCGAACTGTCCCGCCTCGGCCCGCTCGTACCGCGTACAAGTGAAAGGAGGCCCCCATGACCCGTATATTCCTCGCCCTCCCGATCGCCGCCCTCGCCCTATCGCTGTCCGCCTGCGGCCGTCACGAAGACAAGACGTCCGCGACCAATCCCGAACTGCCGCGCACGGCGAAGGCCCCGTCGGACGTCGAGCGCCCCGCAGCCGGGAAGTCCCTGAACCCGGACACGAGCGATCCTTCGATCCCGAGCAACCCGGCGAACACCGATTCGACAAAGAAGGACCGTTCCCCGCCTCCCGGCACGGGCGACCTCCCGTCGAAGGGCGGCTAGTAAGCTACCGAGTCGACGACGTCGTGGTCGTCGGCCGCGAGCGCGAGCCGCGAGGCGCGCGCGGGGCCGGCGGGCTTGCGGCCGCGATGCCGCGAACGGCGCCGATGCCGGCCGCGCCCGGAACGAATCCGGGCGACATTGGGTCGAGGTTCTTAGGTTGCCTTGATTGCGTCGTGCGCGGCGGGACCGAAAGCGTCGCGCGGTCGGACCCGCTGCGTCCGAACTCGATCACCAAGTCGAGCCCCGCGATAACGTGCGGGCCCGATGGCTCACTGCCGTATCGCGCCCGCCATGCCGACTCGTAGGCGCGGGCGAGAACATGCGCTTCGAGGGTTTCAACCGCATGGCCGCAGGACAGGCTGCGCATCGTATACTGCATCGCCGGGGCCTCGTCTCGGGTGTATTGGACAAATCTGTGCGCTACTGTGGGCGAGTTGCGCCACAGGCACTTGACCGCGCGTGCCAGCTACTACACTGGTTGCGCCAGACTGCCCGATCGATTGCCTTCAAGCGCTGATTTCGCGCGATACTCGGTGGGATTGACTCCCGTCCAGCGCTTGAATGCCCGGGTGAATGCGCTCTGCTGCGAGAACCCCAGCGTGAACGCGATGTCGGTGATCGAGCGGGCCGCATCCTCGATATAACGCAAGGCGAGGTCCTTGCGCGTGTCGTCGACGAGCTGAAGGTAGGTCGTATCGGCGTCGGCGAGCTTGCGCTGCAAGGTGCGCCGGCTCATGTGCAGGCGCTTCGCCATATCGTGCTCCTTCATCTCGCCGGACTCGATGTGCTCCAGTACCTCGGCCCGGCAGCGCGTCACGACGTCGGATCTGTCGAGCCGCGCCAGCTCCTCGGTCAGCATCCTGTCGAACACTGCCGCGAGCTGCCGGTTCGATGAGGGCAGAGGACGGTCGGCGTCCTGCGCCGAGAGAACAAACGCGTCTTCCCCGGCGCCGAAGCGTACCGGGCAGCCGAAGAACCGTTCGTAGGCTTCGCTTTGCGCTGGGGCACGGCGACGCAGACTCGCCGCGACGGGACGCAAGGCCGCGCCCGCGTTCATGCGGCACATGTCGAGCAGCAGCGCCAGCACGATGTCGACGAAAACCGCTGCCACCGGCACGACCGCAGGATCGCCCCGGTTGGCCGAGAAGCTGATCTTTACTCCTCCTCGCGTTTTCTCGATTTTCGTCGCGCCACGGTCGCCCACGAGGTGGGAGTAGCGCGCTAGCCGCTCGAGCCCGGTACGCAGCGCGTCGCTCGAGAGCCAAGCGTGTCCCAGCACGCCGAGGTACGCAGGGTGCCAGCAACGGGCTGCCTGAAGACCGAAAGCGGGATCGCGGATGAGCGGGATGGCGACGCTCAACATGGCGTCGATCTTGTTGATCGGGATGCGCTCGGCGGGAGTGGGAATCTTCCCGAGGTTGATGCCCGCCTCACACGCAATCCCGACTGCGTCGAGGCCATGCAGCTCGAGGAGCCGCCGGAACATCTGGCCCATCGAGGCAAGGCCGGTGTCACGAGAGCTGTCGCCGGCGCCTCGCATTCCGCGTGGATCCTGCACCCTGATCCTCCCCGACCCATTTGGCGTGCCCGGTCAACGAGTTGGCGCGCCGGGGTCAGCACACAGTTGTGGGGAACAGGATACTGCACTCATCGAGCCACGGGCAAAAAAGGAGCAAACAAAGTGTCTCTTCGGTCGAAGTCGGTTTGTCCCAAGTGCAATTCCGACTGCCATCCCCTGTTCAAGCGCGAAAAGACGTTCCCGGATGCCGATGCGGCGGCGTCCTACTACGATGCGCTGCTAAAGCACGTGGTGGACGGCCCTGCCTTCGCCTCCCTCATCCGGGCAGATGCAAAATCGACAGACCAGAAGGGAGCGGTGTCGGTGAAGACCACCCTTCATCGCTGTCCGAAATGCAAGACGCAAATCATCGAAGAAAAGGTCCAAGTCCACGATGGAAGCGAATGGAAGGACGCGGACAAGCTCAGCCGCCGCATCTCCATTCCGGAAGGCGTGGACCTCATCTGCGTCTTCAGACCGTAGCGTTGACCGAATGGGAATGTGGAAGGTGGAACGTGGAAATTGGAACCAACTGGCGATAGCACTTCTGTCGGCTAACGCCGTGTCAACCGCTACGGCCGGACCGCGTTGGTTCGTGATAGGAGCTGGCCGTGAACGACAGGCAACCAGAGAAATTGGCGGCGCGAACAAAGCGCTTTGCGCTCGCCGTGATCCGTCTCTATGGTTCACTGCCAAGGTCCATCGTTTCCTACATCGCCGGAAGACAACTGCTGAAATCCGGGACATCAGTCGGGGCGCACTATCGCGAGGCTCGCCGGGCAAAGTCGGCTGCGGATTTCATAAGCAAGATGGAAGGCGGCTTGCAGGAGCTCGATGAAACGGGGTACTGGCTGGAGCTGCTTGCGGAGTCCGGCTTGGGCGAAAGGGCTGTAATTGACAAGCTATCCGCCGAAGTGAACGAATTGATTTCCATCTTCGTTACCATCGCGCGACGCACCCGAACGAACTAATGCGGTGGGAGACGTCTGTTTTGTTCCACGTTCCACATTCTGAGTAACCGGGAACATGGGTAACACATATCCGATGACATAGGTAACACTTTTAGTGCAGAGTCGGCATGTCAATCAGAGTGTTGATAGGCTCAATGCGGGTGTTGCGAGCATTGAGCCGACCAACGCATACCGGACCCACGAAAACATACCAGATGCCGTCATCGATGGGGTTGAGCCCAACCCACTCTCCGCGCAGGATCTGTGCGACATACCAATAGCGTGCGCACAAGGCAATGCTGCCTGCGGGGTGCACACGTTTGACCAGATAGCCATCCGGATAAGTGAGCTCGGGCACGCGACTTGGATAAGGGCGCGGCGAGCTCTGGTAGTGCATGGCCGGAGTCTGATGGCGCCCCAGCGTTTGGTGGCAGCGCTCGTTGTTGTAGATTTGAAGATAGCGATCGAAGGCGCGCTGCTGCTGGGCGAGATTGCTTCGTATGCCGCAGCCGCGTTTAAGCGTGCCATGCAGTCGTTCGTGGCGCGCATTCTGCTGCGGACGTCCTGGCTGAATACGCTCGGGGATGATGCCCAGCTTAATCCACCACAGCGCGAGTCGAGACAAACCGCCCAAGCCGCACGAGCCGAAGGGCTCACCGTTATCGGTGCGGATCGCGCGCGGCAACCCGTAGGTGCGAAATGCCTGCTCGCAGGCAATTCTCGTCTGAGCATAGGTGCTACGCCTCAGTCCTTGGCAAGCCGTAACGGCTGGTGGCATCGCTCAGGGTGAACGGATAACACAGCTCACCGTTGCCCATGCGAAACTGGCCTTTGAAATCCGCGCTCCACAGATCATTGGGTGCCTGCGCTTGCACAAACGGCGCCCCATAGGGCGTGGCATGGCGCTTACGCTTGCGCTCCTTGACCAGACCGGCGCGCTTGAGGAGCTCCGCCACCGTAGAAGCGGCCGGCAACGCCAAATGCGGCATGCGTCGCTCAAGCCAATCGAGCACCGTGACCGGCCCCCAGTCGGGATGACGCCGGCGCACCCTGATGATCTCCAGAGCGCTGTGTTCGCTCATGCACTGAGGGCGGTGGTGCGGCGCACGCGAACGCTCTTCGACTCCAGCTTCGCCCAACTCCTCATAACGATTAAGCCACTTGTAACCCGTCTTGCGACTGATTCCAAAAACACGGCACAGCTCACTGACGGTGCGCTCACCGCGTGCGACTTCCAACACAAAACCCAAGCGCTCCTTCATGGCACAGGTTTCCTTCCAAGGCATGGGCAGTTCCTCCCTGCCCGCATGTTCTCAACCTGTTACCCATGTCGCCGGATAAGTGTTACCTATGTCGCCGGATAGGACCTTCCACCTTCCACATTCCACCTTCCACGTTCCACGGTTACATCCTGTTACCGACCGCAACCGTTGCTTGCGAACATGAGCGGCCTCCGCCGTCTCCAAGACAGCAAGTGGGAGACTTTCTCACCGCAACTTGAAGGAGGGCTTATGTCCTATCTGATCGAGCTGCAAACGCAGGGTGGCCGTCCCGGCTACGTGGTCGCGGACGGCGACAACCGGGAAGAAGCGCTCGCGCACGTGCACGAACAACTCGGCGTGGACGATGAGGAAGAATTCGTGGTCCTGGCGGTGCACACCGTGCAGTGACCGTGTCGAAAGTGGAATGCGGAACGTGGAACGTGGAAAGCTGGAACCGACGCGGAATGGCATTCCACTTTCCACCTTCCACTTCGTCAACGGCCCTTCATCCTTCCACCTTCCACGTTCCACATTCGGATCAGCGATGCCCCTTCGGCAACTCGGCTAATTCGATCAAGCAATTTTCCGTTGCCTTGGGATCGAGGAACGCGATGCGGCACCCGGCGTGGCCGATGCGCGGCACCTCGTCGAGCAGCGGAATCCCCTTGGCTTTCAGCTCGGCGAGCGCTGCGTCGATGTCCTCGACCTCGAAGCAGATGTGGTTGAGCCCGCCCTTCCCCTCGGCGACCATGCGCTGGTGCTTGCTGTCGACGCCCACGCCTGCGATCAGCTCGACCATCGACTCGCCGACGTAATAGAGAGCTAGCTTGCGCTTGTCGTTCTCCTCGACCTCCCCGAGCGGGATGCCGAAGCAGCCTTCCCAGAGTTTCCGGCTCGCCTCCGTGTCCTTGACGACGACGCCGACGTGCTCGATGCGCTTGATCTTCATAGCTGCTCCTGAACGGGTGACGAGCTTCGCGGTGACGAGTTACACGGTGACGAGTTACATGGTGACGGGCTGCAGCGGTGACGAGGATGGGCTACGCTCTTTCGGCCCTCACCACGAAGTTCATCACCACGAAGCTCGTCACCACGAAGTTCATCACTGCGAAGCTCGTCACCGCGAAGCTCATCACTGCCCTCTTCGAGCCTCCATCTCCTCCGCCGCAGCGATCGCGCGCGCGAGGGCGGCCGCGAACTCCTTCGCCGACTCGATCGTGATTTCGACGGCGGCACGCGCTCCGGGGCCGAGGTCCGCATTCACGAAATCGATCGTGATCGCCTCCTCGAGGAGCGCGTGGTGCGGATGGTCGTACGACACCACGGCGCTCGTGAGGGGGAACCAGCCGCCATCGCCCAGGCCGGCGCCGTCCGCGCGGACGATCTCAACAACGGATGTACACATGCCGCCTCTCGTCAGTCGTCACCGCGAAGCTCGTCACTTCTTGAGATGCTTCTCGAAGAAGGCGAACACCTTCTTCCAGCCGTCGAGCGCCTGCTCGATGCGATACATCGGCCGGTCATAGTAGAAGAAGCCGTGACCGGCGCCGTCGTAGCGGTGGAACTCGTACTGCTTGCCGTGCTTCTTCAGCTCCGCCTCGTGTTGATTTACCTGCTCGGGAGTCGGCGCGGCGTCCTCGTTGCCGAAGAGGCCCAGGAGCGGGCACGAGAGGTCCTTGGTGTAGTCGATCGGCGCGACCGGCGTCTTGGGGTTGAGGTCCTCCTTCTTCATCACCACGCGGCCACCCCAGAGCTCGACGCAGGCGTCGATGCTCTTCGTCTGGCAGGCGTAGAGGAACGAGAGCCGGCCGCCCGAGCACGTGCCGATGCAGCCGACCTTTGCCCCGGTCCAAGGCTGGGCGCGCAGCCATTTCGTCGCGGCTTCGGTGTCGCCCATCGCCTGCGCGTCGGGTATGCCGCCTTCGGCGCGCACCTTCGCCGCGACGTCGTCCGATTTCCCCTCCCCGGCCCGCTGGAAGAGGTTGTGGCTGATCGCCGCATAGCCGTGGTGGGCGAACTTGCGCGTGAACTCCCGGTAGAACTCGTCCCAGCCCGGGTTGTGGTGTATGACCGTGACGCCCGGGAACGGTCCCGCGCCCAGAGGCCGCGCAACGTACGCCGAAATCTTGTCGCCGTTGTGGCCGGAGATCGAAACGGTTTCCGCAATCATGCCTTCGTAAGCCATGGGAGCTCCTTTTGTTGGGGGTTAGGGAGGGGTGATCTTAGAGTACTTTCGTAGCAAGGAGGAAGGAGCCGCGTGATGGGTGATGGGTGAGAGTCTCGCGCAGCGCGGAATCCTTCCGCGTTCCACCTTCCACATTCCACGTTCACAAGGCCGTGTGCGCAAAGATGTACTCGCCGACCGCAGCCTCGCCCGCCGCTTCCACCGCGACGAGCCGCACCCGCAGCGTGTGCGTGGGCATTTTCTTGAGCCACGCCGCCGAAGGCACGAACACGACCTCGCCCGAGGCCGGATCGAAGGGCACGTCCTCGGCCCGCACCTCCGGCCCGGGCACGCCGCCGACCTCCAGCTGCTTCAGGGCATCGAGACGTCGCACGCCGCCGAGCGGTGCGCGCATGCGCCCCACGACCGCGTCGTCGTCGGCGTGTATGGTGCAGTTCACACTCGAACCGGGGACGAGCTGATACTCGCGCACGCGCAGTCCCGCCTGCTTCAGCGCATCGACGAATGGCGCGGTGACGACCACGCCGAGCGCGCCCGCGCGCACGGCGTCGCGCACGCCGCCGGCGATGGCGGCAAACTCTTCGAGCCGGCGCGCGCAGTGCGCGCAGGCGAAGACGTGCTCCTCCAGCGCCTCCTGCGCCGCCGGCTGCAGCTCGTCCAGCCACCAGGCGAGCAGCGTCTCGAAGTCGATCGGGTTCGAGCAGGTCACGGCACGAACGCTCTGTTTACGGTATCAACCTTCCACATTCCACGTTCCACATTCCACGTTCGCGCCATCAGGCGCTCAGGTCCATGCATGCACGCAGCCGGCCGAGCGCGCGGTGCCGGACGACGCGCGCGTTGCCGGCGGTGAGGCCCAGGTCCGCCCCAACCTGCTCGGCGGGGCTGTCGGAGAAGAAGGTGAGCACCACAACCGAGCGCTCGCGCTCGGAAAGCGACTGGAGGCACGCCGCCAGCCGCTCCGCGTCGAGCACGAGCGGCTCCGGCGCCTCGAAGGCCTCCTCGGCCCCGCCCCATATCTCCAGTAGCGCCTCCCTGCGCCGGGTGCCGCGCCGCCACTCGAGCACCGTCATGCGGCAGGCACCGAGCACGAACGAGGCGATGCGCTCCGGCTCCCGCACCTCCCCCGCGCGCAGGCGCTCGAGCGTCATGAGCAGCACCTGCTGCACGAGGTCGGCCGCCGCGTGCGACTCGCGCAGGTGGCGCAGGCCGAAGAGCCGAACGCGCGGCGCGAGGCGGCGATAGAGCTCTGTTTCGGCTGCAGAATCGGGGATTTTGCCTGCGGTCGCGACGCGCCGGGCCAGCGCGCCGTCCTCGAGCGCGGCAAGGGAAGAATCCGGGGGCACGGGGCGAGCATATCAAGTTCTCTTCTCGGGATGTGTAACGACAGGGCCTCTCGTTACACAACCCCGTATGAATCACACAAGGCGTCCCGGATAGGGCGTCCCAGGTAATGCGTCCCAGGTGATGCGTCTTAGATAAAGCGTCCCAGGTAGCCCAATTTGGGTGGATTAGGCCTTTTCTGCATTCGTTACCGCTCAGCTCATCACCGCGCAGCTCGTCAGCGCGGAGCTCGTCACCGCGGAGCTCGTCACCGCGGAGCTCGTCACCACGGAGCCGTCACCGCGAAGCATCACCTTCCACATTCCACGTTCCACATTCGACGGTGTAACGGCCGCTCGCCTCGTCACACAACCTCGGCGTAGCAACCCAACCTTAGGAGAAAACCCTTGCTCACGAACCGTACCAGCGGCACCAACCTCCACGAGATCGCGCCGGGCATCTACCGGATCAACACCCCGATCGATATCCCGGGGGGGCCGCAATTCAACTTCAACCAGTACCTCGTCGCCGACGACGAGCCGCTCCTCTTTCACACCGGCCCGAGGCGAATGTTTCCGCTCGTGTCCGAGGCGATCGGCAAGGTGCTGCCGCTCGCGCACCTGCGCTACGTCGCCTTCTCCCATTACGAGGCCGACGAGTGCGGCGCGTTGAACGACTTCCTCGCCGCCGCCCGCTCCGCGGTGCCGGTGTGCAGTCAGGTTGCAGCGATGGTGTCGGTGAACGACATCGCCGAGCGCCCGGCGCGAGCGCTCGCCGACGGCGAAGTGCTGCGTACCGGCCGGCACGCACTCGCGTGGATCGACGCGCCGCACGTGCCGCACGGTTGGGAGTGCGGCTTCATGATGGAGCGCGAGACGCGCACGCTGCTCTGCGGCGACCTCTTCACGCAGGGCGGTCCCGGCGCCGTGCCCGTCACGGAGTCGGACATCTTGGAGCCGAGCGAGGCCTTCCGCAAAACGATGGACTATTACGCGCATGCCCCGCAGACCGGCGCGGTTCTCGAGCGTCTCGCCTGCGAGGAGCCGCAGATCCTCGCCTGCATGCACGGCAGCGCCTGGCGCGGCGACGGCGCCGCGCTCCTGCGCGCGCTGGCCGCGTCGCTGGGTGCCGCTACCGCCGCACAGTCAAAAGCAGCGTGATGAGTGATGGGTGATGAGTGAGGGACGAGGAAGGCGGACTTGCCGCAACGCGGAATGATTCCACGTTCCACATTAGGAGCAAAGCAGTTACTTCCTGCGCTGGCCGCTACGACGTCCGGCGCCGCGCAGTACGCGCTTATCCTTGCGCCGTTGAATAGTCCTGCGTCGATCAGATTTGCGCCTGTTCACGCGCATCACCTTCTTCACTGCGTCACTTCGTTACTGCGTCACTACCTTCGCTTCCATCCTTCCAAATTCCACATTCCGCGTTCCACGTTCAGAGGTGGCTATTACTTTGATTTATAGAGCTTGTCCAGGTATCTGTCGTTCGTATCCATGATGCCTGCCGCGGAGCACTCGGGCTTGCCCGATCCGCGCTTGACGGTCATGGTGCCGTTGATTTCTCCAGGCATACCGCAAAATTTCTGTCGTCGCACGTTCTCAAACTCGAACACGTAAGCATCGGCGCTCGTGCGAATGAGAAACCGGCCCTGGGACGTATGCACGCGGACCGCGCCATCCGGGGTCATCCGCCATTTTGTGCCGGCGGCATTGCGCTTGACCTCCAGCGAGCAGGTGCGGGGTTTCCATATGCTGTAATACGCAAAGCTCAACACCTGCCCGCCTTGCGCTTCAAACGCGATTCTTGCGTGCCAATCCGGTTCCCCGCTCATACAGTCGATTCGTTCGATCGCCCCCTGGTGCACTGCCGGAAGGGGCTTTTCTCCAGGCACATCGGCCATGGGATCGATTTTTGCCATGGGATCGATCTTCGGCACGGGCGGCGGCTGTGATACCGCGGGTTGGTCAGTGCGGGGCTGCGTTGGAATCGACTGCTCGATCGATTCGAGCACGGCGCACGCGCCTAACAGCACCGTGGCCATTGCAAGCGCGGTTGTCGATTTGAAGATCGTCTGTTGCAATTTGTCTTTGATGTTGCTCCGCCTGGCGCATTTTCTCTCCAAGTTCAATGTGTTCGCAAGCTGTTCTTTAGTGAAGGGCGATTGGAACCTGCCGATTGTCGATCTTCGCTCTCCCGGGTTCTTACCCTCTTATCCCAATTCAGGTATAATGCTCCCACTTCATGGAGCTTAAGTCTCTCGAGTGGATCGGCAGTTCAAGGAAAGATCTCAAGGAGCTGAGAGATGAGCAAGCATAAGGCGCGCGAGAAGCGAGCGGCGTACTCCTCTGGAAGTCGGAACGTGTACCACGACCTTGGCTATCCCGATGCCGAGGAAATGCTGGTCAAGGCACAGTTCGTTTCGAAGATCGCTGAAATCATTCAACAGCGCGGGCTAACGCAGGTCGAGGCCGCGACGTTGCTTGGCCTCACCCAACCGAAAGTTTCAGCGCTGCTCCGCGGTCAATTTCGCGGCTTCTCTGAACGAAGGTTGATCG
>DATFWO010000380.1:0-6315 GCA_035259205.1 Burkholderiales bacterium | reverse complement strand
CTGCCCGCTTTCAGGCCGGGGTGAAGCTCGCGTTCACTCGAGCCCGGGGTGGCCGAGCGCCTTGAAGCCAAGCACCGGGGCGGCACCCTGGTTTCCCGCAAGATCGAATTCAGCGCGGACAGCGATCCCCACGAAATCTGCTACGAGCGCGGATGGACCGACGGGCTGCCGGTCACGCCGCCCACGGACGAGCGCATCCTTGCGATGCTGAAGGGCACGCGGCGGCGCCCTGACGAGGTGATCGGCAGGATCCCGCCCTATCTCGGGACGTGCACGGTCGAGAAAGCGGCCATCAACGCCGTGCTCGCCGGTTGCAGGCCCGAGTACATGCCGGTACTGCTGGCCGCGCTGGAAGCGGCGCTCGAACCCGTGTTCACTCTACACGGCGTGCATGCCACGACCTATTTCTCGAGCCCGGTCGTCATCGTAAACGGCCCGGTTGCGCGGAGAATCGGGATGAATTCCGGCATCAACGCGCTCGGGCAGGGCAACCGCGCCAATGCGACGATAGGCCGCGCATTGAATCTCGTCGTGCAGAACGTCGGCGGCGGCCGGCCGGGCGAATCGGACCGCGCAACCCTTGGCGCGCCGAGCAAGTTCACGTTGTGCTTCGCCGAGGACGAATCCGATCCCGAATGGGAACCGCTGTCGGTCGCGTGCGGCTTTCCCCGCGGCGCGTCGACCGTCACTTTGTTCCAGGGGCATGGCCCGGAAGCGTGGGTCGATCAGAAGTCGCGCACGCCCGAGGCGCTCACTCGCTCCGCCGCCCTCTCGCTCGTCAAGATCGGGCACCCGAACCTCGTGCAGTCCGCGCGCGCGATATTCGTGCTGTCGCCCGAACATTATGCGATCTACAAGGATGCCGGCTGGAATCGCCAGCGCATCGAGCGCGCGCTTTACGAGGCGACGATACGCCCGGGCAAGGACATCGTGGCCGGCCAGAACGGCGTCGGCGAAGGCGTGCCGGCAAGCCAGGCCGGGGAGATGGTGCCGAAGTTTCACGAGGACGGGCTGATGGTGGTGCGCGCCGGCGGCCCGGCGGGCTTGTTCTCGGCCATACTTCCCGGCTGGCTGGCGGGACGCAACCGGCTGGAGCTACAGCCGGTTACGAAGGAAGTAAAGTCGTGAAGTGCATTGGCCACGGACACACACCGAAACACACGGAATATTGAAACAGCAATTATGGCAGCGCGGCCGAGGCTTGAAATTTCAGCTTCCGTGCTCTTCCGTGCCGTGGCTGAATTTGTTTTTTGATGAGGTGACATCATGACGAACTGGATGCGCGATCCGACTGCGGAAACCTCGGCCGTAAAGCGGCCTCGGAAAGCCCCGCCTCAGTCGCTCGATGGATTGACGATAGGCCTGTTCGACATCGGCAAGGCCCGCACCGACGAGTTTCTGAACCGGGTCGAGAAGCGCTTCAACGAGCGGGGGTTGAAGACGAAGCGCTATGGAAAGCCGACCAACGCCAAGGTCGCGACGCCCGAGATTCTCCAGAAGGTCGCCTCCGAGGTCGATGTCGTCTTGATCGGCCTTTCCGATTGAGGCTCCTGCACGTCGTGCAGTCTGCACGACCTCATGAACTTCGATGGGCGCGGCATACCGGGCATCTCGGTCGTCACTACGGGCTTCACCGACGCGGTCGAGTCGCAGTCGAAAGCCCTCGGCTTCGACCCGGCAGTACTTTTCGTGCCGCATCCGATACAGAACCGCACGCCGGAAGAGCTGAGCAAGATCGCCGACGATGCGATCGAGCCTGCATTGCGGATGCTTACCGCATCCAAGTGACGAGAGACGGGTGACAAGATACGGGTAACGATATAGGAGTGACAAGAAATAGAACGGTTTCTCCGTCACCCTCAATCGTCACCTCTAGTCGTCGCTATCGCTCCCTCCAGCTCTTGTCGATGTAGCGCCGGCCGCCGGTCTCGGTCACTTGTATCCGCGCCCGGTACTTACCGCCGTCCGCTTCCGCCGAGTAGGTGCGAGTTTCCACCGGCACCTGTTCCGGTTCCGGACCGCCGTCGAGTGCCTCGAGGAGCACCCGGCCGTCCAGGCCATCCGGCTTCACGCCGACGAGCGCAAGGAGTGTAGGCGTCAGATCGGCGTTTCCGGCGGGGACGCGGATCGTTGCGCTGCGCTTGACGTCCGTGCCCCAGGCAAAAAAGGTGTTGCGGACGGTCCACGGGCTCATGCCGCCGTGGCCGCTCGCAGTTCCCGAACGCGGGCCGGTGCTGCCGGAGCCGGCGGAATAGTCGGTGCCGGGGACGCCATGGGCATTGCGGTCGGACGTCCACGGGAAAGTGAAGACGATGTCCGGACCACGTTCGGCATGCGCGAGGTGGATCAGCTCGAGGGCGAAAGTACCGGCCACGCGTCCGTGCACGGGATTGCCGGTGCCGGCGCGCGCGGCGGTGAAAATGACGCCCGCCCATTCCTGAGCGCGCAGGAAGCGCGCGATGCGGTCGATGTGCTCCGGGTCGCGGTCCTTCACGTGCACCAGTATTGATTGCCCGCTGCTTGCAATCACCACGTCATCCGATTCGGCTCCTGCTTTCAGCCCGGCCGCTATCAGCTCGGACGCAACGTTGACCGTGAACACGTTGAGCCCGAAGCCGTGGTCGGAGACCACGAAGATGTTGACCTTGTCGAGCAGCCCGAGCGCCTTCAGTTTCTCGAGTATGAGCCCGATGTGGCGATCGTTGTTCCGGATGCTACGCCGTGCTTCCGGTGAGCCCGCTGACAGCGCGTGCTGGACATGGTCGGGCTCGGTGAGCCAGTTGATGAGCACCGCGGGCTTGAGCTCCGGCAGCACGTACTCGCGCACCAGATCCTGCGTCCAGTCCACAGCCGAGTCGAACGGGTCCGTTGCGCCGCCTTTTTTCGGCGCAGGACCGAAGCGGCGCAGGATCGCGTCGTTGACCTCCGGCGGGTATGCCACCAGCTTTCCCGGCTCGAAGTAGGCGTTGATCAACACGCCGACGCCGCGCGGGGCGCGCGGGTTGAGCAGCAGTGCGCTGCCGGTCGAGCCGGAGCTGACCGCAGCGAACCGGGTGCCACGCTCGGTCAACGTCTCGGCTAGCGTTTTCACCAGCACCATCCTGCCCCCGGTGACCTCGTCCAGGCGGAGCAGGTTCTGGTATTCGTCGTTGCTGAACGCGCGGTTGGGGCTGTACTCGCGTACGTAGATCTGGTTGCCCAGGATGCCGTTACGGCCGGGGTAGGTGCCGGTCGCGATCGAGGTGGCATTGGCCCGGGTGACGGTCGGAAATACCGCATGCCCATCGATGTAATTCACTCCCTCCTGGCGCAACCGCCAGAGCGTCGGCGTATCTTCGATGGAAATCGAGTCCGGGCGCATGCCGTCGAGGACAAAAACGATGTTGAGCCGCGCTTTCCCGGGCAGCTGCGCACACGCTGCAAGCGCCAGCAGGCAGCTGGCAGTCGCCAAGCGGGCAGCGAGGAGCGATCGTTGCGACATGGCAGTGCAGATGCTAGCAGCATCTGAGTGACGAGTGATGGGTGACGGGTGATGGGTAATGGGTCACCCTATCCGTGCAATGCGCAGGTGCGGTCCTTCATTCGTCATCCTTCATCCCTCATCCCTCACCCCTCATCCTTCGTCCCGCGGGCGCCAGCGCTTCCTGCCGCCTGCCGAGCAGCCACGACAGGATGAGCCAAGCCAGCGCGACTGGTATCGCGGCCGCAGCGATTGCCGCGGCCGTCAGCCCGAGCGCTTTGAGGCCGGTGATCAGCCATGCGCTCGCCATGTCGCCGCCGCGAAACACGACGGTGTCGATGAAGTTCTTGGCCTTGTACTTCACTTCCCGATCCAGCACCGCGAACAGGAGCTCGCGCGCGGGCTTGGCAATGGCGTACTCCCCGGCGCGCCGCAGCACCTGGAAGGCCACGATGACCGCCAGAGTCGGAACGAAACCCACGATCCCGAAGCCGATCACGGATACCGCGGGGAGCAAGGCGAGCGTGCCGGCGACTCCCAGCCAGCGCAGCAGCGGCGCGGCCGCCAGTGCCTGCAGCGCGAGGGCGAGAAGGTTCACTGCAAGATCGATCGTGGCGAAAAGCTGGGTGCGCTCCGTGCCGGACGCGATGGTTGCGGCGACGATGCGCGCCTGCTCGAAGTAGAGAAAGGTGAAGAGCAGGGAGAACACTACGATGTAGAGGCAGATGCCCAGCAGATACCAGGACCGGGCGACGGTGCCGATACCCGCCCACACGCTGCCGCCGATCGGGCCGTCTTCGGCGGCATGCTCCGCGTCGGTACGGGACGCTCGGCCCGTATCCCACGCGAGCAAGCGGTGGATGCAGATGACGGCTCCGGCCAGGAAGAGCGCAGAGATCAGGAGCAGATTCGGTATGCCGAGCGGGACGACCAGCGTCACGGTCAGCGCGGGGCCGGCCAGCGCCCCGGCGCTGCCGCCGGCGGCGATGAGGCCGAACAGGCGCTTGCCCTGCTCGTTGTCGAAGAGATCCACCATGAAGCTCCAGAACACCGACACCACGAACAAGTTGAATACGCTCAGCCAGACGAAGAACGCCTTGGCGATCCATTCCGGCGCTACGGCGTTCTTCATGAGGACGAAAAACAACAGCAGATTGGCGATGAAAAACCAGTAGATCGCCGGCAGCATCACCCGCCGCGGGAGGCGGGCGGTGACCCACCCGAAGAGCGGCACCGCCGCCAGCATGACGATGAACGTTGCCGTGAAGAGCCACGGCAGATTCGTGATGCCGCCAACGATGCCCATCTCGTCGCGCACCGGCCGCAGCACGTAGTAGCCGCACAGCAGACAGAAAAAGTAGGCGAAGGACCAGGCGAGCGCCGGAAGCTCCTGGCGCCTCGCTGCAAGGGACGCGAACATGGCGCACAGTGTAGCCGCGATACGTGTATCCCATCCGCCGGCGTTGCGGAGCGGGCCGCGCCCGAACAATAATCCGGGCTCAACTGCAGCCGGGCGTGCCGATGATCGACCTATTGCTCCAGAACGGACTCGTGATCACGATGGACGGGGCGCGCAGCATTCGGGACCGGACATCCGTAGCGGTCCACGCAGGTCGGATCGTCGATATCGGACCGGTCGCGGAGCTCACGGCGAAGCATCGCGCGACGAAGACGCTCGACTGCGCGCGTAAGGCAATCCTGCCCGGCATGGTCGACCTGCACGGCTACCTCGGCGGCAGCCTGCTGAAGTCGGTTGGCCAGAATCTGGATGGCGCGAATCGCCGCAGGATGCTCGATGCCGTGCTGCCCCATGCAACGGATGAGGAGTGGTGGGAGGTCGATGCCCAGCTGAGCGCGCTGGAGCGTCTCAAGCTCGGCACGACCTGCATGTTCTCCATGATGGGCGGGAACGGCACGCGCACGGACGACGTGGTCTTCGCCCATACCGCAGCCGGGCAGCTCGAGCGCATTGGCTTGCGCACCCGGATCGGCGTAGGGCCGGCCCGCCCCCCATGGCCGCGCGCCTATTCCTACTGGCGAAGCGGGGTCAAGACCGAGCGGCTGGTCAGTTTCGACGAGGTCATCGCGAACTGTGACCGTCTGCTCTCGGAGCGGCGGCGGGGCGGCATCGTGGATTACGGTCTCGCGCTTTCGCGGATCGGAAATCGCAACGAGCACGATCCCGTCTGGGATCCGGAAAAGGAGCGCTGGATACGCCGGCAGGCGGAAGCCGTGCGCGATCTCATGGTCAGGCACGACGCCGGCTTCTGGACCCACATGTACGGCAACTCGATCGAATACGCGCACGACGAGAAGCTCGGCCTGCTCGGACCGCGCACCATACTTTCTCATTGCACCGGGATCTCCGCTCGCGCGATAGCCATCATGCGGGAGACCGGCGCCCACGCTGCGCATCACCCGCGCGCGGCACGGATCTATTCCTATCCGGGGCGGTGTCCGGTGCCCGAGCTGATCGAGGCCGGCGTGACGGTCGGTCTGGGCGCGGATATGCCCTCTACGCACAACTGCGACATCTTTCTCGACATGAAAGCCGCGATCGACCAGCAACGGATACATTTCAGGGATCCGCTGCTCATCCCGCCCGGCAAGGCGCTGGAGATGGCGACCATAGACGGCTGCAAAGCGCTCGGCCTCGAGCGCGAGCTGGGGTCTATAGAAACCGGGAAGCAGGCGGATCTGATCACGGTAGACCTGTCGCAGCCGCACCTCTCGCCGCTCGACATGCCCGTCTATCGCCTTGTGTACAACGCGACCGGCCAGGATGTGAGCGATGTCGTGGTCGCAGGCCGTCTCGTGATGGAAAGCCGGAAGATGCTGACGGTGGACGAGGCGGA
>DATFWO010000379.1:0-8428 GCA_035259205.1 Burkholderiales bacterium | reverse complement strand
GGGGGACTAGCCGCTCTGATTACGGTGACGAGCGTTGCGGTGACGAGCGTTGCGGTGACGAGCGCTGCGGTGACGAGCGTCGCAGTGACGAGCGTTGCGGTGACGAGCGCTGCGGTGACGAGCGTCGCAGTGACGAGCGCCGCGGTGACGAGCGTTGCGGTGACGAAATGCCTCAACTAGGTCAAATGGCTTGTAAACGGACTTCGGATTCCGGCGTTATGCATCTTCATGGATACCCGTGGGAGCCACCGAAAATTATTGGCTTGGCAGCAGGCCATGACTCTGGTCGAGACAGTTTACCGAGACACCGCGTGCCTGCCGGGTGATGAAAGGTTTGGATTGGTGCCGCAAATGAGGCGCGCCGCGATCTCCGTGCCGTCCAACATCGCGGAAGGCGCGGCCCGAAATTCGCCGAGGGAGCTGCAGCACTTCGTCAGCATCGCTTGCGGTTCTATTTCTGAGCTCGAAACTCAGTTGGAGTTGGCCGTTCGATTAGGGTATTTAAAGGCCGATAACCCGTCGATAGCGCTCTGCTGCCGGGTAGGCTACCTCGTTAGGGCATTGCGTAGTTCGCTCAAGCGTCTAAAGGAAAAAGCCTAACGAAGCTCGTCACCACGGAGTTTCGTCACCGCGAGGCTCGTCACCACGGAGTTCGTCACCACGAAGTTCGTCACCCCGAAGTTCGTCACCCCGAAGTTCGTCACCGCGAAGCTCGTCACCGCGAAGCTGTCCGCTACCTCCTGATGTATTTCGACACGCCCCGTACGGTGGCTTCCGCCGTGTAGACGTTCCCTGCCGCATCGATGGCGATCCCTTCGCCCATGGCCCCATCGGGCGAATCGGTCTTGTGCGGCGGCACGAAGATCGTCACCTTGCCGTCCTTCAAGCTCCCGATGCGTATGCCCTTCAACCAGCCCGGATGGCTCTTCGGCGTCGATTCGGAGTCGGCTGCGTAAAGCGTATCGTTCCCGTCGATCGCCAGCCCGCTCACGCGGCTGAACTCCCGATATTCACCGAGATACTTCCCGTCCTTCGTCAGGATCTGGATGCGGTGGTTGTGGCGGTCGGCGACGATCAGCCGCCCCTGGGAATCGAACTTTATGGAGTGCGGTGTGCGGAACTCGCCCGGGCCCGTTCCGGTCTTGCCGATGACTCTCAGAAACTTGCCGTTCCGGTCGAACACCGAGATGCGCCCGACGAGGTTCGGATCCGCGACGTTCGTATGGCTCTCCGCCACGTAAATGTCACCGTTGCCCGGGTCGGTGACGACGTCGTTCGGATCGGTCAGAGCGTCCGGCGGATTTCCCCTCACGCCCGGCTTCCCCAGCGTCATCAGCACCTTGCCTTCGGGATTGAACTTGACGACCACGCTTCCCTTCTTGTCTTCTCCCGGAAATTTCTCCAGCTCGTCGGCACTCGCCGCGCGCGCGTCGGTCACCCACACGTTTCCGTCTCGATCGACATGGATGCCGTGCGGCCACACGAACATTCCGCCGCCAAAGCTCCTGATCTCCTTCCCTGATTCGTCGAAAAGGTGAATCGGGTTCGCCCGGGTGCCGAGGCAGCCGGGGGCGATCCCGGGTGAGCAGCGGTCGGTCGCCCAAACGGACCTGCCATCCCGGTCGATGGCCACACCGTTGGAGCCGCCCCAGGGCCTTCCTTCCAAGGTGAGCTGCGCCCAATCGCGGATCACGTGATAAGGATTGGCGCCGCTGTTGACCGGCTGGACGTCCGGCGTCTGGGCCTGACCTCCTGCCATGGCCCAGACGACAACCGTCGCAGCAAACCAACATCTCGCGAAAGCTGACATCGACATCACAGGCCCTTTCCAAGTGACGAGATACAGGTGACGAGTACGGGTGACGAGATACGAGTGACCAGAGTTCTAGTCAACCCTTAGCCCGTCACCATTATTCGTGATCATCACCTCGTCACCAATATTCGTCACCTTTAATCGTCACGCTTTCAGACAGCCCTGGCGACTAGCCTACCGGCACCACCGTGTCCACGATGCCGCGTATGTCCGCCGCTTCTTCCATGCTCATGATCGCGTTCAATGCCGAGTCGACCTGCGAGGGCTTCAACACCGAGCCGGCGAGCATTCTGAACTTGTCGAACACCGCTTCCCTGGATTCCCAGCCGTAGGAGTCGCCGCGACCGCCGTTCGCCTCCACGCGAGGCGCAACGAGGCGTTCGCCGTTCTTGAGAGTGACGGTAACGTCCCACCAGTGCGCGCCGCCGCGCGCACGGTGCGGCCGCCCCACCATCTCCGGATCCTGCTCGATGTTCACCTTGTGCAGCAGGGCCTGCACGGCAGGGCGCCGGGCGGCCTCGTCGGTAAAGCTGGAGAGATCGAGCTTGCCGCCATCGACGATCATGGAGGAGACCGTGTACCACGTGGAAAACTTGCCTTGCAGGCCGCTCTTCGGCCAGCGCAGGTTGGGAGCCATGCACGACGGCTCGTGCGTCGTCACGATGTCCACCGACTGCACTTCGTCCGGCTTGATGGGATGCTTCTTCAGCAGGTGAGTCATCGCCGTGTTGGCGCCATGCGTGCCGCCGCAGCAGGGCCAGATCTTCATCGATATGCCGTTGGCGACTTCGCGCCCGGTACCCATCAGCGCCCAGGGATTGCCGAGATGCCGCGGGATGTTGCTCAGGTGCATCATCTCCTCGCCGTACACCGCCGCGTAGCCGAAGCGATGCTCCAGGATCTCCGGGTTAGCCTCGTAGCCCTTTTGCGCGAGCTTGGCCGCCGTGACCCCCGCGCGACAGCCGTTGCCGGGATGAAACGGCTTGGTCATCGTGCCGAAGTTCCCGCGCAATCCGGACGCCTGGGTCGCTCCGATGCCGAGCGCCATTCGCGTCTGCATTTCGTCGAGCCCCAGCATCTTCGCGGCCGCGGCAGTGGACCCCAGCGTGCCGATGCTGGAGGTGTTGTGCCAGCCTTTGGCGTAGTGATCTTCGCCCATGCTCTGGGTCACGCTGGTTGTGATGTCGAACCCCACGGCGTAAGAAAGCAACGTTTGCTTGCCGCTCGCATGGAGCTCTTCGCCGAGGGCGAGCACGACGGGCATCAACATCACCGCCTGGTGCCCGGCGCCGTAATCGTCGAAATCCTCGGAATGCCCGAGCGTGCCGTTCGCCATCGCCGCATTGACCGCGTTCGTCTCGATGCGCGTTCCGAAGACTCGCGCTACGGGTTTGCCGCCGAGCTCCTCCACGAGGCTGGTCATGATCTTGCCCAGCGGGCGCGTCGTGCCGTAAATCGCGCAGCCTACCGCGTCCAGCAGGCAGAGCTTTGCCAGATTCACCGCGGGCTTGGGAATGTCTTCGTACTTTGCACCTGCTATGAATCCAGCCATGCGTTGCGTCGTGCCCATAAGCTCCTCCGTCCTGGGTTGGTCACACCATCGGTTCGCCGGTCTGATCGTTCCAAGTTGGCCGGGCTCTGTCAACTTCAAACGTGGAACGTGGAATGTGGAACGTGGAAGGGAACGGAAGTCCCGCGCCGCGGAAAACCGATCACGGATCACAAGCCATGCCGTTACGGCTGCAGCAGCGCCTGCATCGAGCGCCAGGCGCGCTGCGCACGCTCCAGCGCCGACAGGCCCGCGGTCGCGCGGACCGGCGCCTCGACGGCCAAAGGAATCGCGGCCGGAAGCGCCGCCACGAGCTCGCGCAGCGGCAAGCCGCCCTCACCGGGGAGCAGCCGGCCTCCGCGCGCTTCTCGGATCAGCGCGCTCGACTCGCGCGGGATGACGGCCGCGGCGTCGCAGATCTGCGCATACCTGAAGAGCGACGCGTCGACGCCCGCGATGTCGGACGGCCAGCCGCCCGAACGGCTGAAATGCAACGCATCGACCAGGACCGAGGCGTTGGCGCGCCCGGACTTCTTAACGACGCGCACGGCATCCGCGAGCGTCCGGACACCGGTGTAGATCGCGAACTCCAGGCACACGTGCAGGCCGTACTGCTGCGCTCGGTCGCAAAGGTCGCAGAAACGCTCGATCGTCCGTGCTTCGAGCGGCTCGGCGCTCATCACCAGCACGTACTGTGCACCGAGCCGCGCACCGGCTTCGAGGAAGCCATCCGGGATGCCTTTCGGAAGTTCCGGCTCGAAGCGCAGGAACTCGACGTCGAGCACCGAGACGCCGGTATCGGCGAGCCGCGCCAGCGTCTCGCGCAAGAGCGGCGTGTCGCCCAGCATGTCGTAGGGCGGAACCCCGACGCTCGGCGTGGCGCTCAGCCGGATGCCGATCTTGCGAAACCCCGCCGCGGCCGCCACCGCGACGAGCTCCGGCGGCGTGGCGTCCAGCACGGTCAGATGAGCGAGCGACAACTCGCGCAGCGTCGTGGTCATGGATCATTCCGCTGGAAAAAGGAAACCCGGCAAGCAGGCACCGGTACTCCGGCCCGTTATCGATCTGCTGGGCGGGCGAGGCAGCACCCATTATGCCAAACTACTCGAAGGCAACAGAGGAGAACCCCCATGAGCCAAGCCCTCGCAGGACTCCGCGTCATCGACATGACGCACAACCAGGCGGGGCCCGCCTGCGCTCAGATGCTCGGATTTCTGGGTGCTGACGTAATCAAGCTCGAGGAGCCGAAAGGCGGCGATATCGCGCGAGCGCAGAACAACGACGAGCTGTTCTTCCTCGCGTTCAACGCCAACAAGCGCAGCCTGACGCTGAACCTCAAGAGCGACGAAGCCAAGGCGCTTTTCAGGAAGATCATCGCGCAATCCGATGTGCTGATCGAAAACTTCGGGCCGGGCGCGCTGGACCGGCTGGGCCTCGGCTGGAAGGATCTGCAGAAGATCAACCCGCGCCTGATCTTCGCAACCATCAAGGGCTTCGGTACCCATGGTCCGCACGCGCACATGAAGAGCTTCGAGCCGATCGCGCAGGCGATGGGCGGTGCCATGTGCGTCACCGGTTTCGCGGACGGGCCGCCGACGTACAACTGGCCTTCGATCGGCGACAGCGGCACCGGCATGCACATGGCCATCGCCATACTCGCCGCAATCAACCAGCGCCACGTGACGGGACGCGGTCAGCACGTCGAGGTCTCGATGCAGGAGGCCGTGCTGAACCTGATCCGCGTCAGCCTGCGCGAGCACCAGCGCAACGGCGTGTCAGCGCGCACCGGCAATCAGCTCGGCAAGACGGTGCCGGGCACGACCTACCGGTGCGCGCCCGGCGGTGCCAACGACTGGGTCTATATCTATGCCCAGCCGCAGATGTGGCCGGCGGTGTGCAAGGTGCTGGGGCGGCCCGAGCTCGAGCAGGATCCTCTGTACAAGACCGCGAGTGACCGTTGGGCGAACCGCGGGGCGCTCGACGCCATCATCACCGAGTGGACCGCCACCCGCACCAAGTACGAAGTCATGAAGCTGATGGGCGACGCCGGTGTGCCGGCCGGCGCCTGCCAGGATACCGCCGAGGTTCTCGCCGACCCGCATTTGAAGGCGCGCGACATGATCCACGATCTCGTCTATCCGCCGCGCGGCGCCTTCAAGACGGTAGGCTGCCCGCTGAAGCTGTCGGATTCGCCCGTTAGCATTACCCGCCCGCCCATGCTCGGCGAGCACACCGAGAGCGTGCTTGGCGAAATTTGTGGCGTGCCGCCCGAGGACGTACAGCGCATGAAGCGCGACGGCATCGTATGACCGCACCTCCGCCGATGTGGCCGGGCCGCCAGTGACCCCCGGATACTTACGGGAGGTCCCAGGCCGGACTGTGCGGCGGGTTGACGATTCGTGTACCTCGAGGCAGGGCCGAGATCGCGGTCATCTCGTCGCTCGCAAGCGAGACATCGAGGACCTTCAGGTTTTCGCGCAGCTGTGCGACGTTCTGGACGCCGGGGATGGCGACGACCCGTTCCTGCTGCACGAGCCATCGCAGCACGACCTGCGCGACGCTCAATCCCCGCCGTCCGGCGATCTCCTGCAGCACCGGATCGTTCAGCAGTGTCCCGCGCGCAAGGGGCGAATGGGCGATCAGCACGAGCCCTCGGCGGCGCATCAGCTCCAGGAGTGCTCGCTGACTCAGATAGGGGTGGTACTCGACCTGATTGGCCGCGAGATCGTCAACGACCTCCAGGGCCTGCCGCAACAGTGCTGTCGGGAAGTTGGACACGCCGATCGCACGCACCTTGCCTTGCTCGCGCAGTGCCGCAAACTCACGCAAGGCCCATTCCAACGACACTGCCGGATTGGGCCAGTGGATCAGTAGTAGATCGACATAGTCGGTTTGGAGAAAGCGCAGGCTCTTGTCCAGCTCGAGCGCGATGTCCGGCTGTGGCGGCGTCCTGGGGTGCAGGAGCTTCGTTGTCACCCAAATGTCGCTGCGCGGAACCGAGGAACGCGCCAATGCCTTGCCGACCGCCTCCTCGTTGCCATAAAACCGGGATGTGTCGATGTAACGGTACCCCTCGGCGAGCGCCGCTTCGACGATCTCGCGGCCGGCATCGCCGACGTTGCCCAGCGTGCCCAGGCCGATGCCCGGCATCGTGTACTTTCCCACGAGCTCCTTTTCCATGGATCACCCGGCCTGCCGCATTGCCGCAGCCAGCTTGTCGAGAGTGGCGAGTGTCTTCTCCTTATCCTCCGAAGCAATGGAGAAGATGACGCGCTCGATGCCGGCATCGCGGTAGCGTTTCAGGGCATCCGGCTCGGCCGGCGGGTTGAACGCCGTGACCGGGATCGCGGCCGGGTCGCGCCCGGCCGATCTTGCCATCTCGCGAAACGCCGGCAGGTGCTCGAGGATGTCACTCTGTCCATACGCAGGACGCGTCGCGTGCGGCATCCAGCCGTCACCGAACGCGACGGCGCGCTGCGCACCGTACGGATACATTCCGCCGACGATAACCGGCAGCGGCTTCTGTACCGGCTTCGGCCAGGTCATCATCGGGCCGAACTTGACGTGGGCCCCATTGAACTCCGCTTTCGGGCGGGTCCAGATCTCGCGCATGGCCCGGACGCGCTCTTCCATCAGCTTGAAGCGGCCCTTGAAATCGGTCGTGCCGTGGTTCGCCATCTCGTCCTCGTTCCAGCCGGCGCCGATGCCGAAGAGGAAGCGGCCCCTGGAGATCTGGTCGAGGCTGGCCACCGACTTCGCCGTCTGGATGGGATCGCGCTGCACGACGAGGCAGATGCCCGTGCCGATCTTGAGCCTCTTCGTCATCGCAGCGGCAGCCGCCAGCGTCACGAAGGGGTCCATCACGTCGTAGTATTTCTTCGGCAGCTCGCCGCCTTGCGGGTAGGGCGACTTGCGGGTCAGCGGGATGTGGCTGTGCTCCGGCGCCCAGAGGCTTTCGAAGCCACGCTCTTCCAGCGCGATGCCGATCTCGACCGGCCCGATCGAATAGTCGGTAAAGAAGATCGCAACGCCGTGATTCATTTGTTTCCTCCGCCTGGTTCTGGGCTCAACGCTCCCCGGCAAGCTCCGCGATCAACGGCGCATGCCTGTCGAGCACCCGCAGAATCTCGTCGCGACTGACATCCGGAATCTCGAACAGCACGCGATGAATGCCCGCCTCGCGATAGGGCAGGAGCTTTTCGCGGTCCGGCGGAGCGGCGAACACCGTGATCGGCAGTGTCGCCGGATCTCGGCCCGCGGCCTTCGCCGCAGCCTGCAGACGCGCGACGGCGCTCTTGGGCTCCCACTTATTGCGCGGCCGCGGGAACCAGCCGTCCCCGAACTCGACCACGCGCCTCACCGTGTGGTCGGACTCGCCGCCGATCAGGACCGGCGGATGCGGCTGCTGTTTCGGCTTGGGGTACATCCAGGCCGGATCGAAGTTGACGTAGTTGCCGTGAAACTGCGCCGTGTCCTGCGTCCATAGCGCCTTCATCGCCAGCACGCGCTCGCGCAGCAGCCTGAAGCGGGTTTCATAGCGGGCGCCGTGGTTTTCCATCTCGTCGACGTTCCAACCGCCCCCGATCGCAAAGATGAATCGCCCGTGGGACATCTGATCGAGGCTGGCTACCGACTTGGCAGTGACGATCGGGTCGCGCTGCGGAACCAGGCAAATCCCCGTTCCGAGCTTCAGCCTGCGCGTCGCGGCGGCGGCGAACGATAGCGCGACGAACGGATCGTGCGTGTGCTTGTATTTCATGGGGAGCTCTCCGCCGCCGGGGAACGGCGTTCTGCGGCTCGCCGGGATATGGGTATGCTCGCAGACGAACAGCGCATCGTAGCTACGGTCTTCGAGCGCCCGGGCAAGCTCCTGGATATCGATCCCGTAGTCAGTCGGAAAGTAGTACACGCCGGTCAACATTAGAGTGTCTCCATGCTGGGATCCATCCACAACGGCTACCCGGACAGGATGAACGGCATCCGCGGGCGTTGACCGTAGAGAGAATAGCAGACGGCTGAGCGTGCGCGTTGCCGCCGAGAGAAAGCACTGCCTATAATCGATCGCG
>DATFWO010000378.1:0-31648 GCA_035259205.1 Burkholderiales bacterium | reverse complement strand
TTGCCCGGCACGAAGGGTGTGGCCGGAAGGTTCTGATAGGTGCCGGCGATGACGAGAAGGTCGGGGAAATTCACGCTGGCGGCACGAACGGCAATCAGCACGTCGTCCGGGCCGGGAGTGGGATCGGGCAGTGTCTCGAGCTTGACGTTTTCCAGGGGTCCGTGCTGGTGGACTACGAGCGCACGCATCATGCGGTAAGCGGTAAGCAGTAAGCGGTGAGCGGGTAGTGCAATTCTAACGTTACCGCTTACTGCTCATTGCTTACTGTTCACTTGCCTTTGTCGAGCAGGGAGTTCGCTTCGCCGAGTGCCGGGTAGCCAGCCGCTTCGCCGGCGCGAAATTCCCGCGCAACCGGCGTGGGCAGGGCGGGGATGGCTCTCCCGCCGGCGGTGAGCTTGCGCTCGAACAGCCCCCGCGACCGGAATCCCGGATCGGCAAGCGCGCGCTCGAGGGACGCCACCACGTTGCAGCACAGGTCCTTCCCTGCGAAGGCGGCGCGCCATTCATCCGAGGTGCGCTCGAGTATCCGAGCCGCCACGGCCCTGATTGTCGCGTCGGCATCGCGCCGGTCATCGCGAGCGTCGGCGGCGAGCCCAATGGCATCGCAGAAGGTCTGCCAGAACCTCTCCTCCAGCGGCGCGGCGGCGATGTAGCGATCGTCGCGCGTGCGATAGACGTTATAGCGAGGACTGCCGCCGGTCACCAGCGCCTTGCCCGGCTGCGCCCACCGGCCCGCTGCAAGGCCGTCGCCGATGGCCCAGTACATGAAAGTGTAGAGATTGTCGGCCATCGCGATGTCGAGCTTGCGACCGCGACCGGTTTTGTCGCGCTCGCGCAGGGCCAGCAGGATGTTGATCACCGCCGGATAGCTGCCGCCGCCGATGTCGGCCACGAGCGCTGCGGGCGGCACCGGCGCGCCGTCCGCGCCCGCGGCGAGCCCGAGCATGCCGGTTTCGGCGGCATAGTTGAGATCGTGCGCTGCCGTGCTGGCGCGTGGCCCGGACTGGCCGTAGCCCGTGATCGCGCAGTAGATGATGCGGGGGTTGACTTGCGATACGGCCTCGTAACCCAGTCCCAGCCGGTCCATCACGCCCGGGCGGAACTGCTCGACGATCACGTCGGCGCTCTTCACGAGCGGCATCAGGCTCTCGACGGCCCCCGGCGCCTTGAGGTCGATCGCGATCGAGCGCTTGCCGCGGTTGAGCAGCGCGAAGTTGACGCTGTCGGTGCCGAGCTTGGGCGTGTAGCTGCGCATCTCGTCGCCGGTTCCCGGGCGCTCGATCTTGATTACGTCCGCGCCGGCGTCGGCGAGCAAGAGCGTCGCAAGGGGGCCGGGCAACAGCGTACTGAAATCGAGGACGCGTATGCCTGCCAATGGTTGCATGGATGCTGGGTTCCGGACTACCGCGGAGTCGCTTCAAGGTCGAACGCTGCGCGCCGGTTCGACGTCGCGCTTTCGAACGGACAGTCGGACGCGTTCAACTTGCAGGAAATAATCCCGGCTGTCGGCCGGAATTACACCACAGCGATCGCCGCGTCGCGAACCAGCGTAAAGCTCAATTGACAGTGTAGCCCGGCCCGCCGGGCAGCGCCATGCGGGCGTCGAACGCCGGCTCGCGCTCGCCCCGTGACGGCAGCGATCCTACTTTTCCCACGATGCGTCGGCCGCGGGCTCGTAAGTGCCGTTGCCGTTGGTGTCCCGCCACCTCTGTCCCAGGCTGTTGATGATCAACGCACCGTCCGACTTCAATAGCCCGGTGGCAAGCGGTGTCATGGTGATCGTGTAGCTGGGCGGCGTCGCTCCTGCGGGCACATTGAACACCGGCGCCTGGTAACGCGCGCTGACATCGGCCGGTACCGTCGTGTTCAAGCCGCCTGCTCCCAGAGCGTTGGCGTACTGGCGCTGATCGAGCAGGTACTGCTCCTGCCGCTGCGCGAGGTCGAGCAGGAACTGCTTGCCGGAATTGCGATAACCGCGCACCAGGTATTGCTGATACGAAGGGTAGGCGATCACCGCGAGTATGGCGACGACGACCACCGCGACCATCAACTCGATCAGGGTGAAACCGGATTGGCGTTGCATGCGGCGTGCTCCGTAGGTCACTGTGTCTTCTTGTACCAGTAGGTGCGCACGCGCGCTCCCAGTGTCGCTCCGGGAGGGGCCTGCACGTCGGTTCCGGAAATCACTCCCTGGTACTGCTTGCCGTCCAACTGGACCACGACCGGCACCGGCGTGGGCGGGTAGCCGCCGCCCACGTGCGTCTTTGAGCGGTCGGCGCCGGTCAGCGTGCCGCTCGCATCGTTGTCGATCATTGCCGTGGCGTCCTTGTAGTTCACCCCGTATTGCCGCGCGATGCCCAGGTTGCTCGCGCACACGCCCGGCGCCGGGGGCGAAGGCTGGTTGGTGTTGAAAAATGTCGTGCTCGCCAGGGTGATCGAGCTGCCGACCACCTTTTCACCCGTGCCGAGTGTGATATACCAACCCTTGGCCGTCACCAGGCTGGCGCTCGCCGCCGCTTTTTGCGCGCTGGTGCCGTCCTGGATGAGGTTCAGCGTGGCATCGTAGAGGTTGGTCTCGGTAATCGCGGTGCGCGTGTAGCTCGCCCCGTAGCTGATGCCGGTGTCGCGGTCCTTGAACATGTAGTAGCGGTTCGTCACCACGTCCGACAGCGGATGGGCCACATCGCCGAAACCGTTGAACGGATGCTCCCGGTCGCCGGCGCCGATGAGGACCGCATCGTAGGCTCCGTTCGCATCCTTTCCGTACACCACGTCGGGATGGTACAGGAACTTGCGCCGGTCGTTCTTGCTGGCCGTAGCTGCAAATCCGACGGAGGCAAGCTTGTTCACCGTCCAGTTGGCGGCGGAGGGATCGTTCACGTCGACGCGCCAGACATTACCGCCGGTATCGCCGACGTACAGGCGGTCGACAAACCCGTCGGCGTTGCGGTCGAGCGCTGCGACATCGCTCGGGATGCTGTAGGTCATCGTCGCCACGGTCTTGTTGACGGCAGCGCCGGCCGGGCTCGGCCCCGCCTGCCAGAGCAAGTTGCCGGTGATGGCGTCGACGACCATGATCCCGCGCCCCATGGTGTCGACGGTGCCGACCGGGATCGGGTCCTGGTCCTCCACCGCCGGGTCGTAGCCTGCGCCCATGATCAGTACCGGATTGGTACTGGCGCGGACTTTCGCAACCTTGGGCTCCGACCAGGTCTGCCCGAGCTCGCCGTAACCCACGCTGGTGTTGTCGCGTTGCCAGAGCACCTTAGGTGTATCGGGATCGCTCACGTCGAGCGCGTACATGAACCGACCGCCGCGCCGCATGCCGATGAACAGGTAGACCTTGTCTCCGTCGGCCGCCACCAGCTTGCCGTCGTTATTGGCATCGTAGATATAGACGGCGACCGCGCCGTCGGCGAAATAGGTCTTCGGGATCGCCGTGCTGTTGGCCGGAGCATTGTCGCGCAGCCGCTTGACGCGGTTGAAGAACTCCGAGGGGATGAACGCCCATTTCTCGTAGCCGTCGGAGGCGCCGGTGCCGCCCTTGACCGCGCGGAACAGGCCGTCGTTGGCGCCGTAGAAGATCACGACGTCGTTGTCGCCGGGAACGCGGTTGTAGTTGACGACCGCCGGCCGCGAATGCAGCACGTCGCCGTGGATCGAGGCGCGCGCGTCGGTCATGCTGCCGTCCAGGTTCTCGTCCGTCGCGTTGTCCTGGCCGCGCACCCAGTTGATCAGCGTAGTGCGCTCGGCACTGGTCAAGGTCGGATTGGCCGCCGGAGTCAGCGCAGCAGCCGTGATCAGGGCATTGCTGTCGTCGAACGAGGTCGCCGCCCCGGGGGTGCTCGAAAGCACGGTGCCCGCGGCGCAGCCGATGCAAGTGTAGACCTTGCGCGCCGCTTGCGAGGTGGCGTAAACGGTGCGCAGGCTCTGCGCCACGGCGCCCTTTTCGACCACAGCGCCATCCGGCGAGTCGGACGCCGAAGGAGGATTGCCCGAGGGCTGGAACGACCAGAAGGTCGACGACGAGGTCCAGTAGCTCACCGCGTCATCGACGATGAAGCCGGTGGCGGGGCTTTCCGCGCGGTTACCGTTCTTGTCCGCGAGATACAGCGATTTGAGCGAGCTGTCGTACGCCAGCTGGTACTCCTTGAGATTGCCGGGCCAGCGCGGCAGGCTGTCGGGGTCCGGCCGGAACACGCCGAGGTAGACCTGGTTCAGGTTGGTGCCGCGCACGTTGACGCTCACGGGCAGGGTGACCGACGCGAACACGCTGTCGATCGACTGGATCTCGTTGAAAATAGTCTGCAGCGCGAGATTCAGCGAAGCGGAGTCGGTTGCGGCGAAATAGCGGCCATGGCCCTGGTTCGCCATGCTCTTCATGACGTCGATCTGTTCCTGCGTTTGCGTGTTGATGGGGTTTTGATACACAGCAACACTGTAGGTGATCACGTTCTGCTGGCCGGGAAGCGAGCTCACGTCGGTCTGGTAGAGGAAGCGCGCGTACTCGTCCGCGAGGCTCGGCTGCGCGCCGACATTGGGCAGAGGTATGGTGGTCGCATTGCCGCCCACGTTGGTGAGCAGCGTCGTGGCGGTGGGATTGCCGCCGTCGCCGCCGGGCGCGTCAGGCTTGCCGTTGCTGATGAAGATCACGTAGTTCTTCGCGCAGCCGTCTGCGACCGGGCTCGAGTAATCAGTGCTGGCGGCCGAGGGGAAGGCATTGCCGGGCAGGGCCGCGGTAAAGGGATTCTTCGCAACGTTGCCCGCGTAGTCGCGTTTGGGCTGGTCGAAGCCCGCGAATGCGGTCGGCCCGTAATGCGTCGCATCTCGCGGCGAGCCGTTGCCGCCCCCATAGTACTTGTACACTTCGAACATGGACTTGCCGTAAGGCGCGTTGGCGCCCTTGTCGGCGATGATGTCCAGGCTGTTGACCAGATTCTGGAACGCCACCTTGTTGACGCCGGTCGTCTGCCGCAGCGCGTAGCGCACGTAGGCGCCTGAGGGCGCGTTGCCGAAGCCGCTTTCGGCCATCAGCATCAAGCCGACATTGAAGTTGCTGTTCAGGCCGCCCACGATGTTGTTGAGGGCGAGGATCTCGGCGTGGAACTTCTTGGCGGCGCCGAAATCCGCGCTCCAGTTCGCCGAGCTGTCGAGCACGATCAGGACGTTGGGGCGTGAGCTGCTGAGCGACGGACTGGCGTTGAAGATCTCGGTGTCGTCCGCCTTGGCGAGATGGTTCGCGCACAGCAGCGCCGCAACGGCGCCGACGAGAATTTTTCTGACGAGTCGCATGACATTACTCCTGGCTGTCTAGAGACACGAGCCGGCATTGAGCCGGATCTTTACGCCCTGGCTCATCGCCACGGTTGCGCTGGTTACGGCATCGGTTGCGGCGGCCTGCAGCTCCCAGTGGGTATCCTCGGGCGACAGCGTGGACAGGGCGCTGTAACCTTCGGCTGGCGCAGTCAAGATACAGGCCGGCGCGGTAACGGCAATGGAGTAGCCGTTCACGGTCACGGTCTGCGCTACCGGCGTCTGGAAGCTGGCGAGGTCGCTGATGACCTGTTCGATCGCCTGCACAGCGCTGTTTTCCAGCGATTTCAACGACTGGCTGTTGCCGACGATCTTGAGGTTGACCACGCTGCTGTTGATCGAGGTGAGGGCGAACATGGTTACCAGCACCAGCATGATCAGGCACACGACCAGCACGCTTCCCTGCTGCCGTCTGATGGGTCTCATTGCGGTATCTCCCTGCGGGCACTCGGATTGATGAGGCGCACGGCCGCGTTGAACACGCGCCGGCGGTACTGGTCGTTCGCCGGGGCGGTCGCACCCGCCAGCCCCAGGCTGTAGACCTTGGTGTCGCTATAGCCGAGCGAGGGCTCGGTGTTGCGCGCGAGCACATAGAGCGTCGCGGCAACCGCGTTCGGCAACTGCGCCAATGTGGGCGCATCGACAAAGCTGTCGGGAGCACCGTCTCCGATGAGACCCGTCAGCGGGTCGGTGGTGGTGGGCGTGTCGTCGATGCCGAACTCGACCTGCAGATTCTGGATGCCCTCTACCAGCGGCACTACATTCATCGTGACGGTGCCGCCCACCGCGGTGAGCTCGAGGCGCTTCAGCGTCGGAATCGGGCGGCCGGAATCGTCGGCCGGTCCGGTGCACGCGGTCGCGCCGCCTGCGGGCAGGCTGCACGGCGCAATGAAGTAGACGTGGACGTGATACTTGCGGATCTCCGCCGCGGTCACACCATCCTTCTTGAACAGGTCAGCCGCGGTCCCGTCGGCTTTCTTCGTGGTCCCGATGCTGCTACCCGAGCTGCCGAACTGGATCTCGGCCGCCGATACGTTGGACTGCACGTAGACTTCCTGATCGACCGGCACGCTCGCCGGCGTGAGCGGCACGGTGTCGGCCCGGCGGATCACCAGGACATCGGTGCCTGGCAGCAGGTTCGCGCTGGTCAAGCCGTAGGTGGCGCAACTGGTGCCTGAAAGATCGGCACGCGTGAGGAAATCCGGGGCGCTGTAGACCTGCACCGGAATCGACAAGGCGGCGTACAGATTGGCGGCGCTGGCGGTCTCGCAGGCATCGGGCAGCGCGCCGGGTATCGCAGGCAGGTTGTAGAACTGGCCGTAGAAGCCGGCATGTCGCAGGTCGCTGCTGATGAAGTCGAGCGCGTAGCGCCCGTTTTCGATCTGCTGGGAGAACTTCTGCAACTCGCGGTGCGCGTTGGCGGAGTTGCCGAATGCCGAAACCAGCCCGGCCAGCAGCACCAGGCCGATCGTCATCGCGATCATCAGCTCGACCAGGGAAAAGCCGGCGTATCCCGTCCGGCGAATGGCGTGGGGAGATTTCATATAAGGGTCGCGATCCGCAGCGTCGTCCATACCACCCGCCGCTTGGTTTCGGCTCCGTAAAGGTTGTCACCGCAGCTCACAGTCGGGGCGGGCATGTCGGAAAGACCCTGCCATGCGACCGCCACCGTATAGGTGCCCGTCGCGGCGTCGTAGCTCACGCAACCGCGTGCCCCGATCATCGCGCCGACTGCGTTGCCGCCCTGGGTCTCGGAATTGCCGTTGAGATAGCCGTCCCACGCCGTCATGTCGTTCACCGCCAGGGCCTGGGTTGCTACGGACCCGAAACCGATGCAAGTCGGAGCGGCGAGATGACCGCTGCCCGTGGCGCCCAGATAAGGAGCTCCGCCCCCAGCGGTGAACGCATAGCACTGAGCGGTCTGGCGGTTGGCGTTGATGCGGTCGACCATGTCGGACAGGAGCGTCAACGCCTGAATGCGCTGATATGCCTCCATCTCCGCCTGCTGAACGCGCAGATGCATCGCGCCCAGGCCGAGCACGCCGACCGCAACGATTACTATGGTCACCAGGATCTCGATCATGGTGAACCCGCGTTGCCTAAGACTGTTGCGCTTCATGGCTGTGTCCCCCAAAAGCCGCCGGGCTTACGACAATCCCTGGCGTATGCTGGGCCGCCCGGCGGTATCGACGATGACGCGGCGCGCCATGACGTTGGGGTTGCCGCTAACGCCGAGCACGTAAGTGACCGTTCCCGGCGTGGTCAGCCGCCCGTCGCTGCGGTACGTGATCGTGGCCGGGGCAGTGATGTCGTCGAGTCCCTTCGTCGACGGACCGGCCGCCTTGAGCACGGTCGTGCCCGCCTGCACGGTCCAGCCGTTCTTCCAATTGCCGCCGACCGGGATGATGTCGACGTTGGCATTGCGCTTGATCGCCTCGCTGCGCGCGTAGATCATCGTCGAGTAGATGTCGACCGCGGCGGTCTTGACCCGCGTATCGAGCATCAGGCCGGTGAGCCCCGGAATCGACGCTGCGGCGAGTATGGCCACCACCGTGATCGAGGTGAGCAGCTCGGGCATCGTGAAGCCGGCAGCCCGCAACGGAGCGCGGCGCCAGGAAGTTTGATTGGCGGCTTGAAGGGTGTTCGGGGCGGCCGGCCGGGGCTCGCGGCGCGGAGAAGAACGCTGGGCAAGGCGGGCGTTCGACTGCGCCACGCTTGCCATCGCTTCCGCGTGCTTGCAAACGGCCGCGGCAACCGCTTTCAGCGCTTCCGCCCGTAGGTTTTCTTCTCCGCTCTTCAGTGACTTGATCGCCGATCCCGTGATGGACTTCAGGATCGAGCGGCCCACTAAAAGAGTACCGATCGCAGTTCCCAGAAATAGGACGGTAGCATTAATCATCCCGAAAGTAATCATGTTCCACCCCTTCTCAGCGTTGCACGGTTGCGGGCAAACCGGCTGTGCTGCTACGACTGCGGCAGGTGGAGCGAAGCTACGCGCGGGGAGGCAGAGATCTGGATGGTGCCGATCCGCTGCTACCGACCGACACCGTACTGGCGTGTCTTCGGCAATCCCGCTGTCATAGGGACGAGCCCCTTAGACCGGTAACTTTGCGCCCCCGCCTTTCGGTCGGGTTTGCCTTTTTCGAAACGTCCCCACTTTGACAGGCTGGCTTCGACCTGTAAAGTGGCAAATGTCACAAACTGCGAAAAAAGTTATTTATTATCCGCTACTTGTTGTCGTGATTCCGACGGTGACGACGACATAATGACACATGTTTTTGTCATTTTTGTCGCCTGTTGACCGCCCATCCCCCGCCCGCCGCCGTTCGTCTGCCATAACGCGGAAACGGCGCGGGTGACAGCTTTACATGCAATATTCGGACTCGCGTGGCGCCCGCACCGAAAATGCTTTAACGAATCCGCTCATCCACGGTATTCAAGGAACGCACACTACGTCTTCCACTGGTATGGATAGCACATTTGCGCGGCGATTCGAGACCGGGCATCCGGTCCGGCGAGTTGCTGCACGACGTGCAGTCCCAGATCGATCGAGGTGGCGACTCCACTCCCCGTGATCACGTTGCCCTCATCGACTATGCGGTCGGTGAGGACGGTATCGCAATAGGGCTCCAGCTCTTTCAGGGCGCCCGGATGGGTCGTCGCCCGCTTGCCACGCAGAAAGCCCGCGGCGCCCAGCAACAACGATCCGGTGCAGACGCTGACCTTCAACTTTGCCGAATCGGCCGTTTTCAGCCATTCCACGAATTCACTGTCCGATTGCAGCGTTCTTGTTCCAAGCCCTCCGGGCACGAACAGAAGGTCGTACTTGTTCAGCGGCTCCATGATGGATTCGGGGACCATGGTCATGCCGGCCGGTCCCCGATCGTCGGCGACCCGCGGCCGGTTGGAGCATATCCGCCACTCGAAGTCGGGGATGATATTCATCGATTTCAGGCGCGTTACGGGGTCGTAGAAACCGACGAAATCGAGGTAGGTCATGCGCTCGAAGACGATCATCGCGGCCTTCATGAAGTACTCCTTTCGGTCAGCGTTGCACGATAGCGATCGGCGTTGAGCAGCCCTATTCTTCCTGTCTCTGCTTCGCGACGCGCGCCCGGCGCGCGGGCGCGTACGCCGCGTCGCCATAGACTTCAAACAACGTCCGCGTAACGTCGTAATGGTGGGCAAGACCGGTCCGCTCCAGCAGCTCGATGGGGCCCTCGGGGTAGCCCAGGCCGAGCTTGAGCGTCGTATCGAGGTCGCTGGCGCTGGCCAGCCCTTCGTCGAGCCGCTTCAAAGCGGCGTTGTAGTACGGTCGGATCAGTCGGTCGAGGATGCGGCCGGCGAAATCGCCGCAGAGCGCAACCTTCAGTCCATGCTGCTCGAACAGCGTCTTCGCGGCGTCGATTGCCGCCTGCGCCGTGCGCGGCTGCCGCACCAGCTCCACGAGGTCCGATGGCCTGGCGTCCCCCAGCCGGAAGCGCGCAAAGCCCAGTACGTTGGAGCCTTCTTCACCGCGCTGTTCGCCGGTGTGGACGCCAAGGGCCTCGGTGCCGAGCTCGATCAGGACAGCGACGACGGCGGCTTTGCGCGCGGCATCCGCGAGTTTCCTGAATGCGGCTCCCGCATCGGTGCCGACAATCACGATGATCGCGCCGCCGCCCTTGCCACCCGCAAGCAGCGGGTGGTCTTCCGGAAATGACCGGCTTTCTCCAGCGCGTATGACCTGGTAGTCCATCGTTGTTGACCGCTTTCAGGATCGAATCCCTCAACCTCCAAACATTGCGCTGCCCTGATACTTGTAGAATCCTTCGCCCGTCTTGCGGCCGAGCTTTCCCGCCGCGATCATGCGCTTCACCAGCGCAGGCACTGCCGCCCGCGGATCGCGCGTCGAAGCGTAGAGCGCCTCCGCCACCAGCAGGTGCGTGTCGAGCCCGACGAGGTCGAGGAGCTCGAGCGGTCCCATCGCGTAGCCGAGGCCGTTCTTTATCGCGCGGTCGATGTCCGCGGGCGCGGCAACCCCCGCCTCCACCAGCCGGATCGCGTCGTTGTTGAACGGAATGAGGAAGTAATTGAGTATGAAGCCCGGGTTGTCCTTGGTCCTGACCGGGACCTGCCCCATCGCCTTGCAGAAGTCCCAGGCAGTCTGGAACGTTTCCTCGCTCGTGCGTAAGCCGGGCGACATCTCTACGAGCTTCATCAACTGCGCCGGCAGGCAAAAATGCATGCCGACGAAGCGCTCGTCGCGTCCGGAGCCGGCGGCGATCTCGGTAATGGACAAGGTCGAGGTGTTGGATGCGAAGATCGTGCGCTCGGGACAGGTCCTGTGGAGCTGAGCGAGCAGGCCGTGCTTTACTTTGAGGTCTTCGAACACCGCCTCGATCACGATGTCGCACGCGGCCAGCGCGCCGATGTCGGTGCTGCCCGCGAGATCGGCCATGATCTTCCCCACCTGCTCGGGCGTGAGCTTTCCGCGCTCGACGGATTTCGCAAAGAACCCCTCGGTCTGCCTGCGCGCGCGCGTGAGCGCTTCGTCACGGGTGTCGTACACGATGGTCCTGAACCCGGCGCGTGCGGCAACGATGGCGATACCCGCACCCATCGTCCCGCTCCCTGCTACGCCTACGGTTCTGATTTCGTTCGCCATCACCCGTTACCCATCGCCCATCACTCGGCAGTAATGCCGACTTCCTTGATGACTTTCGCCCAGCTCGCGAATTCGGACTTGAGGAACGCGCCGAACTGCTCCGGCGAGCTGCCCACCGGTTCCGCGCCGACAGCGACGATGCGCTCGTGTACGGCCGGTAGCGCCAGCGCCTTGACGAGAGCCTGACTTACCCGCTTGATGATCGGCGCGGGGGTGCCGGCCGGCAGCATGACGCCGTTCCACTCGATCGCCTCGAAGCCCTTCACGCCGGCCTCCGCCACCGTCGGTACATCAGGCAGCGCCGAGCTGCGCTGCGCCCGGCTCACGCCCAGCGCGCGCAACTTGCCGGACTGAACGTGCTGGATGCAGGACGGGATGGTCGCGAACAAGAGCGACGTTTCGCCGCCCAGCAGGGCTACCACGGCGGGCCCGCCGCCTTTGTAGGGTACATGCACCATCCTGGTCCCCGTCTGGTTCATGAACTTCGCGGTGGCGAGATGGTTCGCGCTGGCGTTGCCCGCGGAAGCGAAGTTGAGCTGGTCGGGCCGTGCCCTGGCGAGCGCTATCAACTCCTTTACGGAGCGCGCCGGCACGGATGGATGCAGCACGAGGACCAAGTTGACGACGGTCACCTGGCTCACCGGCAGCAGATCCTTCTCCGAATCGAACGGCATCTTCTTGATCAGGCTGGGATTGGCTCCGAACGTTATATTGGGTATCGCCCACACATGGCCGTCGGGCGGCGACTTGGCCGCGAGATCGAGACCGATCGTGGAAGAGCCGCCGGGCCGGTTCTCGACCACCACGGACTGTCCGAGGTCTTCGGTGAGCCGCGGCGCGAGTATGCGAAACACGACGTCGGTGGATCCGCCGGGGGCGTATGGCACGATGATACGCACCACGCGTGTCGGGAAATTCTGCCCGGCCGCGGGCAACGTCAGAGCCGCCGCGAGCACTGCGAATGTTAACGAACCTTTCATGACGCTTGGTTTCCTGGTTGCCTGTAATTGCGTGCTAACAAGCTTCAATGCAATGGTCGCAAAGGAAAAATGATGGACGCAATGGCATTCCATTAATTGTAGTCCGGGGTCCATGAGACCTTGGCTGTACCATCGCGTCCATCGGGATGACTCTACTTTCTGATGAAGCTCCGCCCGATGAGCTGCCGGTGGATCTGGTTCGCGCCCTCCCAGATCTGGGTGAGCTTGGCATCGCGCATCAGGCGCTCCACGCGATACCCCTTGCAGTAGCCGTAGCCGCCGAAGAGCTGCACGGCGTCGGTGGTGATGCGCATCGCCAGGTCCGAGGCGCGCAGCTTCAATATCGAGGCCTCGACGCCGAAATCCGTCGCGCCCCCGTCCACGAGCTGCGCTACGTGCCAGAGCCATGCTTCGCACAGCGCAAGCTCGCTGGCCATATCGGCCACCATGAACTGTATGCCCTGGAACTCGATGATGCGGCGCCCCGATTGGCGGCGCTCGTTGATGTAAGCAACGGCGTCCTCGAAAGCGGCGCGCGCAATTCCGAGGGCATGGGCCGCGATGCTGGGACGCGAGCGATTGAGGGAGGCAAGGAGTATCTTCAGCCCATCCCCGGGCTCTCCAATGAGATTGGCGCGCGGCACGCGGCAGTTGTCGAGGACGAGCGCGGCCGTGCTCGATGCGCGCAGGCCTAGTTTGTCCTCCTCGCGCACCACCTGCAGACCAGGCGTGCCCTTTTCCAGCACCAGCGCCGAGATTGCCTTGCGGCCGTCTTCGATGCCATGCCATTTGCCGAACAGCAGGTAGAGATCGGCGTGCGCGCCGTTGGTTATGAAGCACTTCTCGCCCGTCACGACGATGTGATCGCCGTCGGGCCGGAACTGCGTCCTCATGCCGGTCGCGTCGGATCCGGCGCCGGGCTCCGTGATGGTCAGCGAGCCGAGGCCGCCCTTGAGCATCACCGGCAGCAGCCGCAATTTCTGTGCGTTGGTCCCGAACTCGATCAGCGGTTTGGTGAAGTGGAAGTTGGTGGCCCAGATACCGCCGGTCGAGGCACATGCCTTGCTGATTTCCCGCAGGCATTCGAGGTAGGCGCAATACGACATGTGCGCGCCGCCGTAGTGCTCGGGAACGAACATCGCGTTCAAGCCGAGGCGGTTGATGGCGCGGATGTTGTCCCACGGAAATTCACCGCTGCGGTCGTAGCCATCGGCGCGCAGCGCGATCTCGTTGCGCGCGAGCGAACGCACGCTCTCCAGCAGCATTGATTCCTCGGGCGCGAGGCGGAGGCCGCGGTCGAGTCGTTCCAGCACGTTCATAGGGGATGAACCTTTACCTTACCAGCGAGCAGCTGCCACTGCAGAGGTACATTCTCGGCCTTGGTACTGACACCCGTCACCCACCACCAGACTACAGCGCAATGCCCTGCGCACCGTCGAGATAGATGGTCTCGCCGGTGAGAAAGGGAATATTCTCGCCGAAGATCGCCGCCACGAGCCGCGCAACATCCGTGGCTTCGCCATGCCGGCCCCCCGGGATACGCCTGGCCAGGAACTCGCGCAACGGCCCCGCGAAGGCCTCACGGTTCAAATCGGTTTCGATGTAGCCGGGCGCCACGTTCACGACGCGGATACCCTTTCCTGCCCATTCGACGGCAAGACAGCGCGTGATCGCGCCTACTGCTGCCTTGGACGCGCAGTAGGCAACGTTGCGCTTGACGCCGATCTTGTCGAAGAACGAGCCGATGTTGACTATGATACCGCCGCCCGCGCGGGCGAGATGCGGATACGCCTCGCGCGCGCACACGAGCACCGCGGTGGCGTTGGTAGCCATGACTTCCTCGTAGGTGGATGTGGGCAGTGTGCTGCTCGGCCCCTCGCGATGTATGCCCGCATTGTTGACCAGGCCGTTGACGGCGCCGGCGGAGTCGGCGAGCCGGGCCAGGGCCTCCTTCACGGCGGCTTCCCGGGTTACATCGCATGGGATGTTGATGAAGCGCCCCGCGGCCGTTGCCTCGCCTGCCGGTGCTCCCGGTCCCGATCCCGACCGCGTAAGACAACCCACGATATGGCCGCGGCGGTGCAGCTCCATCGCTATGGCTGCGCCTATGCCGCGCGCGGCGCCGGTGACGGCGATTACCTTCCCGGTCGACATGGGTGAGTCATGAGCGGTGTATGGTGAGGGGCCAAGACGCGGTGAACTCCAGGTTGGTCTACCCGCTACTCACGGCTCACACGCGTCCTTGTCCGCTCAACGGTCCTTGAAGCCCGGCTTGCGCTTCTCGATGAACGCCGCCATGCCTTCAGCGGCGTCTTCGGTGCGATAGGCGAGCGTGGACAGACTGGCCTCAGTCTTCAGCCCATCGTGCAGCGGCGTATCCAGCGCCCGGGCGACCGCCTCGCGCGCAAAGCGGAGAACGGGCAGGCTGTACCGGGAAAACTCGCGCGCGTAAGCAATGCCCGCCGCTACAGAGTCACCGTCGATCAAGCGGTTTACGAGGCCGATGCGCGCCGCCTCTTCCGCGTCCACCGTCCGCCCGGTCATGATGAGCTCCAGCGCGCGCGCCGTGCCGACCGCGCGGGGCAGCCGCTGGGTGCCCCCGTAGCCCGGGATCAGCCCGAGCTTGATCTCCGGCAGGCCCATTTTCGCGTTGCGCGTCGCGAGCCGGAACGTGCAGGCGAGGGCGAGCTCGAGGCCGCCGCCGAAGGCGTAACCGTTGATGATCGCGACCGAGGGTATGGGCAGGCGCTCGAGTTGGTCGAAGACGGACTGGCCGAACTCGGCGCCGCGCTTCTGCTCGGCGAGCGAGCGGCCGGTCAGCTCCTTGATGTCGGCGCCTGCACAGAACGCCTTGTTCCCGGCGCCGGTGATGAGCAGCGCCCGCGCATCGCTTTCCGCCACACGGTCGCAGGTCCGCTGCAACTCCTCGATGAGAGCGAAAGAGAGCGCGTTCAACGCGTCAGGGCGGTTCAGCGTGAGCAGGGCGAATTCCTCGACACGCTTCAGCTCGATCGTCATGTGAAAATCCAATCAGCCACGGAAACACGTGGAAGGGCACGGAAATTGAAAAGTGAACATGTTTTGTTGTCTTGGTTTTCGGTCCATGTGATTCCGTGTAGTTCCGTGGTCGCATTACCTGCTCTTTTCCACGGCGAAGCGGACCGGCGCGGGCTGTATGCGGCCGGTTTTGGCCCATTCGACGAGCTCGCGCTTCAATATCTTCCCGCTTGCGGTCAGAGGAAATGCATCGAGCGCGACGAAGTACTCGGGCATGTCGTACTTGGCGAGGCCGGCCGCGTCGAGGTGACGGAGCAGCTCGTCCCCTTCCACCCGCGTTCCATCGCGCAAAATGACGGCAAGGCACACCCGTTCCCCCAGCCGCGGATCGGCCACGGCGAATGCGGCAGCCTTGAGCACCGCGGGGTGGGAAAGCGCGAGGTTTTCGATGCGCGCCGGATGGATATTGTGGCCGCCGCGGATCACCAGATCCTTCTTGCGGCCGGCGATCTGCAGGTTGCCTCCGGCGTCGAGTTGGCCGAGGTCGCCGCTCATGAACCAGCCCGAAGCGTTGAAGGAGCCCTCCGTCGCCGGCTGATTGTCGAAATAACCGAGCATCAGGAGCGCCCCGCGCGTGCCGATCTCGCCTACCGTTCCCGGCTGCGCCTCCACGTCCGGGTTCTCGGAATCCCACAGCCGGGTCTCGTAGCCGTGACAGGCCTTGCCGCAGGTGGCGGTGATCACCTCCACGCTATCGTCCGGCATCGTGTACTGGTGAGAGCCGTTCTCCGTCATCCCGTAGATATTCTGCGGCTTCACGCCGAGATCGAGGAAAGCGCGCGCCGTCTCCGGCGGGATGACGGAACCGGCCATGTAGAAGATGTTCACGCTGCCCAATCGCTCCAGCCTCCGGCGTTTCACTTCCGCCAGGATGTCGATGGCGTGAGTCGGGACGCCCATCACGTAGGTCGCGCCGGTTTCGATGATCCAGTCGAGCGGCCGCTTGCCGGCGGGCGGGTCGTTCACGACGAGCTCGCAGCCGGCCACCAGGATCTGCTCGACCGCCACGGTTGCGATGTGATGGGAGAGCGGGCTGTGACTGTACAGCACGGTGCGCTCGTCGTGGCCCCAGTCATGCACCATGGCGCGACCGTTGGCGAGCAGCGTGTTGTCCGAGTGCAGCACGCCTTTCGGCTGTCCCGTGGTTCCGGACGTGAACGCGAGGTAGACGATCTTGTCGGGATTTGTATCGGGCTCCGGCGGTGTCCCGGTCTTGCCGGCAGGGACCGGAAACGCCGCGGTTTCGGCCGGTGCAGCCGTATCGGCTCCGCCCGGAGCGAGCCGGTAGACCCGCTTCATGAACGGCAGCGCGCGTGCCTGTGCGAACACGTCACTGCGCGCGCTCCCCGTGCCGTGTCCGGACTGGGCGATCAGCGCCGCACTCTGTATGCGTTCGAGCAGTTGCATCACTTCAGCCACGGTGTAGTTCTGGTGGAGCGATGGATTGCAGACATAGCCGTTGCGGGAGCAGGCGAGGAGCGCGACGATCGCCTCGGCACGGTTCGGCAGCCATACCGATACCCGCTGTCCGCGCTTGACGCCAGCCTGATGGAGATCGGCGGCGAGGGCATCAACCCATCCGAGCAATTGCGACCAGGTGAGCCGCAGCCGGCTGTCGCGCAGGGCGTAGGCTCGGGGCCGCGTCCGCGAGTGATCGCGGAGGAGGGTGTACAGCGTGTCTTCGCGCCAGTCCCCGGCCTCGTGGTAGCGGCGCGCGGTCCGGGGATCGTGGAGGGTCAGCAGCGTATTCACTGACTCAGTCGTCAATGGCCGAATTTCCCGGGATCAGGCTTGCGCTTCCCGCCGAATGCGGCGCCGAGCTCGTGCGACTCGTCGGTCTCCAGATAAAGCCTCAGCAGCAAATCGTGAGACAGGCGCGCCAGCCCCGACACGCCGCCGTGCCGCGCCGTGAAAGCCGCCTTCAGCGATGCGAGGGCGAACGCGCCGCGCTCGGCCATTTCCAGCGCCATGCTGCGCGTTTCTTCCCGCAGCCTGTCGTCGGGGACCACCTTGTTGACGAGGCCGATCGCGAGCGCCTCGCGCGCGGTCAATCGCGGATTGAGGAACCACATCTCCTTGGCCTTCTTCTTGCCGACGAGGTCCTCCAGGTACCACGTGCCGTAGCCGGCATCGAAGCTGCCCATCATCGGCCCGACCTGGCGGAAGATCGCGCTCTCCTTGGCGATGGTGAGGTCGCACATGACGTGAAGCACCTGCCCGCCGCCCACCGCGTAGCCGTTCACCGACGCGATCACCGGCTTCTGAAGCCGCTCTATGCTTTCGTAGATTTCCAGCGTGGGCAGGGTGCCGGCGTAGAGGTGCGAGTCCTCCATGCCCTCCTTGCGTCCGCCGATGCAGAAAAACCGGTTGCCGGCACCGGTGATCACCAGCACCCGCGTGCGCGTCTCCCGCCGCACCTCGTTGATGCAGTCGCGGATTTCATGGCACATCCCCGCGGTGAACATGTTGCCGTCGTCGGGGCGGTTCAGCGTCAGCCAGCCGACCGCGCCATCTTCTTCGTACAATATGGATTCGTAGCTCATCGGAAGGATTTCTTTGACGGGTAAATGGCGGACAGGGGCCACCGGCCCCTTGAATCCCCAATCTCAGTTTTCGAGCTGCCGGCACGTGCAGCCGAGCAGGTTTTTCCGAGGTTCTTTATACTACAGGAATGTGTCACCCTTGCGGGCAACACATTCCTGCTCGGACTGCCTGCTGCAAAGCGAAGTAAAGAGCTCGTGACGAAGAATTCTTACCGCATCGGCCTGCTCGTGCCATCGTCGAACACGACGGTCGAGCCTGAGTTCTACCGCGCGCTTCCGGCCAACGTCACCTTGCATACCGCGCGGCTGTTCCTGACCGAGATTACCCCGGAGGCGATCCTCAAGCTGGTGGAGGACCTCGAGACGCAAAGCCGCCTCCTGGCGAGCGCGGACGTCGAGGTCATCCTGCTCGGCGCGACCGCTCCGAGTTTTCTCAAGGGCGCCGGGTACGACCGCGAGGTGATGTCCCGCATTGAAAGAGCGACCGGCAGGACGGCGACGACCACATCCACCGCGCTGCTGCGCGCGCTGCGCGTGCTCGATGCGAAGCGCATCGTGCTCGGCTCCGCATACACCGAAAAGGTCAACGCGATCGCGCAGAACTTTCTCGAAGCGAACGGCTTCAAGGTCGTCGCGGCCCGCGGCCTCGGGATCGTGGACAACCTGGCGGTCGGACGCCTCGGGCCCGAAAGTGCATACGATCTCGCGCGCGCCGCGGGCTCCGTGGACGCCGACGCCGTCGTGCTGGCGTGCACCAACTGGAGGAGCATGGACGTAATCGAGCGGCTCGAGCGCGAGCTCGGCAAGCCGGTCCTGTCCACGACGCAGGTGAGTGTTTGGGACGCGCTGCGGCTGGTGGGCTACCGCGGCGAGGTTTCCGGTTACGGGCGTTTGCTGCGCACGCTGGCGACGGACTACCGGCTCGCGGCAGTTGCATAACAGCATTGACCACAGAAACCACGCAAACACAGGTGCGGTCGTTCTTGTCTCGAATCTTCCGTGCCCTTCCATGTGATTCCGTGGCTGAATGGGTTTTGAGGTCTTGCAGGTTCTGACAAGGAGCGACACATGTACGGATGGCGCGGCAGAATCGGATTGCTGGTGCCCTCTATCAATACCACGATGGAGACGGAGTTCTGGCGCATTGCGCCCCCCGGGGTGTCGGTCCACACCGCGCGCATCGCCGGCGGCCGGCACGGCACTCCGGAGGAGTTGCGCGGCATGGAAAACGCCAGCAAGCAGGCCGCGGCCGAAGTCGGGATGGTCGAGCCCGCTGTCGTCGTCTACGGCTGCACCAGCGGCAGCTTTTTCGAGGGCCCGGAATGGAACCGGAAGATCTGCGATCAGTTGACCGCCATCGCCAAGGCGCCGACGGTCACGACGGCCGGCGCAATGGCCGATTGCATCCTGGCGGGCGGTTTCAGGAAGGTGGACGTGGTGACGCCCTATGTTGAAGTCACCAACGAGCGCCTCAAGCAATTCCTCAAGACCTACGGCGTCGACGTGGTGACGCTGGGGGCATTCGACATGCTCGACATGTTCGATCACGCGAAGATCGAGCCGGCGGAGATCTATCGCAAGGTAAAGGACATCACGACGCCCAAAGCGGAGGCGGTGTTCGTGGCCTGTACGCAGCTCCGGGCGCTCGAGGTTCTCGACGTGCTCGAGCGCGATCTCGGCAAGCCGGTGTACTCTGCGGTCCAGGCAAGCGCATGGGCGGCCTATCAGGCGATGGGCGTGGATCCCGGCATCACCGATTGCGGCAGCCTGCTCCGCCGGCTCTCGCAGGCGGAGCTTGCGGAGCCCCGGAATCTCTCTCGCAAGTCCGCCTGATTGTCCTCGGGTCTCCGCAAGATAGGGGCCCGGCCGCCTGAGTATCCCTCGATTCGAAAGGCAGGCGGCAGCCTGCGGTCGGTCTTGTCGGCGGGCTCGTGATGGATAAGTTCGATGCGAGTTCATGAGGATTTGATTCGTGCCGCAGAGCACCGACACGACTTTTGACGTGGTGGTGGTCGGTGGCGGCGGCGCGGGCCTTGCCGCCGCATCCGAGGCGGCGCGGCTGGGGCGCAGCGTGGTGCTGCTGGAGAAAAATCCGGAGCCTGGCGGCACCACCTCGTGGTCGGTGGGCTCGATCACCGCCACCAATACGCCGCATCAGCAGCGCGCCGGCATTCAGGACACGCCCCGGGAGCATTTCGAGGATCTCGGACGCTTTGCCGGCGCTCTCGCCCCGCGCGACAATCTGGCGCTGCGGCGCATATTGGTGGAGCACACCAACGAAATCCTCGACTGGCTGATGTCGCACGGTGTTGTGTTCGTAGGTCCGATGCCGGAGCCGCCGCATCGCCACCCGCGCATGCACAACGTCGTCCCCAACTCCCGCTCTTTTGCCTACCACCTCGAGCGCTATTGTCGCAGCCTCGGCGTGGACATCCGCGTGAAAACTCCCGTCAACCGCCTTGTTACGCAGGGGCAGCGCGTGGTCGGCGTCGAGGCCACGGATGCTGCGGGCGCGGTGCAGGAATTTCGTGCGCGCGGTGCGGTAGTGCTTGCCGCGGGCGATTACAGCGCGGGGCGCGAGTTGAAGGCGGAGTTCGCATCGGCGAGCCTGGCCGAGGTCGATGCCGTCAACGTCACCAGCACCGGCGACGGCCATCGCATGGCCCGGGAGCTCGGCGCAGTGGTTTTGAACGGCGATATCATCTCGGGGCCATACATGCGCTTCATCCCGCCCACTCGGGCGAACTGGTTGCGCGAGCTGCCGCCATGGCGCCCGCTCGCGCGCTTGATGGCCTGGTGTTACGAACAGCTGCCGCCCTCGCTGCTGCGGCCGTTTCTCATGAGCTTTCTCACGACCGCGCTCGGCGCCTCGCCCAATCTGTTCAAGCACGGAGCGATCCTGGTGAACCGCAGCGGGAAGCGCTATACCGATGAGCTCGGCAAGCCGAATCTCGACACCGCGAAGCAACCCGAACGCATGGCATGGATCGTATTCGATCACGCCATAGCACGGGCATTTTCCGCCTGGCCCAATTATGTTTCCACGGCGCCGGGCGTCGCGTACGCCTATCTCGCCGACTACCGCCGCAACCGCGCCGACATCTACCACCAGTCGGCGACGCTCGAAGGGCTGGCGCGCAGCATGGGCGTACCGTCCGAAGCGCTGCCGCGCGCTGTTTCCGAGTACAACCTTTCCGAACGCGCGGATCGTCCGGCGCTGGACACGGCGCCGTTCTACGCGCTGGGGCCGGTGAGGAGCTACATAGTGTTTACCGACGGCGGTCTCAAGGTAACCGAGCGGCTGGAAGTGACGCGCGCAGACGGCAGCGTCATTCCGGGCCTATTTGCGGCGGGCTCCAACGGCCAGGGCGGATTGTTGCTCGAAGGACACGGGCACCATCTGGGGTGGGCCTTCATCTCGGGCCGGATTGCCGGGCGCAATGCCGCTTACGAAGTGCAAAGGAACCCGTAATGGGTCATGAGTCATGCGCAGGCAGATGGACAGCGTCCATCGCCCCTCACGCATGACGCATGACGACGAGATCATGATCTTCATGTCGCAGAGTGGCTTGCTCGACGCCAGCCGGGCGAGGGACTGGGATGCGTGGTATGTCGAGCATCTTAACGTGATGCTGACCGTGCCCGGCGTTTCAAGTGCCCAGCGGTTCGTGACCGACGCGCCCGCCTACTCTCCGTCGCTTGCGATGTATACCGTCACCGGACCCGGGATCTTCGACGATCCTTATTATCGGAGCGTGCGCGGCATGGGCGAGTGGCAACCTCTCATAGACCGGCGCCATTACCACCGCAACCTGTTTGCAGGGCTCGATGCTGCGCCCGCAGTGGCGGTAAACGCGCGATTGATCGTGGCCGATCGCGACCGGGAGGATGCCGCGCTCGCCGATCTCGACATGCGCTGGCTGCGGTGCGTCGGCATCGACCGCTCGACGCCATTGAGAGGCATTGCCGTGATGAGCGCCGCGGCCGCGGAGGCGGTGCGCGCGCGCGAGCTCACTGTCTACCGGCCGGCTACAGAGCCGATGGTGTCAAGCGCACGCTAACCTCTGCCATGCAACAGCCAGCTGCTGCAGATAAACGCAGATCATGACTGCTGAGCGGGCGCCGCGGGTCGCGCTGGTCGCGGGGGCGAACGGTCTCATCGGCCGTCACTTGACTATGCATCTCGCGCGCCGGGGTTGGGACGTCATCGCGCTTTCCAGGAAACCGTTCGCGGGCACCGGCGTGCGTCATGTGGTCGTCGATCTAGCGGATCCCGGCGACACGCGCACCAAAGTTGCCGCGTTGGGCGAGGTGACTCACGTCTACTACTGCGTGCGCGCGGACCATCCCGAAGGCGTGCCCGAGTCCGAGCCCGTCAATGCGTCGATGCTCCGCAACCTCGTGGATGCCCTGGAGCCCCGTTCGCCGAGGCTCGCGCACGTGAATCTGGTGCATGGCACGAAACACTACGGCCACCACCTCGGGCCTTGCAGCGTCCCTGCGGTCGAAGAGGGACCGCGAGGCCGCGGCGGAACGTACTACTTTGCCCAGGAGGATTTCATACGCGAGCGGGCGAGCCGCGCGCAGTGGACATGGTCCATAGCTCGCCCGCACGCGTTCTGCTACATGGAACTGGACAATCCGCGCTCGCTGATACTGGTGGTGGCGGTGCTGGCGGCGATCCAGCGCGAGCTCGGTGAGCCGCTCTACTTTCCCGGCAGCACAAAAAACCACGACGTCGTTACGCAATTCACCGACCTTGGCCTGTTGACGCGCGCGATCGAATGGATGGCGGTTGCGCCGCAATGCGCAAACCAGGCGTTCAACGTAGTGAACGGCGACTATCTCCGTTGGAGAGAGCTGTGGCCGCGGCTTGCTGCCATGCTGGGCGTGCAGGCGGGGCCGCCGCGCCCGGTGCGGCTCGCGCAGTACATGGCGGACAAGGGACCGGTGTGGACCGCGATTACTGCAAGACACGGCCTGCGGCCGAACGCGCTCGATCGACTCGTATTGTGGAACTATGGGGACTACGTGTTCGCTCCAGAGTGGGACATAATGTCCTCGATGGAGAAAGCACGCCGTTTCGGATTCGACGAGCGCGTCGACACGCGCGAGATGTTCGCGCGGCTGTTCGAGGGCTACCGCGCAAAGCGCGTTATCCCTTAGGATCCTGCCGCGCTCCGCCCTGGCATGATCCTGGATGCAGAAGCGGAACGACCCTTCGAGCGACAAGAGTGAATTTCGATCTCGCCAAGGCCATCTGCGCGGGTTTTGCGTTCGTTGCGCTGACGGGGCCGGCTGGCGCGCAAACCGCGTATCCCGGCAAGATCATCCGCTGGATCGTCCCGTGGCCTCCCGGCGGCGGCGCGGATGTGCTCTCGCGCATGCTGAGCCCGCAACTCTCGGAAGCCTTGAAACAACAGATCGTGATCGACAATCGCGGCGGCGCGGCCGGCAACATCGGCGCCGAGCTGGCCGCCAAGTCGCCGCCTGACGGCTATACCCTGGTCTTCGCCTATTCGGGGACACATGCCATCAACCCCAGCATTTACCGGAAGATGCCGTTCAAGGAAAGCGATTTCGCGCCCGTCATCCAGCTCGCCTCGGTGCCGCAGGTCCTGGTCGTGCATCCCGCGCTGCCGGTAAGGAGCGTCAAGGAGCTCGTTGCGCTCGCCAAGGCCCATCCCGGCGAGCTGGCCTACGGCTCGAGCGGCAGCGGCGCATTCAACCATCTCACCGGCGCCCTGTTCGCCCGGATGACCGGCACGAAGCTCGTGCACGTGCCGTACAAGGGCGGCGGTCCTGCAGCGATCGCGCTCATGTCCGGCGAGATCAGCATGATCCTGGGCGAGCCCGCGACGATCGTTCCGCATCTGCAATCGGGCAAGATGCGGGCGCTTGCCGTCACCGGGGCGAAGCGCGCGCTCGCGTTGCCCGAGCTGCCGACCATCGCCGAAGCGGGCGTGCCGGGTTATGAAGCGACGTCATGGAACGGCATGCTCGCGCCGGCCGGCACACCGGCGGAGATCATCAAGCGGCTGAACGCCGACTTCAACCGCATCATCGCGACACCCGAGATGAAGAAGCGCATGATCGATAACGGCTACGAGCCCGTCGGCGGGGCGCCGGAGAAACTGGGCGAGCTGATCCATGCCGAAATTGCGAAGTGGGCGCCGGTGGTAAAGGCGGCAGGAGTCCAGGTGGACTGAAAGCGGCAGATTTATTTTACGAGGAGAGCTTATGGCAGCACCGATGGGATTGCTGGTCGCGGGCTTCGACTTCTCCGCCGTCGCCGAGGATGAATTCAACGACTGGTACGACACCGAGCACATACCGGAACGTCAGCGCGTACCGGGCTTCGTCAACTGCGAGCGCTGGATCGGCGCCGAAAATCCGAAGGTCGCGATCGCGACCTACGACCTCGAGTCGCTGGCCGTGCTGCAATCTGCGCCGTACCGGGCGATTGCCGGACCAAATCTGTCGGTGTGGTCCAAGCGCGTCACCGGCAAATGCAAGCGCATCTGCCGCTTCGAGGCCGAGCAGACGCTTCCGGGAAATCAGTCTGCGCCGACGGAGGGTGCTGAGGGCATGCTGTTCTTCGCGATGAACCCGATTCGCGAGGCGGAGGCGGACTTCAACGACTGGTACAACAAGGAGCACGTGCCCGCGCTCGGTGCGGTGCCGGGCTGCTTGAGCGCCCGGCGCTTCAAGATCCACGACGCGGCAAGCGATGGTAATCATCGCTACCTCGCGCTCTACCATCTCGCGTCTCCCGAAGTATGTTCGTCCGCGGCGTGGAAGAAAGCGGCCGAAACGCCGTGGACACTCAAGATCCGCCCGCAGACCCGCGACCGGCTGCGCATCGTTCTGCGCCGCTACCGGCGTGCAAAATGAAGCCACCCTGCACAGCACTGGCGGCATTCGTTTCCTGCTGGCAAGTGCTTGCCGCAGCCGCCGGCGCAGCCGACTCGCCGCCGGCGGCCGACTATCCGTCCAAGCCGGTGCGCATCGTGGTGGTCTACGGGGCGGGCGGCGGGCTCGACGTCGTGACCCGCATCGTCGCCGACCCGCTGACTCGCAGCCTGGGCCGGCAGGTAGTGGTCGAGAACCGGGCCGGGGCGGGCGGGAATATCGGCACCGAGTACGTGGCGAGATCGGCGCCGGACGGCTACACGCTGATGGTCTCGACCAACAGCCACGAGATCAATCCGTTCATCTACAAGAATCCGGGATACGATCCGAGAAAGGACTTCATCCCGGTGATCCAGATGACCGGCGCGCCCTCGGTCATCATCTCGCACCCGCGTTCCGCCATTCAGTCGCTGAAAGACCTGGTGAGCACGGCGCGCGCGCAGCCGGGAAAGCTGACCTACGGGAGCGCCGGCAACGGCTCGCCTACGCACATTGCCATGGAAATGTTCAAGAGCGCCGCCAGGATCGATCTCGTGCACGTGCCGTATAAGACCGCTGCCCAGGCGAATGGAGACGTCGTGGCCGGCCAGAATCCATTGGCGATGGCGGCGTTGCCTCCGGTGATGCCGCACATCCAGGGCGGGACCTTGCGGGCGCTCGCGGTCACCACCGAAAAGCGGTGGCCGGGACTGCCCGACGTGCCTGCGATCGCCGAGTCCGGCTACCCGGGATACAGTCACGTGACGTGGATCGGCGTTTTTGCGCCGGCCACGACACCCGCGACCATCGTCTCGAGGCTGAACCGTGAAATCGCGGCGATACTCGCGGATCCCGCGATCCGCGATCGCCTCGCAGGGCTGGGCGCGGACCCGGTCGGCAAGAGCGCTGCGGATTTCGAATCCATGCTCAAGGCCGATTACGAAGTCATGAGCAAGCTCATCCCGCGTCTCGGCGTGAAAGCAGAGTGACCGGCCCCCTCGCGCAGCCCCGCAGCGACAACGCTTGCATGCCGCACGGCGGCATGCGGCCGGCGGCGGCGCGGTGTTCCGCGGCGTGGATGGCAGCGCTGATGCTCGCCACAGCCTCAACGCCCGCACCCGCCCAGCAGGCATGGCGTCCCGAGCGGCCGGTGGAGAACGTCGTCGCCTCCGCCGCGGGCGGCGCGGGCGACGCCAATGCGCGGTTGTTCCAGACCATCGTGCAGAAATATCGTCTCGTCGACGTGCCGATAATCATCGCCAACAAGGCGGGTGGCGGCCAGGCCGTGGCGCTGAACTATCTGGATCAGCACGTGGGAGATGGACACTACGTCATGAACTCGACCATGGGCCTCATGACTGCTCACATCATGGGCAGATCCAAGGTGACCTACACGGATTACACGACGCTGGCCATTCTGTATGGCGAGTACATGACCCTCGCAGTCAAGCCGGATTCGCCGCTCAAGAACGCGCGCGACGTCATGGAACGACTGAGGCGCGATCCGCAGTCGCTCAGCTTCGCCATCGGGCTCGCAATCGGAGGCACCAATCACATCAGCGTCGGCCTCATCACGAAAGCGATGGGCGTCGATGTGAGGAAATTGAAGACAGTGGTATTTCAGACCAACGCCCAGGGCATTACTGCCATCATGGGCGGGCACGTCGACGTCGCGTCGCTATCGCTGGCGATAGCGTTGAGGGCCGCCAAGCAGGGTCAGGTCCGCATCATCGGCATCAGCTCGGAACGGCGCACCGAGGGCGCGGCCGCGGACATCCCGACGTGGAGAGAGCAGGGCCTGGACGTCGTCTTCAGCAATATGCGGTTTGCGATAGGCCCGAAAGGGCTGGGGGCGGCGCCGACCGCGTACTGGGACGGAGTGTTCGAGCGGCTGATCCAGACCGAAGAATGGAAGAACGAGGTGCGGTTGAACGACTGGGTGCCGGACTACTCGGGGAGCAAGCAGGCGCCGGCGCGCATGGCTAAGCTCAACGGCCAGCTCAAGGCTGCGTTGGCCGACGCCGGACTGGTACAGGAGTGACGGCTGACGCCGCTGCGCTACTGATGACTGATGGTCGTCTGGACCCCGGCCTGCGCCGGATTGACAAAATCGGATAGGAGCTGCGAACGACCGAGAAGCCAACCTGCTTTCGTCAGTCGTCAGTCATCAGTCGTCACGCTCTTTACACCGCCTCAAACTTGTAGCGCTTCACCTTATCCATGTTGACACCTTCGATCCGGATCAGCATCGTCGAGTCGACTCGCTTCGGGGAGTGCAGGTCGCCTTCGTTGTAGACGTGGGCCGCGCCCGGCGCGAGCTTGTAGGTTCTGGTCTTGCGCACTTTGCCCGTCTTGTCGGGGCCGGCAGACTCCAGCAGCTCGTAGTCGCTCATCTCGGTCTCACCGCGCGCCTGGCCGTAGATCGCCCAGTACGGCCCATGGTCATGGGGTGAGCTGTTCTTCGCGCCGCGATAGTGGTGCGCGAGGATGACAAAGCCGAGCTCGGGGTCTTCGTACAGGATCTGGCGCTCCGGCGTCTCGTCCTTGATGTAGGTCGAGACGAACCTCTCGTCTCTCAGGAACTCCTGCAGCAGGGTGCAGACTTTGCTGCGCCCCGCCGGGTTGTTCTCCTTTTTGAGGATGTCATGGCAGGCGGAAGCGAATTGCTCGATGGTATGGTCGGCGGGGCGGTTCATATGGTGATCTCCTGGCTTGACTGGCGGTGCGTCGCCTATTCTGTCCGACAAAGCGGCCCGTGCAAAGTATCCGCTTATTTCCTGTAACTCGAGCCCCCGTCGACGATGACGACCTGGCCGCTCATGTAGGAAGCGCGGTCGGAGGCGAGGAATACGACCATGTTCGCGATCTCTTCCGGGGTCGTCATCCGGCCAAACGGGTTCCCTTTCGAGAGCTCGCGCCAGCGTTCCGCATCTTTCAATTCCTTCGCGGCGCGCTCGCGCAGCCGCACCTCGGCCCGTTCCGTCGCCGTTCCCACCGGATTGACGCCCACCACCCGCACGCCGTAATCGGGACTTTCAGCTCCGAGCGCCTTGGTCATCGCCATGAGCCCGGCGTTCGCGATGGCCCCGGCGATGTAGCCCGCGGAGGGACGGTGGCCGGCATTGCCGATGATGTTCACGATCACGCCGTTCTTCCTCTGGCACATCGCGTCGTAGATTTCCCGCGTGATGTTGATGTAGCCGAAGAGCTTGAGCTCCCAGGAGTCGCGGATCTTCCTGTCGTCCATTCCAGTAATCGTGCCCTGCGGTATGGCACCCGCGTTGTTCACGAGGATGTCCACGCCGGAGAGCTCTTTCGCCAGGCTGGTGGCGATTTCGGTCTTGCCCAGGTCGCCGGGGTGGCAGGTCACCTGCACCTTGCTCCCAGCGAGGATCTTCTTCCGTGCCGCTTCGAGGTCCGCGGCGTTGCGTGAAGCGAGGTGCACGTTGCAGCCTTCGGCGGCGAGTCCCTTCGCTACGGCGTAGCCAATGCCGCGCGAAGCGCCCGTAACGAGCGCCGTGCGGCCGGAAAGATTGAGGTCCATGGGGTCCGTTTCTGGAGGTTGTCGATGGAATCCGGGCCGGAGGGCGCCGGGCGCCGGGTATTCTAAGGATAGTGCTCGTCCTTAGCCAACCCGAATTCCCAGCAGATCCGTCTCGATTTTCACAGTCCGCGAGCCGGAAGGGCTGCCGCGCCACGGATCGCCTAATCTACAATGGAAACAATTGCTTGCTGTCTCTCCGCGTGGTCTGATTATGGATTATGTCGGACACATATCCGACACGATCCTGCGGGTCAACCATTCGCCGACTCGCGCGTTTCTAGGCCTATCCGGCAACAATGCCGGACCAACACCAACCTCGAGGAAAAGGAGTTAGAAACATGAGCAAGCTGTTGAGCACCCTGATCGCCGCGGTTTTCGCGGTCACCACCACCGGGGCTTTCGCGCAGGCGCCCGCCCCCAAGGGCGATGCCCCGAAGAGCGCTCCGGCGGACGCCCCCAAGGCCGAAAAGAAGGCCAAGAGCAAGGGCGAAGCCAAGCCGAAGAAGAGCAAGAGCACCAGCAAGTCCAAGAGCAAGTCGAAGGGCGAGCCGAAAGCCGATACGGCCGACAAGAAGTAACTATCACGGCTATCCCGCGGCGGCGCCGCCGCGGATTACACCAGGAAAAGCGGCCAGTCGGGCCGCTTTTTTTTGGGGGGATACCGAGTGAGTATCGAATTGATGTATCGATCCTCGCGTGCTTAAATTCCGGTGGCGTTGCGCGTGCAGCCAAGATACCGATGCCAGCGAAATTCCTGATGTTGCCGCCGCAGACGGCGGTTACGCGGACGTGGGGCGCCCGGCTCGCGGCCGCCCTTCCGGACTTTTCGATAGTGGTCGCCGAGGACCGGCAACAGGCGGACGCAGCCATAATCGATGCGGATGCCGCATTCGGGACACTGCCGCCGGAGTTGCTGCGCAAGGCGAAGCGGCTGCGCTGGCTTCAGGCGCCCAATGCAGCGCCGCCAGCGGGATATTACTACCCCGAGCTGATCGAGCACCCGGTGGCCGTCACCAACTTCCGCGAGATCTTCAACGATCACATCGGCGCGCACATCATGGCCTTCGTCCTGGCGTTCGCCCGCGGGCTGCACCGCTACTACCCGCAGCAGCTCCGGCGCGAATGGCGCCCTGCGCCGCACGATACCGGCATCATCCATCTGCCCGCCGCCGCAGCCCTGATCGTAGGCGTGGGCGGCATCGGGGCGGAGGCGGCCCGGCTCGCCGCGGCGTTCGGGATTACGGTGATCGGCGTCGATGCGCGCCGGGAGGACAAGCCGCCGGGCGTGAAGGAGCTGCACCACCCCGATGCGCTCGATGACCAGTTGCCGCGCGCTGACTTCGTAATTCTCACCGTGCCGCATACGCCCGCCACGGAGGGCTTCATGAACCGGGCGCGCTTCCGGCGCATGAAACGGACCGCGTTTTTCATCAATATCGGGCGCGGCAAGACGACGCGGCTCGACGACCTCGCCGCGGCGCTCGACGCCGGCGAGATCGCCGGCGCCGCGCTCGACGTGTTCGAGCAGGAACCGCTGCCGGCGGATCACGCGCTGTGGACGATGCCCGGCGTGCTGATCACGCCTCACACCGCAGGCTACGGGCCGTACCTGGACGATCGTCGCTACGACATCGTGCTCGACAACTGCCGGCGCTTCGCGGCAGGTCATCCGCTGCGCAACGTCGTCGACAAGGCGAACTGGTTTTGACCCTACTTCTTCTCGCAGGCTTGCTTCCAGTAGCAACTTTCAGCGTAGCCGCCGGCAGGGACAGGCTCCCAGGGGAAGGGTGTGTTGCTGTATGCAACGACCGCTCCTTTGCCCATTCTTCCGGAAAAACCCGTCGTGGAAAGCATCCGCAGCCGCTTGCGCTTGCAGTCGTATTCATGCTGATTCTTTGTTGAGAAGTACCGCTTGTCGTCCGCGGTTTGTACGCTCTTGAAATCGAACATATCCCACATCTTCACCAGGTCACCGGACTTGCTGATAGTAGAGCGAGCGATGTAGATATCCGTGCCGCCGTTGGCCTGCGAACTGCAGGTCGACGCCCAGTCCGTCGCCGTCGTGACGACAGGCGGGGTTTCCTGGACTCGCGATTGCCGCGGAGCGGCCTGGGGTGCAACGCCCTGGTAGCCGGGCGTTGGGCTCTGGCCCGTGGGAGCATTCAATCGCCGCGACTCTTCCTGCTGCCGGCGCGCGTTCTCATTCATGAGCTGCTGCTGCCGCTGCTGCTCCTGGCGCTGCTGCTCCTGCTGCTGCCGGTACTCGCGTTGCTGGCGCTCGTACTCCATCTGCGACGGCGTCTGCGCCCGGGCGCCTTGCGGCGCGATAGCCGGGACCGCAACAAGCAGCGCGGTTGCAAGGAAGACCGATCGAGGGGAAATATTCATCGTAGGCTCCGATCAAGGGTGAATGTTCTACTGCCGGTCGGTTGAGTCCTGGTCACAGGCGGTTCAATGACGGGCGCGGATTGCACGTCGCTCGAAGGTGGACTAATCGACCTTGATCCCCACGTCCTTCACCACCTTATCCCATTTTGCGAGCTCGCGGCGAACGTATTCGTCGAGCTGCTCCGGGGTGCCGGGCGCGGCTTCGGCGCCCATCTGAAAGAGGCGCTCCTGCATTTCGGGCGCTCGCAGGATCTTACCGAGCTCGGAATTCAGCCTCCCGATGATCTCCTGCGGGGTGCCCGCGGGAGCGAACAGCGCGTTCCATTCGTGGAGCTCGTACCCCGGCAGGCCGGATTCGGCGACGGTCGGAAACTGCGGCGCCGAGCGCGAGCGCTTGCTCGAGGTCACGGCGATGCCTCTCAGCTTGCCGGATTTCACGTGCGGCAGACCGGACGCGATGTTCGGGAAGAGCAGCTGCACGTGACCGCCGATGAGATCCGCGAGCGCCGGGCCGCCGCCCTTGTACGGCACGTGGAGCAGGTCGATCTTCGCCATGTACTGGAACAGGGCGGCGCCCATGTGCGGCGCGCTGCCGACGCCGGAGGATGCGTACTTGATCTCGCCCGGACGCTCTCTTGCGAGTCGGATCAGGTCGCGCACCGTCCTGACCGGCAGCGACGGGTGCACGACCAGAAAGTTCGGATTGATCACGATCATCCCGACGGACGCGAAGTCCTTCAGGGTGTCGAAAGGCAGCTTGCGCAGCGCCGGGTTCACCGCGCGGGAGCTCGAATCGTCGAGCAACGTGTAGCCGTCGGGTTTGCTCTTGGCGACGATGTCCGCGCCGATGATGCCGGCGGCGCCGCCCCGGTTGTCGATGACGACCTGCTGGCCGAGCGCCTCCGAGAGCTTCTGCGCGATCGGACGCGCGACGTTGTCCGCGCCGCCACCGGGCGGATACGGCACCACTAGGCGTATCGGCCGCACGGGATAGGTCTGCGGGAACGACTGCGTTCCGGCAAGGAAGAGCGCAATTGCGCACGGTCCGCCGCACAGAATCGCGTGACATCGCCTTCCCATCCGGTTTCTCCTTCTCGCCGGATTCTACCCCGAGCCCCTTCTGCGACAGCGCAACTCACACGTCGGCAACGGACGCTGCGCCCGATTGTTGTTACACTGATCGGCGATCCGCGGAGCTGCAGGCGTCTGCTGTCGGTCGATATCGCGCGGGAAAGATACCAAGGAGGAGGGAAGATGCGGAGAGCCGTCAGCTTGGCATTGACCG
>DATFWO010000377.1:0-20732 GCA_035259205.1 Burkholderiales bacterium | reverse complement strand
GAGCGGCAGCCCGGCGGCGCCACCACCAGGGGCGCCGTCTCGGTCGCGCGCGCGCCCGCCGACGGGCACACGCTGTTGCTCGCCAGCAACGGCACCATGGTGATCAACCCGCACTATTTCTACGGCGTTCGATACGATCCGGTGCGCGACTTCGTGCTCGTCGCGCCGCTCGCGACGATGCCGTTTCTGCTGCTCGTCAATACCGGCCTGCCGGTCGCCAGCGTGCAGGGCCTCGCCGGCTGGCTGAAGCCACGCCCGGGCGAGATCAATTACGGCTCATCCGGCGAGGCGAGCACCGGGCACCTGGCCGGTGAGCTGTTTCGCCGGATGTCCGGGGTCGAAGTCGTGCACGTGTCGTATAACGGCGGATTAGCGGCATTGAATGCGCTCGCGACGGGACAGGTTGCCCTGATGTTTGCCGCGCTTCCGCTCGCGCTGCCGTATCTCGGCAACGAGCATTTCAAGGCCCTCGGCATCAGCAGCGCCACAAGATTCGAATCGCTTCCGCTACTGCCGACCCTGGCCGAATCAGGGCTTCCAGGATTCGAGGTCGAGGCGTGGTACGGCGTGTTCGCGCCGACCCGCATCCCGCCCGCGCCGAGAGTCTGGCTGAGCGAGCAGATTGCGAGCTATATGGCCGGGGAAGCCGCGCGGGTGCGACTGGTGGAGCTCGGCCTCAATCCGGCGACGGCTTCGCTCGCGCAGTTCGCCACCCGCATCAACTCGGAGACGGAGAAGTGGGCGCCGGTGCTGCGCGCCAATCGCACGCCATTCAAGGGCAAGGAGGAAGGATGAGAGAGGGGCTTCGGCGGCATCGGCACTGGCGGCTCCTGACAGTGGTAGGATGCCGTTTCCGAGTTTCGCCGACGAACGTCGGTTCGCCGGCACCTGTCACCCATCACCCATCACGGCTTGTAACGGAGGAAGCATGATAGACGCATACACCTGGCCGACGCCCAACGGTCACAAGATACATATCATGTTCGAGGAGACCGGACTCGCATATCGCGTGCACGGGGTCAACATCCGAACCGGCGAACAGTTCCAGCCGGATTTCCTCAAGATCAGCCCCAACAACCGGATCCCGGCGATCGTGGACAGCGAAGGGCCTGGCGGCAAGTCGCTATCGGTGTTCGAGACCGGCGCCATCCTCGTCTACCTCGGCGAGAAAACCGGGAAGTTCCTGCCGAAGGAAGGCCCGGCACGCTACGACGTGATGCAGTGGCTGATGTGGCAGATGGGAGGGCTGGGTCCGATGATGGGGCAGGCCAATCACTTTCGCCGCTACTCGAAGGAAAAGCTCACCTATCCGATCGAGCGCTACACCAACGAGGCGAACCGGTTGACCAATGTCCTCGACAAGCGCCTGGCGCAGTTGCCGTATGTCGCGGGTGAATACTCGATCGCGGACATGGCATGCTTTCCGTGGCTGCGCGGCGCCGATAGCCGCGGCGTAAAGATCGAGGAGTACCCGAACGTCAAACGCTGGTTCGATGCGATTAATGCCCGTCCGGCGGTGCAGCGCGCTCTGCAGGTGCTGAAGGACGTCCAGGCCGCCAACCAGCAACCGCATGACGATAAGTCCTGGGACATCATGTTCGGGAAGACGCAGTTCCAGCGCCGCTGAAATCATTCGACCGGATTCCGCGGCGGGGAGGCCGGGCCGGAGCCCGCCGCCCCGGCTTTTTCTGGTGCTGCGCCAAGCTCTTGGTCAGCGTCGGCGCTCGTTGTCCACGGTCGCGTTGCAGCGCAACAATCCATGCAAAATGGGTGAACCAATCTGGTGCGCGCCCCGCCGCCAGTGCGAAGTACGGTCATTTTCGTGTACAATTTTGGTAACGGCAAAGCGGCAATAATATTGCAGCTTTGCCTTTGTTTTTAGAAGAACGCAACGGAGAGAAAGCCTCATGAATCGCCCCGCTACGGGCGCGCATCTCGTGCAGTCCGGTGACTATCCGGTGAGTCACGCCCAGCTCACGGACTGGGTAGCTCAAATCGCCAACCTGACCAAGCCGGAGCGCATCTATTGGTGCGACGGGTCGCAAGAAGAGTACGACCGGTTGTGCACGGAGATGATCGCTTCGGGCACGCTCATCCGCTTGAACGAGCAGAAGCGTCCGGGCTGTTTCCTCGCCCGCTCCGATCCCGACGACGTCGCGCGCATGGAGGAGCGGACCTTCGTCTGCAGCCGCGCGCGGGATGACGCCGGCCCCAACAACAACTGGGTAGCGCCGGAAGAGATGCGGGCCACCCTCGGCAAGCTGTTCGAGGGCTGCATGCGCGGGCGCACGATGTACGTGATCCCCTACAGCATGGGCCCCCTGGGCTCGCACATCGCGCATATCGGCGTGGAGGTCACCGACTCGCCATACGTGGTGGTCAACATGAAGCTCATGACGCGCATCGGCCGCAAGGTGCTCGACGTGCTGGGCGCGGACGGTCATTTCGTGCCCTGCGTGCACTCCGTCGGGATGCCGCTCGCGCCGGGGCAGAAGGACGTCCCGTGGCCGAGCAACAGGGAGCACAAGTACATCGTGCATTATCCGGAGACCAAGGAAATCTGGTCGTTCGGCAGCGGCTACGGCGGCAACGCGCTGCTCGGCAAGAAGTGCCTGGCGCTGCGGATTGCATCGATCATGGCGAAAGAGCAGGGCTGGCTTGCCGAGCACATGCTGATTGTCGGCGTCGAGACTCCGGCGAAAAAGAAGTACTACATGGCCGGAGCCTTCCCGAGCGCATGCGGCAAGACCAATCTCGCCATGCTGGTTCCCCCCAGGATATTCAAGGAGAAGGGCTGGAAGATTACGACCATCGGCGAGGACATCGCCTGGATCAAGCCCGGCAAGGACGGCCGGCTCTATGCCATCAATCCGGAGGCCGGCGCGTTCGGCGTCGCGCCCGGAACGTCGCAGTTCACCAATCCCAACTGCCTGGAAGCGGTCAAGCATGACACGATATTCACCAACGTAGCGCTGACGCCGGACGGCGACGTGTGGTGGGAAGGCATGACGAAGGAGGCTCCGAAAGAGCTCACGGACTGGCAGGGCAAGGCCTGGACTCCGGGCTGCGGGCGCAAGGCGGCGCATCCCAACGCGCGCTTCACCATGAGCTGCAACCAGATACCGTCCGTAGACCCGGATTGGGAAAATCCGGCGGGAGTGCCGATCAGCGTATTCCTGTTCGGAGGGCGGCGCGCTACGGCCGTGCCGCTGGTGACGGAATCCTTCGACTGGACGCATGGCGTGTACGCGGCCTCGACCATGGCATCGGAGACCACCGCCGCCATCGTGGGCCAGGTCGGGGTCGTGCGCCGCGATCCGTTCGCCATGCTGCCGTTCTGCGGTTACCACTACGGCGACTATTTCAGGCACTGGCTGACCATCGGCAGGGGCCTCAGTCAGCCGCCGCGCATCTTCGGCGTGAACTGGTTCCGGCAGGATGCGAAGGGCGAGTTCATCTGGCCCGGCTTCGGCGACAACATGCGCGTGCTCAAGTGGATCATCGACCGCATCGAGGGGAAAGTGGGCGCCGTGAGGACTCCGTTGGGATTCCAGCCGCGCTACGAGGACCTCGAATGGGCCGGGCTCGAAGGCTTCACGCGCGAGCGCTTCGACGAATTGACGAAAATCGACCCGTCAGTCTGGCGCAAGGAATTGCAGGACCACGCGGAGCTGTTCGAGAAGCTCAAGTCGCGCATGCCGCAGGAGCTGTACGCTCAGCGGGACGCGCTGGAGAGGGCCCTCTGAAGAAAGTGATCCGTTATCCGTGATCCGTCAGGGTCGCAAAGGAAAGGCGAGCCGAGGCTCGCCTTTTTTATGGCCTGTTCATCATTTCCCGACGGCTACCGGCTTCCGGGTCGACATCGACGAGATGATGCCCTCGAACGCCGCCACCACCTCCACGATCTCCTTCGGGCTGATGGGGTAGGGCACGCGGTCTTCGACCGCGTCGGCGAAGGCGTCGAGTTCGGCGAGCAACGAGTCCACCTTCGGGAAATCGCGTTGCTCGATCTTGCCGCCGCGCGTCCGCAGCAGGACCTGCGTCTCGCCCAGCGCCTCGGCCGAGCCCTCGTCACCGAACACGTGCACTCGCCAATAGATGGGTGAGGCGCGCACCGCTCCGAAGTAGCCGGTCAGTCCGTTTGCAAAATTGAAATTCACCGCGATCGTGTCGCGAGGGTCGCGTCCCGCGCGATGCGTCGTGAGACGCGCGTCCACGTCGGATACCGGGCCGGCGATGCTCACGAAGGCATCGAGCAGATGAATGCCGGTGCCCGTCATCCCGCCGCCGGGAGACTCGCTCGGAGAATCCCGCCACGCGGAGAAGTGCATGCCCGAGTTTTCGTTGCTGTAGTGCCCCTCGATCAGCATCACGCGTCCCAGCGCACCGCTCGCCACGATGCGCCGCAGCTCCGCCATCGAAGGCCAGAAACGCTTGTTGGTGCCGACGCCGAGCACGATTCCGGCTTGCGCGCAGGCGGCCACCGAGCGCTCCGCGTCGGCGCGCTTCAGCGCAAAAGGCTTCTCGCAGAAGACCGGCTTGCGGGCCTGCGCCACGCGCACGACCTGATCCGTGTGCAGGGAATGGGGCGTTGCGAGAACGACCGCCTCGACGCGCGGATCCGCGAGCGCCCGCTCGAGATCGTCGCTCAGGGTAAACCCCTGAGCTTCGGCAATGGGCAACGCGGCGTCGAACTCCTTGCTCACGCCATGGACGAAGCGCAGCTTCGAGCTCTTGCCCTGGACGGCGCCGACGAGGTTCTTTCCCCACCAGCCGAGCCCGACGATCGCGGCGTTTATCATCGGGTCAACTGAAAGGGTCGTCGAGCACGACTATCATGGTGAGCACGTTCTTGCCGTCCCGGCGCGCGTATTGGAGCTCGTCCACCAGAGACCGCATCAGCCTCAGGCCGCGCCCACCGGGTGGCGATTGCTCGAGGGTCGCTGCCGGGTGCGTGGGAGGCGCGGTGAGCGGATTGAACGGCACGCCGTCGTCTTCGACGACGACGCTGATCCGGTTCGAATGTTCGCGCAGAACTACGGTTATCTCGTGGTGCCTGTTGTCGCGATAGGCGTAGCTGATGATGTTGGTAAGCACTTCGTGCAGCGCCAGGTCGAGGTCGTGCGTGACCTCGTGCGTAAGGCCGCATTCGACTGCGAACGAGCGCAGCCACTCGCCCGCCCCCGCGAGCTCGGACAAGCTGTTCTGAAATACCCGGCGTTCGCCGGCAACCCGGCCGGCCGCGGCGGCTGCCGCGTCGGCGGCGCCCGGTCGGTCCCGCCGGTTCATCTTCTCACCAGGCGCCCGGCCGGCGCTCAGCGCTTGGGTGCGGGCGACGGCTGCAGCGCATTGCGGGCGAGGCCAAGATCGTAATAGACGGGAATCAGCATATCGGTGCCGCTCGTCTTCAGGACCTTCGCCACCATCAGGTCGGGGCTGAACAGGATCATCTTGCCGCCCCGCTCCCTGAGTGCTTTGGCCGCTGTGATCAGGGTACGTATTCCCATCGACGCCAGGAAGCTCACCTTGGACAGATCGACGAGCAGGAACTTGTCGCTGGCCGCGGATTCCATGAACCGGGCATCGATCCCCGTCGCACCCGCGTGGTCCATCCGGCCCACCAGGCGGATGCGCGTGATGTCGCCGTCGAGCTTCTCGACGTGCATTTCCATGTTTGGCTTCCCTTTTTCGGGATCATGATAGCAGAGGCGGCGGGCGCAGATCGAGTGTCCTGGCCGGTTGGGCGTATACTCGTTTTGGCGCTGGAGTAGAGCAGGGGGGCGGCGTGGCGCTGCGCCGCAGTATGGACAAAACGGACAAGACGGACGAAACAATCCCGGAGTACGGCCGCTGGGCCGAGCGCCGCAAGCGCCAGGGCGTGGTCGACTTCCCGCTGGTCCTCCCGAACGGCACTCGCGTCCCTTATGACCGCCGCGCTACTGGCGAGCGCAGGCACGGCAGGTCCGGCACGGATCTGCTCCTCTTCCGGGACATTCATGACGAGCGTCTGACGCGGGTGCTTGCCGGCTGCGCGGTGCGCAGCTACGCGGCGAACGAGGTCCTGCTCGCGCCGGGCCAGCCCAATCACGACATCTACCTTGTGCTTTCCGGACGCTTGAGAGTAAGCATCGGCGCGGACAGCCTGGCGCAGTCAGTCATCATCGAGCGCGGCGAATGCGTCGGCGAGCTATCCATCATCGACGGCAAGCCCGTTTCCGCGTCCGTGGTCGCCCACACCGCGGCGCGCGTGCTCGTGATTCCGGATGTGGTGTTCTGGTCGCAGATCATCGCGCTGCCCGGGATCGCCCGCAATCTGCTGACCATCCTCTCGGAGCGCATGCGTCAGGACAACGAGGTGATCGTGCAGAACGTGAGCCGGCGCCTGCAGCTGGAGCATATCGAGAAGGACCTGCAGACCGCGCGCACGATACAGGCGAGCATGCTGCCTCACGGCTACCCGCTGTTTCCGGGCCACGAGGAGTTCGACGTGTACGCGCTGATGGATCCCGCGAAAGAGGTAAGCGGCGATTTTTTCGACGTCTTCCTGGTCGGAGAGGACAAGCTGTTCTTCGCGATCGGGGACGTGTCGGGAAAGGGAATACCGGCGGCGCTGTTCATGGTAAGGTCGATGACGTTGCTCCGCATGGAAGCGTCGAGGGACGTTCCGCCGCACGAAGTGCTGACGCGGGTGAATCAGCAGCTTTGCCGCAACAACGAAGTCAACATGTTCGTCACCGTATTTTGCGGCACGATCGACCTGGCGCGCGGAAAGCTCTCCTATTCCAGCGCCGGGCACGATGCGCCGCTGGTCAGCCTGGGCGGGGAGACCTTCGACCTGCTCGAGTGCATCGGCGGCCTGATGCTCGGCATCGCCGACGACGCGCACTACGAGTCGGGACACGTGCAGCTCAAGCCGGACGCCATCGTCTTGTGCTACACCGACGGCGTCACCGAGGCGATGGACCGGCACCAGCGACCGCTCGGCCACGACCGCATGCGCAAGTGCGTCGTGGGAATGGAAAGCGCAGCGGAAGCGGCGCACGTCGTGCGCATGCTACACGCCGAGATTCGCGCCTTCACCCAGGGCGCGGTGCAGTCGGACGACATCTCCGTGCTCGCGCTGAAGTACCGCGCGCCCAAAAAGTCGGCGCCCCGGCCGGCGGATTCCCGGGCAGACACCGATGGTACTTGACTAATTCAGAGCCCCGCGCGGCTCTTGCCCTTTACGGCGCGGTTCACCACGTTCACCGGCCATTCTCCCGAGAGCACGCGGCGCACTTCACTGGGTGCTCCCGCCTGGAGTCCCACCATGGCTTTCTCGCTGTACCACGCGGCGTGCGGATTGATGATGACGTTCTCGCGGCCGCGCAGCGGGTGTGGATTGGGCAGCGGCTCCGGATCCGTGGTATCGAGCGCCGCTCCGGCGATCTTTCCCGCGTCGAGCGCGCGCACCAGCGCCTCCGTATCAACGATGGGACCGCGCGAGCAGTTGATCAGAAACGCCGTCGGCTTCATCAGCGCGAAAGCCTCGTCGCCGATCATTTTCCTGGTCTGAGGCATGAGCGGCGGGTGCACCGATACGAAGTCGGACTGTTGGAGCATCTCGTGCAGCTCCATCTTCGTGCCGGGCTCGCTGAACTGCCCGGCCTGGACGTACGGATCGGCGTACAGGACCCGCATGCCGAAAGCGGCGGCACGCACTGCAACCTGCCGGGCGATATTGCCGAAGCCCACCAGGCCGAGCGTGGTCCCCGCCAGGCGGAACATCGGCTTGCCGGGCGGAACTTCCCAGCCGCCGCCGCGAACGAGACGGTCGTAGAAGGCGATTTTGCGGGCGCAGGCGAGGAGCAGAGCCATGGTGTGCTCGGCGACCTCCTCGATGCAATAGGTCGGGTTGTTGGTCACGATGATGCCGGCCCGGGTGGCGGCCTCGAGGTCTATGGTATCGACGCCAATCCCGTAGCGGGCGATGATCTTGCACCTCGGCATCTTCGCCATGACCTCCGCCGTGATGGGACCGGCGTACGTATTTAGGAGGGCGTCGCAATCGGCCGCCTGCGGCAGGAACTCCTCAGGCTTCTTCGTCTGGAGCGGCACTAGCTCGGCGAGCCCCGCGAGCGTTTTCTTTTCCACGTCCAGCGATTCCCAGACGTAATCGGTCAAAACTACTTTCGGCTGTGCGGCCATGGTTGCTCCTTTCGCACCCTTCCGTTCGCTGTCGGCGCGACATCGCCGGCCAGGTCAGCTTCGAGCCACGGCTCGCCGCCGCGAGTCACGATCACTTTAGCGGCAGCAGGTCCGCAAAATATTCCGGATGCGCCTTCTGTGCCGCCTCGGTATACGACGCCAGCACGATATCGGTGACCTTGATCGGCTGAGTGCCGGGCTTGAGCGTCAGCTTGAGCAGATCGTTCTGGGCGTTTTCGAAGGCTTGGAGGCTGGCTCTGGAGACACGGGGATCGTACTTGATGTGCTGTATCGCCTTGCGCGCGACGTTGAGGTCGACGTTGGGCACCCACTTCGCGAAGATCTCCACCGCTTCGGAGCGGTTCTGCCGCGTGTAGTGCGATGCGGCGGCGAGCCCGTTGACGAAGCTCTGAACCGCTTTCGGGTTATCGCGCAGCATGGGATCGTGCACTGTCGCCACCATGATGTACGAGAGATGGCCGCCGCCGCGCAATACCACGTAGGAACCCGCCGCACCCTCGAGCACCATGGTATTGAACGGCTCCCACGACACGACGGCGTCGACCTTGCCCTGGGCCAGCGCCCCGGTAAGCGCCGGCGGGGACATGATGTTCTCGATGTCGACCTCCTCGTATTTCAGGCCGCGGCGTGCGAGCACCATCTTCAGGTATTCGTCCGAGGTCTGCTCCCGGGCGAGACCCACCCGCTTGCCCTTCAGGTCCTCGACCGAGCGCACCCCCGAATCCTTGCGGGCGACGATCGCAAGCGGATCGTCCGCGTTGGTCGCATTGGCGTCGTTCATGATGAACCCGACCACGGTAAAGGGCGATCCATCGTGGCGCGCCTTCAGGAACGTCGTCACGCTCATGTCGCCGATCTGCACCTCGTTCTTCTTCATGGCGTTGACCATGTCGGTCCCGGTGTTCACGACCTTGAGCTTGACGTCGATGCCATGCTTCTTGAAGAGGCCTTTCTCCACGCCCACAAACATGGGCAGGTGGCCGAAATTGTTGCCGATCACGGCCTCCATCGCCGGCAGCGCCTGCGCCCGCGCCGGGACGGCTGTAACGAGGGTAATCGGGCCGGCTAGCGATGCCATGACGGCGAGTGCAGCGATCGCGCTGATGCATCGGTGTGGCTTCATCGTTTTTCCTCTCCCTTGAGAAAATCGGTCACCTGGGCCGCCTGCGGACCGCCGTAGATCTCGCGATTCCAGCAGTTGGGCGGCTGCCGCCCGTCCAGAACGGCCATGATATTGTCCACAACCACGTTGGCCATCATCTCTCTCGTCTCCGAAACGGCGCTTCCCAAGTGAGGCGTGAGCACGACGTTGGTCATGCCAAGCAGCGCCGGATGGACCGTGGGCTCGTTCTCGAAGACATCCAGGCCCGCGCCGGCGATGCGGTGCTCTGCCAGTGCGCGCGCAAGCGCCTCCTCGTCCACGATCGGGCCACGAGCCGTGTTGACCAGGAATGCTGTGGGCTTCATGAGTCCGAGCTCGCGCTCGCCCACCAAATGGCGCGTCTCGGCCGTGAACGGCGCATGGACTGAGACGAAATCGGATTCGGCCAGCAGCTGATCGTAGGAAGCGTAGATGAGCCCGGCTTCGCGCTCCTCGGCTTCCGGCTTGCGCCGAGGGGTCCAGTAGAGGGTGCGCATCGAGAAGCCCTGCGCCCGCTTGGCGACCGCTTTGCCGATACGGCCGCCGCCGCCGATGAGACCGATGACCTTGCCGTGCACCGCCGCTCCGACGAGGTGCGCGGACTGTGCACCGGGAAAGATCCCGGCGCGCACCAGTCGGTCGCCCTCGACCACCCGGCGGGCGACCGCCAGCAGCAGGGCGAAGTGTATGTCGGCGGTTGCCTCGGTCACGACGGGGGGGACAACCGTGACAGGGATGCGCCGCGCGTTGGCCGCCGCGATATCGATGTCGGTAGGCGTGATCTTCATCGAAGCGATTACGCGCAACCGGGTTCCGGCTGCGATCAGATCCCGGTCCACACGATCGTGCAGCAGGCAGAACAGGATGTCGAGCTGCGGCATGCGCTCGAGGAGTTCCGCCTTGGTCACCTTGTGCAGCGTGTCGGGGTTGATCTCGACATCGGCAACCCGGCGCAGGCGCTCGAGCGCGCCGGCGGCAACGGGCTGCGTGATGTAAATGCGCGGGCGCATTTCGAGTTTCAAGTTTGAGGTTTCAAGTTTGAACCTGGAACGCCGCGAAAAAGCATCCGTCGTCATGCATTGTTAACTTCAAACCTCAAACTGGTAACTTCAAACTGATTTGGAGCAGATACGGCAGGCGTAGTCCTCGAGCGCAGCGGCGTTGACGCCCACCGCGCGATGTTGCCTGCGGTTGTATTCCTCCGGCTCGAGCTCGGTGCGGAACGAGTCGTTCAGCCGGTTGATCATGTTGAACATGCCAGAGGCAAGCGAGATCTCGACGATTTCGGCGTCGGTGAAGAGCCGGCGCAGGTCGTTCCAGACCGCGTCATCGCGCCTGGCGGTGTTCAGCGTCATCGCTTCGGCCCAGGCCATCGCCGCTTTTTCCTTCTCGTTGAAGAGAGCGCTCGCCCGGTAATCGCCTTGAAGGGCATCGAACTCCTCGTCTTTCAGTCCCAGTGCTTGACCAAGCACCCGGTTGTGCTCCGTTCAGTAGCAGCAGCCGTTGATGGTGGAGGTCTTGAGCACCGCGAGGTTGCGCAGCCGGACGTCCGAGACCGCGCCGGCGTCCGGCTGTCGCACCGCTGCGACGAGCGGCAGGAACCAGCGCGCGAGCTTGGGGCTATGGGCGAGAATGCGCTGCAGATTGGCAATACGGCCGAGCATGCGATCCGATGCGTCGAACAAGTCCTTCACTGGACCGGCCGCTTCCTCGTCGGTTATACCGCGGATTCTCTGCGCCATCTCGTTTCCTCGATGCAGGGGCTAAAGACTGATGTCTCAATCCTGTAGAACCCAATTCCTAATCGCAAGTCTCTAGTTCGCTGCTTGCCAGCGAACTATCCCCGCCACCCCGTCGACCGCCACCAGCGAGCCTTCGGGAATGCGATGAGTTGCATCGAAGGCACCAAGCACCACGGGTATGCCCCGCTCGCGCGCGAGCGATGCGAGATGGGAGGTGCTGCCGCCCAGCTCGGCTACGACGCCGGCGACGCGCGGAAGAATTTCGCCCAAGGCCGGACCGGCCATGCGGGTTACCAGCACGTCGCCCGGAGCGACCCGGGAAAGCTCGCACTCGCAGTTTATGACGCACGCGCGTCCCGTGGCCCAGCCCACTCCCGCGGGCTGGCCGTTGAGGCGCGGGCGCGTCCGCCACCGCTCGTCCACGACCGGTGCCGGCTGCAGATTGAGCGGACGTGCCTGCAGCAGCTTGAAACCCGCATCGTCCATTGCCCACTCGATCTCGACGGGCATCCCCATCAGCGCCTCCGTTTGCTGCACGAGGCTGCCCAGCTCGGCTGCCTGAGCCGGGGTGAGGCAGGGATTGGCCGTACGCGGGCGACCGGGCGCCGGCGCCCGGCGCAGATGAGCGCAACTGGCGGTATGAGAAAACTGCTTGTATCCAGTGACCGATTCGCGCAATTTCCCGTCGCGCGACAGCACGTAGCGGTCGGGCGCCACCTCACCTTGCGCGATCGTGGACCCGAGTCCCCACGTCGCATTGATGAGGAGGGCGTCTTCCGAGGTGCGGCTCAATGCGCCGCCCGCAACCCGTGCAGCGACGAGCGGCTGGACCAGCAGCGCCATGGCCGTATCGGCGGGATCGAGCCCGTGCGTAGCCATATAGCGTAGCGCGCGCGTCGACCACAGTGCGGCCCAGCACCCGCGCACGGCAGTGAGGAAGTCGGCTTCGTCTTCCAGCTGCAGGAAACTCTCGAACTGCCCGGCGAAACTGGAACCCTGGCGATCTTCCACGAGCGCGGAGGAGCGCACCACGACTGACGCGCCAGCGTTGCGTTCCAGGAGCGTCGAGCGCGCCGCGACCAACGCATCACAAACTGGCGACGCCACGGCCTCGTCCATGAGCCGGAGCTTCATCTCGAGCGCATGACGGCGAGCCTGCGGTCCTGAGCTGGCGAATACCTCGCGCGCCGTACGTTCCAGCGCGAGCGCGGCCAGCTGGTGCCGGTAAGCCTGCGCTCCCACGCAAAAGCCGTCGGGGATAGGCAGGCCCGCGCGCCCAATGGCCGCAAGATTCGCGGCCTTGGGGCCGACGAGGCTCGCGTCCGCCGCTCCCGGCTCGGCAATGTGAATTACGTAGGCCGGCACAAACGCGCCCCCGCTTCCCCGCCTAGCGCCCGGCGAGGCTTGAATAACCCGGCATCGGGTCGACGACGGTGATCTGCTCGACCGGAAAATTGGAGATGATCTCGACGCGGTCCTTGTGCACGATCAACATCTCCTCGATGCGCACGCCCCACTCGTACATCTTGCCGTGCTGGGTCTCGAGCGCGAATACCATGCCCTCCTTGATCTCGATCGGATGGTCGAGCGACCAGATGCGGGAGATGACGGGCTGGTCGTACTGCGCGAGCCCGAGCCCGTGTCCCCACAGGTTGGCGGCCGCCTGGTCCTCCTCCTCGTAGCCCCACGCTTCCTTGGCCGAGGGCCACTTCGAGGCGATCTCCCGGGTGGTCGTGCCGACCTTCACCGCCTTGATCGAGTCGTACAGCCATTTCAGGGCCGTCGCGTAAATATCCTTTTGCTCCTTGGTCGGCTCCTTGCCCGCGCAGTAGGTCCGGTAATAGCAGGACTTGTAGCCGTTCCACGTGAGCGCGGCGAGATCCATGAACACGATATCGCCCGGCTTGACGATGCGGTCGGAGAAATTGCGCCAGTTCGGCCAGGTATTGGGGCCGGAGGAGACGATGACGTCCTCCACGTCCTCCATGCCCGGGACCGCGTAGAGATACTCCATGATGTGCGCCGTGAGCTTGTTCTCGGTGATGCCGGGCTTCAGGAAGTTCATGAACTCCCAGTGCGCGCCGTCGCCGATGGCCCCGACCATGCGCAGGCATTCCTGCTCGTCGACGTTCTTGACGGCGCGCGCCTCCATCATCGGGGTCATGCCGTCGGTCCAGTCGATCTTCTCGTCCGCGAAGACCTTGAGCATGTTGATGTCGATGAAGTCCACACCGAGCTTGGCGCCGGCAACGTTGGCCTTCTTCATCTCCTGCTTGACCGCGTTGGTGAATTTCTTGACCTGCTGGCTGGAAGCGGGGCCGGCGGCGCCCTTGATCCAGGCGTACGACCAGCGCACATGATCCTTCGGTATCCACGGCGAGTGACGCTCGATCTGGAAGCCGAGGTCGCCCTGCTCGAAGAGCACCGGCTTGTCGTCGCCGCACAGCATGGCGTAGCGCAGCCCGGGCTTGAGGCGGTTCCAGCCCGGAGTGAGCGTGCCCGTGACGTAGCGGACGTTCTCGTCGTACATGAGCAGCATCGCGCCCAGGCCGTGGGCCTTCATCCGCTCGCGCGCCCGTTCGAGCCTGTAGTTGCGCAACCGCTCCCAGTTGACGCGCTGCTGCCAATCCAGTCCTGCAATACCGAAATTCGCCATCTCACTCTCCGTTCGTATTTATGTGGTTATCCTGAAAAATCGTTGCGGCAGGGGATCATTCGGTCGGAATGTTCGCATCCTTGATGGCCTTCCCGAAACGGTCGGTCTCCGCCTTGACGAGGGCGACAAACTCGGCCGGCGACTTGCTGGTGACGATCGTGATCCCGCTTTCGCCCATGCGCTTCACGACCAGCGGGTCCTTCATCATGTCCACGCCGACCTGGTAGAGCTTGTTCACCACCGGCTGCGGCGTGCCCTTGGGAAGAAACAGGCCCTGCCAGGAGCCGACCGCCATGTTGAGCCCCTGCTCGCGCATCGTTGGAACTTCCGCCAGCGCCGGATTGCGCTCGGGCGAGATCACGCCCAGCATTCTGACGCGGCCCTGCCTGGCAAAGTTGACGGCGGATGAGAACGTAACGAACATCATCTGCACCTCGTTGCCCAGCAGCCCGATCATCGCCGGCCCTGCGCCTCCCTTATAGGCGATCTGCACCGCATCGGTGCCGGTGGCACGCATGAACATGATCATTTCCAGATTGTTCGCGCTGCTCGGCGCCGGCGCTCCGTAGTTGAGCTTGCCCGGATTGCTCTTCAGGTACGCGATGACTTCCTTCACGTTCTTTGCGGGCAGGGAAGGGTGAACGACGAGGCAGCCCGGAACGTCCACCACCTGGGTGACCGCAATCAGGTCCTTCAGGGGCTTGTAGGGAAATTTCGTGTAGTACACGGGATTGATCGCCATGGTGCCGACGTTCCCGAGCAGAAAATTGTAGCCATCAGGGTTGGCCTTCACCGCGGCTTCCACACCGATATTGCCGGCGGCGCCGCCGCGGTTGTCCACGACGACCTGCTGCTTGAACAACTCGGTCATGGACGACTGGATGATACGCGCGACGGTATCCGAGGCGCCACCCGGCGCGAACGGCACGATCATGCGTACCGGGCGGCTCGGATACTCGTCTTGCGCCGCCGCGACCGCCCCGACCGCGCCAAGCAGCAACGTCGCGAACAATCCTGCGAGCGAACTGCGCTGAGCTTTCATATGATCTCCTCCTGTTATTTTATGCTCCCCATGATTGAGGCATGCGGGCATTAGAGCGGCGATGGATCACGCCGCCGTGGCCGCTCATCGCGATGCTGCGGCCCTATCCGTCGACTGCTTCTCATCTTCAGGGGAAATGGGCAGAGGCACGGGACGCTTCAATCGTGCCGATAGGTCGATCGCCTTGGTCAGCATCAGCCGGTTATGCCCCTCGCGCGCGGTCGCGTGCTGCGTGGCGACGCCGAGCGCTACACGATTCAGCCACGAATTGGTTTCCTCGCGCATCGGCCCGCGCAGCTCGCCGAGCGCCATATCTCCGACGGGGTAGCTGGTCAAGAAATCGACGTGGCGGCGTTTGTCCGGCGCATAGCCCTCGGCCTGGATGAGATTCGTCGCGAGGACGATGTCGCGATGGGTATCGTCGATGGTGAGCACGCCTTCGGTACCGACCGCGCCAATCTCGAGGCTGTAGACCGCCCCGGGCCAGATCTCCGGGAGCGCCCACGAAATCACGCCGTGATAGATCGCGCCGTCGTCGAATGTGATGGTATACGCGGTGCCGTCCACACCCTGCCACACCGGCCCCAGGGCCCTGGTCACGGAGCGCGCATAGACCTCGACCGGCTTCTTGGCCTCCATCAGCCACATCACGATGTCGAGCGCATGCGTGCCGGAGATCACCATCGGCGTCACTTCCGCGCGGTTGTCGCTGCGCTTGTAGTTGTCGATGGCCACCAACCGGTTCATGAAGGCGCGCGAGGTCACCATCGTGACCTCACCCAGCGCGCCGGACCTGACCTTCTCCTTTGCCACGAGCCAGCGCCGGCGAAAGCGCTGGGTATAGCCGACCACGGCGTCGACGCCCGACTTCTCGATGGCGGCAAGGGTGCTTTCGGACTCCGCGAGATCGGTTGCGAGCGGTTTTTCGATCAGCAGGGGCAGCTTGCGTTCCGCGGCGAAAACGACCGGATCGACGTGCAGATGTTCATCCGTCGAAATCGCGACCGCACTCACCTCCGGGCGCGAGAGCAATTCGCGAAAATCGGTGGTAACGAAATCCGCACCGCATTTTTCACGCACGATTTCCCCGCGCTCGGGGTTGATCTCGGCGATGCCGATCCAGTCGACTTGCGGATGGCGCGCCGCCAGCTCGCCGCGTATGAGACCGACGCGCCCCGCGCCGACGATCGCGAGGCCTATCCGCTTGGGTGTTTTCTTCATGAGCGGATGACTTGTGGCTCCTGACTGGTGACCCGTGACTCCGGCAGGGGCAGGCTGACCGGTTCGTTGCGCTCTGCGGACAGATCGGCCGCCATGTAGACCTCCATCACCGCGCGCGCCTGCTCCGGCGTGACGAGGACCGGCCGGTCGCACGCAACCGCTTCCAGAAAGTGGACCGTCTCGGCCTTCATCGGGCCGGCGTACGAATGGTCGACGAACTCACCCGGCATCGAAGACAGCGGCAGGCGCATGCCTTCCTTCATGGTGTTCAGCACCACGTCGCGGTGGCTGTCGTCCACGAACACCGAGCCTTCGGTTCCGATCATCTCTATCCAGGTCATCGAGAAATTCGGATAGCCGGGCGGCAGGCTCCAGCCGCCACCAACGACGAACGAGAGGCCGTTGTCCATGGTGACCGTGATCCACTGGTTGTCGGGGATATCGCCGCCGGTAGACTCCCTCATGGCGCCGTAGTTGACCTGGGAGTAGACCCGCAGCGGCTTGGCGGGCTCCAGGCACCACAGGATGAAGTCGAGATCGTGGGTGGATTCCATGGCGGCGGGGGAGAGCTTGCCCCGCCCAGTGATTTTCTTGCCGAGACTGCGCGTGATGTGGCGGCTGACGAGCGCGCTGACGGGCCGGCCTATCGCGCCGTCGTTGATCGCCTTCCTGACGTAGGCAAACTTGGGATTGAAGCGCTGCGAGTAGCCGATCGTGAACTTCAGCCCGTTCTTCCGGGCGAGCGCAATGAGCTCGTCGGCTTCGTGCAGCTCGATCGCGATGGGTTTTTCCAGAAATACGTGCTTGCCGGCGAGCAGGCTGTCTCTCGCCATGGGATAGTGGGTGGTTTCCGGCGTCGCCGAGATCATGACCGCGTCGATGGCGCCGATCCTGAGCAGATCCCGATAGTCGGCGCTCGCGCTGCGCGCACCCGTCGCCTTCGCGACCTCGGCCAGCCGATCAGGCCGCGTCTCGGCAATGTGCAGCTCGCTCACAACCGGGCTGGCTGCACAGGTCTCGGCGCGTATGCCGCCGCACCAGCCGGTCCCGATGATGCCAACACCGATCTGCTTCAAACTGGGAATCCTCGTTGCAGTTGCCGTGGGTAAACGGCGCGGACGAGCTTCGACGCGCATGGGCAACCCGCTGCTGCATGGTAGCCAATACCGGCGCGGCTCGGCAAATACCGATTCAGCATCAGAACCATAACGGTTCGGCATGTCACGAGTTGAGGTGCTGTCGTCCAATAGCTGGATAAACCGCCTGAAGTCATTGCGATTGACCAGGCCTTCTGCTAGATTCATGCCGCTTTGTTATTACAGAGCGTTTTCCCCAGCACGGCCAGCCGGCCATTTCATGGACCTGCGCAGCATCCGCTATTTTGTTCAGATCGCTGATTGTGGCGGCATCACGCGCGCGGCGGCCAGCCTTGGCGTGGCGCAGCCGGCGCTTACGCGGCACGTCAAAACGATGGAAGAGGAACTGGGACTGCCGCTGCTGGTGCGGCTGCCGCGCGGTGTCAGGCTGACGGGCGCGGGACGGCAGTTCCTGGATCATTGCAGAAGGGCATTGCGCGAGCTGGATCGGGCGAAGGACGAGTTGCGCGCCAACGTCGAAAGCCCGCGCGGCGAAGTGATCCTGGGCGTGTCGCCGACCCTGGGCCCGCTGCTGGTCCCCGGCATCGTCGAGAGGACGCGCCGCCAGTGCCCGCAGGTGGCGCTGAAGATAGTCGAGCACTTCAGCTCCCTGTTGTTCGACGGCCTGCTGACGGGCCGCGTCGATGTCGCGCTGCTGACCAATCCGTCCGTCAGCCGTGCGCTGCGAGTGAGCCCCGTCATATCCGAGCCGATAGTCGTGCTGGCGACGCCTCAGGCGAAGGACACGCGGCGGTTTTACACGCTTGCCGAGCTGTCCAGGACGCCTATCATCGTTACCGAGGCGATTCGCGCGATCGTGGACGATCAGATCGGACGCTACGGCGCAAAGCTCAACGTCGAGTTCGAAATCAACGCGGTGGAAGCGATCGGACGGCTGCTGCTGCGCGGCATCGGCCCCGCCCTGATGCCGATCTCGACCTTTCACCCTGAAATTGCAGCCGGCCGCATCGTCGTGTTTCCTATCGCCGACGTCAATGTGCAGCGCAATCTGATGCTGGCGTATCCCGCGGAGCGGCAGTCATCCGCCGCGACGGAGGAGATCTCCCAGATCGTGACGGCCGAGATGAACGCACTGTACGATCGCGGTGTTTTCAGCATCCCGGCGGGCACCACGGGGCCGCGCAACCGTGCGCGCCGCGCGACACGGGTGGTGGAAAGAGCATGAGCGCTCGCAGATCGCACAGCGCACGAAGGCGCTATCGGCGAGGCAAGGGCACCGTCGGCCAGATCGGACTCGGCATCATGGGAGGATCGTTTGCGCGGCACTTGCTTGCCGCCGGGTTCAACGTGATCGGCTACGACGTTGCGCCCGCCGCGGTCAAAGCATTCGTCGGGGCGGGAGGGGAGGCCGTTGCTTCGTGCGCTGAAGTCGCAGCGCGCGCGAACGTCATCATCACCTCACTGCCATCGCCGGGCGCCATGGAAGAAGCCTACTTAGGCCCGCAGGGCATCGCGGCCGGTGCGAAGCGCGGCGCCATCGTGGTCGAAGCGAGCACGATGACGCTCGAGTTGAAGGAGCAGCTCCGGCGCCGCCTCGCGCGGCACAAGGTCCATATGCTCGACTGTCCGATCAGCGGGACCGGGGCGCAAGCTGCTGTCAGGGATATCGCCATATACGCCAGCGGCGACCGGCGCGCCTACAACCGCTGCAGGCGGGTGCTCGACGCTTTCGCCCGTTCGACCTACTACTGCGGTGAATTCGGCGTCGGCTCCAAGCTCAAGTTCGTCGCTAACCTGCTGGTCACCATCCACAACCTGTCGACGGCCGAGGCGATGGTGGTCGGAGAGAAAGCGGGTATAGATCTCGGGCTTTTGTGCCGGGTCATAGGCGACGGCGCCGGCAGCTCGCGCATGTTCCAGGTGCGCGGACCGATGATGGTCGCGGGGCGCTATCTGCCCGCTACCATGAAGTCCGATGTCTATCAGAAAGACATCCACATCATCGACGCATTCGTGAAGCGGCTCAGGTGTCCCGCGCCTCTCTTCGACGCCAGCCTCCCGTTCTACACGGCGGCTTTGCGGCAGGGGCGGGCCAAGGAAGACACGGCTGCGATACACTCGGTTCTCAGGCAACGCGCCGGCTTAAGGGGATCCAGGCCCCGGCGCATCACCAGGAAAGGAAGATAAATGGCAGTCGGAGGATCTTTGCGGCCGGGCGGGCAGGCGAGCCAGACCTTGGCCCTGAATATGAAGTTGATTGCCCACCACGAGCTCGCAGGCTTTGGTGGAGTGGGGGAGGGCATCACCATACAGGGCACCAAGGACGGGCGGCGCATCATCTGGCTCGCCCATGAATCGGCGCCCAAGAACTTTACCGCGGTCGATGTCACCGATCTGAAGAATCCCAAGCTGGTCGTCCAGACCGACCTGCCCCACGCCGAGGTGCGCTCCAATTCCCTCGACGTGGTGGGAGACGTCATGGCGGTCGCCTATCAGACCAAGAAATGGGGACAAAAGCCAGCCGGGATGGACTTGTTCGACATCAGCAAGCCGGACCAGCCCAGGCTGATTTCACACTTCGACACCTCGGGACCGTGCTCGCGCGGCGCGCACTGCGTCTTTTTCGTCGACGGCGAGTACGTCCATTTGAGCTCTGGGGCGCCCGATTTCGAGCCGACCAATGAGAAGGACGATCAGTTCTACCGCATCATCGACGTGCGCAAGCCGGCCAACCCGGTGGAAGTGGGGCGCTGGTGGTATCCGGGGACGCGCAAGGGCGATGCTGCGCCGCCGCCGCCGCGGCATCCGAAATTCGATGGGGGCTACCGGACACACAATACCAACGTCTATCCGCAGAAGCCGGACCGCGCCTATCTTGCCTACATCGACGGCGGCGCATGGATACTGGATATCAGTGACAAGGCGCACCCGAAGCCGGTCGGGCATCTCCAGTATTCGCCGCCCTATAACGGCTTCACGCATACCGTGCTGCCTCTCATCGAGCGGGGGTTGCTCATCATCAGCGACGAATGCGTGAGGGACGCGCTCGCGGACTGGCCCAAGCCCACCTGGGTCGTGGATGCGCGCACCGAGAGCAACCTGGTACCGATCGCAACCATGCCGCTGCCCGACAAGGAAGTCTTTGGCCGGCGCGGCGGCCGCTACGGCTCGCACAACATGCACGAGAATCAGCCCGTGGCGACCTCCTACCGCTCGGAGAACACGATATTCGCCACATTCTTTGGCGGCGGCGTGCGCGCCTTCGATGTTTCGAATCCTTACCAGCCGCGGGAGATCGCCTATTTCGTGCCCGGCGCTCCGGCCATGTCCAGGGTAGGAGCGATCCAGATCAACGACGTCTGGGTGGACGAGCGCGGCGTGGTGTATGCGGTCGACCGATTTGCCGGCGGGTTGTACATACTCGAAGCCAAGATCTGAACTCGGCGAACAGTGAACGGTGAATAGCGGGCTATACTTCTCAGTGGAACCTATTTCATATATAGGCGCGTGATGCGTTGTGGCCAGGACGGACCGTATGCGAGGCGCACGGCGCAGGCCATATGTCGATATGGTCAAGCCGGGCAACGAAGCAGACGACCGTCCTGGCCGCAACCCGAGTGGGACG
>DATFWO010000376.1:0-10810 GCA_035259205.1 Burkholderiales bacterium | reverse complement strand
TAGGTGCCGTAGTCCGGGACGGTGAGCGGCGGGAAAGTCTTCTGGATGATCTTGCCTCCCAGCTCCTCGAACACGCGCTGGAAGCCCGCGCACATCTCGTGGCCGTAGGCGATGTCGTCGGCGATGACGACCATGCGGCGGCATTTGAGCGTCTTGTAGCAGTAGTCGGCCATGGGATGCGCGCACTGGGAGGCGGTGGACGTGCCGCGCGTGAACCACGGGTTGGGCTTGCGCTGAGTCATGTCGTCGGCCGCGGCGACCGAAAGCGTGAGGAGCTGCGCCTGGCGGATGTAGTCGTCGGCCGCGAGCGCGGACGCGGTATCGAGCGGGCCGATCATGACGTGGATCTTGTCGCGCTCGACCAGCTCCTGGATCTTGGTGCGGGCCTGCGCCGGGACACCGGCGCTGTCGGCGACGAGGAGCTCCACCTTGCGTCCCGCGAGCGTGTTGTCGCGCTCCTTCAGGAACTGCTGCAGGGCACGTTCCATGTCGATGCCGCCTGAGGCGAGCGGTCCGGTCTTCACCGTGACCAGCCCGACGCGGATCGGTCCCGTCTGAGAGCGCACGATCGCCGGAAAACCGAGCGCCGCGCCGCTCAAGGCGGCGCCGGTTGCCTTGATGAAACGCCTGCGAGTAGTCGCCATGCTTCCCCTCCTGGAAATGAGCGCGTCCAGAATATGACCTCACGCCCCGCCGGGTGTCAACGGCTTCAGTCGTCCTTGACCCCGGCCATGGCGGCCAGCTCGCGCCAGCGTTGCGCCTCGGCGCGTATGACACGCGCGAACGCCTCCCCGGCAAGCGGCTCCGTTCCTTCCTGGCCGATATCGACGAGGCGCTTGCGGAAGTCGGGCGAGCCAGCGAGCGCCGTGATCTCGCGCGTGAGCCGCGCCGTCGCCTCGGCCGGGGTGCCCGAAGGCACCAGCAACCCGAAGAGGGCGCCCAGGACGAAATCGTCCACGCCCGCTTCGGCCATCGTCGGGACGTCGGGCATGAGCGGGGTGCGCTTGGCCCCGGTGACCGCGAGGACGCGCACCTGTCCCGAGCTGGTACGCGTGGCGACGGTGACAATGCCGGTAATCACCATCTCGATTTGTCCCGATATCACGTCGATGATGCTCGCGCCCCCGCCCTTGTAAGGCACGTGCTGGAGGTCGAGCTGGTAGCGGTGCCTGAAGAGCTCTCCGATGAGGTGGGGATTGGAGCCGACGCCGGGCGATCCGTAATGGAGCTTGCCGGGGTTCGCCCGCGCCAGAATGATGAGCTGCTTCAATGTTCGGGCAGGCACGGACGGGTGCACGGTGAACGTGTTCGGCGCCCGCGCCAGCATGACGACCGGGACGAGATCGGTTTCAGGGTTGTAGGCAAGGCGCTTGGCGATCCCCTGGGTCATCCCGTAGGTCTCCGCCGAGCCCAGCAACAGCGTATAGCCGTCGGGCCGGGCGCGCGCGCCCGCTTCGGAGCCGATGATGCCGCCGCCGCCCGGCCGGTTCTCGACCACAACCTGGTGCCCGAGGCGCTCGGAAAGCGCCGCGGCGAGTATGCGCCCGAGGCCGTCGGTCGTGCCGCCGGCGGCAAACGGCACGATCAAGCGCACGGCCCGCTGCGGATAGCCTTGTGCGCTTGCGCCCAGCGCGCAGCAAAGGAGGAAGGCGGAAGCCGGAAGGAGGAAATGACACCCCAGGCGTTTCCCGTGGACGGTCTTTCCGTCCGCCTTCCGCCTTTCGCCTTCCTCCTTACGTTTCATCCCTCATCCCTCATCCCTCGTCCCTCATCCCTCGTCGCCCCATACGTCGCGGGCGACCTCGACCACGAGCTCGAGCTTGCGCCACTGGTCGTCGTGACTGAGGAGGTTGCCGTGGTGGCTGCTCGCGAAACCGCACTGCGGGCTCACGCACAGGTTCTCGAGGGGGACGTAGCGCGCGGCGTCGTCGATCCGCCGCATGAGATCGTCCTTGCGCTCCAGCACCGGCGTCTTCGTCGAAACCAGTCCCAGCACGACTTTCTTGCCTCCGGGAACCAGTCGCAAGGGCTCGAAACCGCCCGCCCGCGCGGTGTCGAATTCGAGGAAGTAGCCATCCACGTGCGTCTCGTTGAACACCGCTTCAGCGACCGGCTCATAGCCGCCTGCGGCGAGCCAGGTGCTCTTCCAGTTGCCGCGGCAGGTATGCATCGCGATCGTCATGCCCGGCGGCCGGTTCGCGATCGCGGCGTTCACCGCTCTTGCGTACATGTGCGGCAGGGCGGCCGGGTCGTCGCCGCGCGCCCGGCAGCTCTCGCGGAACCCGGGATCGCACATGAACGAAAAACTGGTGTCGTCGATCTGAAGATAGGTGCAGCCCGCCGCCGCGAGGTCCCGGATCTCCTCCTGGTACACCTTGCCGGCGTCGGCCCAGAGCTCCTCGAGGTCGGGATAGGCCTCCTGGCTCACCGCCGCGCGGCCGCCCCGGTGGTACAGGATGGACGGCGAGGGGATGCAGAACTTGGGCGTGTGCCGCGCGACCGAGCGGAGAAAGCGGAAATGATCGACCATCAACGGGCCGGTGCGGCGCAGCTTGCGCTTCACCTGCGAGGTAAACCGCGGGTCGTCGCTGCCGACAAACTTTACCGACTTTTCGTCGAGCGCGACTTCGACGCCGTCTATCCGGCCGAGAAAGTCATGGTTCCACCACCCGCGGCGGAACTCGCCGTCGGTAACGCCGGTGATGCCGATGGCTTCCTGCCGGGCTACCACATCGCGGATCAGGCGGTCCTCGATGCTCTGCAGCGCGCCGGCGGTCATCTCGCCTCGCTCGACCTTCGCCCGCGCCTCCTTGAGCTCGGCAGGGCGCAGCAGGCTCCCGACCTGGTCGGCCCGGAACGGTGGACGCCGGGGCGCATTCATATCAGTAGCCAAGGTCGATCCAGTCTAGCTTGCATGCCATCGCACGGTCGGAAGTCGCGGATCGCGAGTCACAATCACGAGTCACCAGTCACGAATCACGAGTCACGACCCACCAGTCACGAATCACCTAGTCAATGCGCGCCCCCGATTGCTTGATCACTTTCGCCCACTTCGCAATTTCCATCCTGATGTGGGCCGCGAACTCGTTGCGCGTGCTGCCCACGGGGAGCACGCCTTCCTCCGCGAGCCGCTGCTTGATGTCGGCGCCGTGCATGATTTTGGCGAGTTGGGCGTTCAGCGAGGCAAGGATGTCCTCCGGCGTGCCGGCCGGCGCGAGCACTCCGTACCACTGGGTCGAATCGTAGCCCTTGAGACCCGATTCCGCGACCGTGGGTAGCTCGGGCATGACGGGCAGCCGCTTCGTGCTGGTGACGGCGATGCCCTTGATGCGCCCCGTCTTGATGAGTTGCACGGCGTTGGTAGCAGGCATGAACATGATGCTCACTTCTCCGCCGAGGAGACCGATCATCGCGGGCCCGGTGCCGCGGTAGGGCACGTGGACCATGTTGACCTTCGCCATGGTGTTGAAGAGCTCACCGGCGAGGTGCGGCGTGCTGCCGCTGCCGGAGCCCGCGAAGCCGACCTGGCCCGGACGCGAGCGCGCGAGCGCGATCAGGTCGGCGACCGACTTCACCGGCACCGACGGATGCGCGACGAGCACGTTGGGCGCGATCGAGAGGAGGCTCACCGGCTCGAAGTCCTTGACCGGGTCGTAGCCGGTCTTCGCATAGAGACTCGGGTTCGTGACGAGCCCGGCGCCCGTCATCAGCAGCGTGTAACCGTCCCGCTGGGCTTTCGCGACGGCTTCCGTCCCGATGTTGCCGTTCGCCCCGCTGCGGTTCTCGATGACGAAGTTCCTGCCGTAGGTCTCCGAGAGCTTTCCCGCCACGACGCGCCCCATGCTATCCACCCCGCCGCCGGGGGGAAACGGCACGATCATCCGTACCGGTGCGGAAGGATAACTCTGTGCAATCGCATGGGCGCTGCTGATCACAAACGCGAGCGCCGGCAAGGAATGAAGAATGAGGGACGAGGGATGAAGACGACCAGTCACCAGTCACCAGTCACTCTTTGCCGCGCGGCGCCAAGCCGTGATCAGCGCGCGCGCGGCAAACTCGACGGCCATCTCCCGCTTGTAGATGACGGAACCGCGCACGTCCGGCATCGGCTGGGCAAGCGCGCGCACCGGCTGCACCGCCTCCCGCAGCATTTCAGGCGTGAGGCGCCTGCCGGCCAGGGGCTCGAGGTCGAGGATGATCGGTTTCCAGCTCACGGCGCCCACGACCACGCGCGCACGGGTGCAGAGCCCGTTCGCGTCCAGCCCGACGGCCGCAGCGGTATTGACGGTCGGTATTTCGAGGACCGCGCGCGCCATGTACTTGAGAAAGCTCGAGCCGGTGCGCGTCGGAGTCGGCTCGACCTCTACGCTCACCACCATCTCGTCCTTCGTGAAGCGCCTCTCGAAGGCCTCGTCCAGGGGGACCGTGCGCCGCCCCTTGGTTCCTGCGACGTTTACGCGCGTCTGAAGCGCGAGGAGGGCAACGGGAAGGTCGAAGCCGCCGATCAGCGGGCCGATGCTGCCTCCGACCGTGATCATGCGCCTGATGCGCGTGTGGCCTACGGCTTCCAGTGCGTCCTCTATCGCCGGCCAGTCGCGGCGGAGCCGCGCATGCTGGTAGAGCGCTTCCTGGTGCACGGTCGCGCCCATGTGCAGGACGCCCGTCGCGTCGATCGAGAGACCCGCGAGCTCGGGTATGCGCCTGATGGCGATCAGCCGCTTCGCGAAAGGGAAGCCCGAGCGCTCGCGGCGCAGCGCGTGCGCCGTCCCGCCGCACACGATCATGGCATCGCCCGGCGCGAGCAGGGCGACCGCTTCTTCGACCGTTTCCGGGAAGACCACATCGGCGGGCGCGGGGCGGGCGCCCGACGGCTTGCCGCCGGAAAGCCGTGTCCAGTAGCTGCCCCTGGGCTCGGCGGGCGGAGCGGATTTTTCCCCGGCGTACAACTCCGGATGCAATGCCCGGTGGATTTTCTCCGAAGTAATCGGAAGGCTCGTGATGCGCACGCCGACCGCGTCGGCGATCGCATTGGCGATCGCTGCGGGCACGGCGTCGAGGCCGATCTCTCCCAGGCCTTTCGCTCCGTACGGGCCGCTCGGCTCGTAGGAATCCGCGAACGCGACATGGAGCCTGGGCATCGTCGCCGCGCCGGGCAGCGGGTAATCCTTGAGCTGCGGATCGGTGGGCGCGCCGTTGTACCAGTCGAAATACTCGGTCAGCGCGAGGCCGATGCCCTGCGTGACCGCGCCCTGGACCTGGCCTTCGGCAGCCGCGGGATGGATGACCGTGCCGCAATCGACGGCGCAGGCGACCTCCAGCAGGTTCACCTGTCCCGTTTCCGGATCGACCTCGACCTCCGCGGCCTGGGCGGCGAAGTTGTACGCGCCGGATTCGTTCCCGTAGCGGCTGTGGTCCGGAAACTCGGAAGGATTGTCGAACGATCCGACGCCGATGATCGGCTGGCCGTTCGGCTGATAGATGTGAGCGCGCACGACCGCTCCGACCGGCTTGAACTGCGTCTCCGAGCCCTGGCGCGGCCCGATCTGGCCGTTGATGATCGTGAGGTCCTCCGGCGCAAGCTTCATCTGCACCGCTGCGGCAGCAACGAGTTGCCCGCGGGCCGCCTCTGCGGCGCGCTGCACGGCGTTGCCCGCAACGTAGGTGAGGCGGCTCGCCAGCGCGCCGAGCGCGTGCGGCTGCACGTCGGTGTCAGGGCGGGTGATGTCCACTTCCTCGTAGGCAAGACCGAGCGCTTCCGCAGCGATCTGCCGCAGCACAGTGAGATTGCCCTGTCCGATCTCGCCCTCGCCGGTGATAACGGTCGCGCGGCCGTCCTCGTTCAGCCGCACAATCGCCGACGAGCCGTCCCAGTCGCCGAAGCTGCGGCGCCCGTTCACGTGAACGCTGCAGCCTATGCCCAAGCCGGTATTCGGCCTCTTCGCCTTGTGCTTCGCACGCCACCCGATCATGGACGCGGCTCGATCTATGCACTGCTTCAGCTCGCAGCTCGTGATCTTGTGGTTGTGCGGCGAGCGCCCGCCGGGGTCCATGGCATTCATGCGCAGGAGATCCAGGATGTCGATGCCGAGCTTCTCTGCGGCGAGATCCCAGGCCTGCTCCACGGCCCAGTCCGCCGAAGGATTGCCGAAACCCCGGAAGGCGCCGGTCGGAACGAGGTTCGTGTAGACCAGGGTCGAGTCGGCGCGCACCGCGGGATATTGGTATAAGGCGTCGTGCCGGACCGTCGCCGCGCCCAGGATCGCCTGCGATTTGCCGGTGTAGGCGCCGTTGTCCGCCCACATCCTGATTTCCTTCGCCCGGATGCGCCCGTCGCGCGAGAAGCCGAGCCGCACCCAGTAGCGCATCGGCATGCGCGGGTGGCTCGCGAGGAATTCTTCTTCGCGCGTGTGGATGAGCTTTACCGGCCGGCCGCTCTTTTTCGCGAGGAGGGCGCAGATCACCGAAGCGTTGTCGTCGCCGGACTTGCCGCCAAAACCGCCGCCGACTTCGGTCTGGATGACGCGCACCTGCGATTCGGGCACACCGAGCGCGGTCGCGTAGCGGCCGCGCGCGAGAAACGGGGTCTGGGTATTGCACCACATCGTGGCGCGTCCGCTCGCCCACGACGCGACGCAGCCTATGGTTTCCAGCGCCGTATGCCACTGGCGGACGGATTCCCAGGTGCCTTCCACCACCACGTCGGAGGACTTGAAGCCGGCGTCCACGTCGCCGCGCTCGAAGCCGAACTGGTGCGCGACGTTGCCCGGGGCGTCGTCGTGCACGAGCGGCGCGCCTTCCGACAGAGCCTGGTCGAGGGAGAGCACGGCGGGAAGGACCTCGTACTCGACCATGATGCGGTCGACGGCGGCGCGCGCGGTTGCGGCATCGATCGCAGCCACCGCTGCGATCTCGTCTCCCACGTAGCGCACCTTGCCGATGGCGAGCGGATACAGATCGGGCCGGAACGCGCCCCACTTGCGCCTTGCCGTGTCCGCGCCCGTCGCGACGGCTTTCACGCCGGGCGTGGCCTCCGCCGCGCTCGTGTCCAGCGCCTTGATGCGCGCATGCGGGTGCGGGCTGCGCAGCACCGCCGCGTGCAGCATGCCGGGGAAGTTGAGGTCGGCGACGTATTGCGCCGCCCCGGTGACCTTGGGCACCGCGTCGGTGCGAGGTACATCCTTCCCAACGACGGTGAAGCTGCGCGAGGAGGAATCGTCGTTAGGAGCCATGAATTGATTAGCCGCTGATAAATGCCGATAAACGCAGATGAAATACGAAAGCCGTCCTCATGAAAGCGACGCTCGGGTTCTCGAACTATCCGCGTGTATCTGCGTGTATCTGCGGCTCATTCGAAATTAGGCTCTTCTGGGTGCTTGTTGAGTCAGGCGAATCGCCTCGCGGTAGGCCTCCACGATACGTACGTAGCCCGTGCACCGACAGTAGACGCTGTCCACGCTCGCCTTGATTTCATCCTCACTCGGTCGCGGGTTCTTCTCAATCAGGGCGCAGGCCGCCATGACGTGACCGGGGATGCAGATCCCGCATTGCAGCGCGGAACGGTTGACGAACGCCTGCTGCACGGGATGAAGCTCCCCGGCGCCGGCCAGTCCCTCGATGGTGCGCACCTCCGCACCCTCGCAGAGGGCGGCGAGCTGCAGGCACGAGGCGATCGGCTCGCCGTCCAGGATGACGGTGCAGATGCCGCACGCGCCGATCCCGCAGCCGACCTTGGTGCCGGTCAGCTTGAGATCCTCGCGCAGGACGTCGAGGAGCAGGCGGTCGCCGGACTTGATGTTGACTTCGACCGGGTCGCCGTTGACTCTGAGCTTGATGAGCATTCTGGTTGAACGGGGTATTCGCGACACGCAACGGGTGATGCGGAACCTCGCGGATTATATGATGGCGGGGCCTATAATGTGGACCACCCGTCACCAGTCACCTTTTTCCAAGGAAGGACCATGCGCAACCTCACCGAAGCCAACCTGTCCGACGCTGTCGTGGCGCGGCTCGCGAAGACCACCGATCCCCGCTTCAAGGAGGTAATGACGAGCCTCATCCGGCACGTGCATGCGTTCGTGCGCGAGGTGGAGCTCACCGAGGAGGAGTGGTTCGAGGCGATCAAGTTCCTCACGGCCACCGGACAGAAGTGCGATGCGAAGCGCCAGGAATACATCCTGCTCTCGGACGTGCTCGGCGTATCGATGCTGGTGGACGCGATCAACCATCGCCGCGGCGCCGGTGCGACGGAAAACACCGTGCTCGGACCGTTCTACGTTCACGGCGCGCCCGAAATCGAGAACGGCGGCGACATGGCGAAGGGGTGGGACGGCGAGCCGACTTACGTATCGGGCAGGGTGCTCTCGACCGACGGCAAGCCGATCCCCGGCGCGCTGCTCGACATGTGGCAGTCCAACACCGAAGGCTGGTACGACGTGCAGCTCGCCGACACCGGCGGGCGGCAACTGCGCGCGAAGCTCCGCGCCGACGCAGAAGGCGGATTCCGGTTCCGCACCATCAAGCCGACTGCGTATCCCGTTCCCACCGACGGCCCGGTGGGGCAGATTCTCGACCGCATGGGGCGCCATCCCATGCGCCCGGCACACCTGCACTTCATCGTGACCGCGCCCAGCTATGAGACAGTGGTGACGCACCTCTTCGTGGAGGGCGATCCCTATCTCGAGTCCGATGCCGTGTTCGGCGTCAAGAACTCGCTGGTGGTGGACTTCAGGCGCAACAATTCGGAAGAAGCGGCGCGCAAGGTCGGTCTCAAGGCGCCGTTTTGCGAGGCGAGCTACGAGTTCGTGCTCAAGCCCGCCGGCGGGAAGCGGCAGCAGGTGACCTCGGCCGCCGATGCCGCGCGGGTTTGATTTCGGTGATTCGCGACTGGTGACTCCTCTGCTGCTGCGCAGTGGATCGTCGAGGAATGCCCATGAATGATTCGTGCGGGACGTCTTTGCGGGCCTTGGCCGGCGTGCTGGCCGCGGGCGTGCTCTTCGCCCTGCAGCCCGTGCGCGCGATCGGGCAGGGCTACCCGGCGAAGCCCGTGCGCGTGCTCGTAGGAAACGCGGCCGGCTCGCTCAACGACACCGTCGCGAGACTCGTATTCGGCAAAGTCGGCGAGGCGCTCGGCCAGCAGTTCATCGTCGACAACCGCCCGGGCGCGAACGGCGTGATCGCGGCCGAGCTCGTGGCGAAATCGCCGCCTGACGGCTATACGCTGATTAACGCCGTCAACACGATCATGGTGGTGAATCCCTTCCTCTATTCGAAGGTCGCCTACGACCCGCTGCGCGACTTCGACCCGGTGATCATGCTGGTCAAGGTCAGCGAGGTGCTGGTGGTCCACCCGTCCCTGGGTGCGAAAACGCTGAAGGATTTCGTCGCCCTGGCGAAAGCGCGCCCGAAGCAGATTACCTACGCGAGCGGCGGGAACGGCCACCCTACGCATCTCATGATGGAGCTGTTCCAGCGCAAGGCGGGCATCGCCCTCGTGCACGTACCGTACAAGGGCACGAGCCCCGCGGTACAGGCGCTCGTCGCCGGCGAGGTCAGCGCCTTCAACATCGGCATCGGACTGGTGCGCCAGCACATCGCGGGCGGCCGGGTGCTCGCTCTGGCGATGACCGGCTACCCGTCGAAGGACGCGCTGCCCGGCGTCCCACCGCTAACGCAGAGCTATCCCGACGCCGAATACATTCCCTGGCAGGGCGTGTTCGTTCCGAAGGGAACGCCCAGGGAGATCGTCGCGCGGCTCAACGCGGAGATCGGCAAGGCGCTGGCGGCGCCCGACGTGCGGTCGAAGTTCTCGGAGATCGACCTGACCGCCGCGGGCGGCACGCCTGGCGACCTCGACAAGACGCTGCGCGCGGACATGAGCGTCAACCGCGATCTGGTAAAGAGCATCGGCCTGAAGCTCGACTGAGGCGTGACTACTGAGGCGTGACTATTGATGCGTGACTATTGATGCGTGACTGGAAGAGCGTGATTGCTACGGCGTGATTTGTAGGTCCGCTCTATCAGCCACGCAGTATCACGTATCAGTCACTTTACCTTGCCGAGCGCCTTCAGGATCCGCTCCGGCGTGGCCGGCTGAGCCGTAACGCGCGCGTTGAACGGTCGCAGGGCATCGTTGATCGCGTTCATCACGGCCGCCGGGGCACCCGCGGTTCCGGCTTCGCCCGCGCCTTTGGCGCCCAGCTCCGAGGTTCCGGTCGGCGTCGTAACGTGCGCGACGACGATGTCCGGCATCTCGCCCGCCATCGGAACGAGGTAGTCGGCCATGTTGCCGTTCAAGAGCTGTCCTTCGGGGCTGTAGATGCAGTGCTCGAAGAGCGCCGCGCCTATGCCCTGCACGATGCCGCCGCGGATCTGCTCGTCCACGAGCATGGGATTCACGATCGTGCCGCAGTCCTCGACGCACCAGTGCCTGATGAGCTGCACGAAACCGGTATCGGTATCCACTTCCACGAGCGAGGCCTGAAAGCCGTTGGTGAACGCAAAACCGTAATCGCGCGGCGTGTAGTGGCGCGTAACCATCAGCTCGGACTGGAAATTCACCGGCAGCGTATCGGGGCGGAAATACGCGACGCGGCCAAGTTCCGCAAGGCTCAACTTCACTTCACCAGTGCGGATATCGACGACGTTGTTCTCGCGCACGTCGAGCATCTCGCCGCTCGATTCCAGGATCGCCGACGCGACCTCGAGTATGTTCGCGCGCAGGAGCTTGCCGCTCTGGAGCACCGCCTCGCCGCCGATGCCCGCGCCGCGCGACGCCCAGGTTCCGCCGCCGTACGGTGTCACGCCCGTATCG
>DATFWO010000375.1:0-9472 GCA_035259205.1 Burkholderiales bacterium | reverse complement strand
AGCAGTGCCTGCGCGTACACGCGTAGGTGCGACCCGGGAGCGGGCCACAGCGCCGCACTTGAACGCGTGCTTGCGCACCTGCGGGGTCGCATCCCCGGAAGACATCGGGGCCCCTGCTCCTCCCTGCGGCGCGCCGTCTGCGTCGTTGCCCGGCTTGACCATATCGACATATGGCCTGCGCCGTGCGCCTCGCATACGGTCCGTCCTGGCCACAACGCATCACGCGCCTATTATTAAGATAGGTTCTAATCATTGGGTTTTAACATGGACGCACAATTGATAGCGCAGGAACTGCTCGCGGCGCTCGACGGCGGGAACACTATCCCGTCGATCATCGCGCGCCACCCCGAATTCGATTGGGATGAGGGCTATGCGGTAGCGGCGGAAATCCTGAGGCTGCGCCGCGCGCGCGGCGAGCGCACCCTCGGGCGCAAGATCGGCTTCACCAACCGCAATATCTGGCCCGAGTACGGCGCCACTGCGCCAATCTGGGCGCACGTCTACGACAGCACCCTGCTGCACGCCGTGAGGCACCGCGCGACCGTATCTCTCAAGGGCAGCGTTCAGCCGCGCCTCGAGCCGGAGATCGCCTTCCGGATGAAGGCCGCGCTTCCTGCAGGCATCGAGCATCCACGCAAAGTGCTCGATGCGCTCGAATGGATGGCGCCGAGCTTCGAGATCGTGGATTGCCATCTCGCCGACTGGAGATTCAAGACCGCCGAATCCGAGGCCGACTTCGCACTGCATTGGCGGCTCATAGTGGGAACGCCGGTCGAGATTAGGACCGCCGACAAGGACCAACTCGCGGACCAGTTGCGCGATTGCCAGGTGACGCTGCGCAGGAACGGCGTGATTGCCGACCGCGGGGTGGGCGCCAATGCGCTAGGTCACCCTGCGAGCGCCCTCGCCCATCTCGCTGCCGTGCTCGCCGGCCAGCCCCAATTCGAACCGCTAGCTGCGGGGGAGATCATCACGACGGGGACGCTGACGGCGGCCATGCCGATCACGCCGGGCGAAGTGTGGGCGTCCGAATATGATGGCCTTCCCGTGACCGGGCTTACGCTCACGTTTACCGCGTAGGCCTAGATCGAAGGCTCATCGCCGCGCCGCGCGCGCCACGCCCCGCACCTCCCGGATTAATACCACGGCACGCTGCAGTTGACCGAGGTCGGCCACCTCGAGAGTAAAGCGCATGCGCACCCGACCATCGGCCGCTGTCGCGCTGCTGGCGGCAACCGGGATCCGCTCGCGCGCCAGGACCTCCCCGATCTCACGGCGCAGGCCGGCGCGCTCCGCCGCGTGGATCTCGACCTCGACAGGATACGTCGCTCCCGCGCTCCGCCCCCATTCGGCCGCGACGACGCGCTCGCCGGCCAGCCGTCTGACGTTCACGCACCCCGCCCGATGTACGGTGATCCCGCGGCCACGCGTGATGAAACCGACTATCGCGTCCGGCGGCGCAGGTCTGCAGCACCTGGCAGGTACTGTGAGGAGCCTATCCACGCCGACGACCAATATGCTGCTTCGCGCCGGCGTCTGGCGCGGCTTACGCGTCGGAGCCTGCGACTCTTCAATCCCGGCACTCGCCGCAGCGCGCGGATCGAGCGCGGTTATGCCCACTTGCAGTTGCCGCGGTCCGATATCGCCGCGCCCGGTCTCCGCCAGAAACTCTTCGGTCCTGGGGTAACCGAGTTGAGCCGAAAGCTTGTCCAGGCTGAGGCTGGTCATGCCCAGTCGCTGCAGCTCCTTCTCCACGACCGCACGCCCTTGCGTTACCGCCGTCTCGAAATTCTGCCGGTTGTACCACTGCCTGATCTTGGCGCGGGCGCCGGGGCTCCTCACGTAGCCGAGAGCCGGGTTCATCCAGTCGCGGCTCGGCCCGCCCTGCTTCCCGGCGAGTATCTCGACTCGCTGCCCGTTCGAGAGCGGCGTGTTGAGCGGCACCATCGCGCCGTCCACTTTGGCGCCGCGGCAGCGATGCCCGAGCTCGGTATGCACGTGATACGCGAAATCGATGGGGGTCGCCCCCTTCGGCAGGTCGATTACCCTGCCTTGGGGCGTAAGCACATAGATCGTGTCCGCGAACAGGTTTGATCTGAACTGCTCGGCCACATCGCCGGCGTCCGCCAGCTGGTCCTTCCACTCGAGTATCTGGCGCAACCACGCGATCTTTTCATCGTAACCACGGTCGCTACGGGAGCCCTCCTTGTAGCGCCAGTGCGCCGCCACGCCCAGCTCGGAATGCTGATGCATCTCGTGGGTGCGGATCTGCACCTCGAGCGCCTTGCCCTCCGGGCCGATTACGGCAGTATGGAGCGAGCGGTACTGGTTGCTCTTTGGCTTCGCGATGTAGTCGTCGAACTCCTTGGGTATCGGCGACCAGAGGTTGTGCACCAGCCCGAGGGCGGCGTAGCAGCTGGCTACATCCTGGACCAGAATCCGCACGGCGCGCACGTCGTAAAGGTCTTCAAAATCAGAGCCTTTTCTCTGCATCTTCTCGTAAATACTGAAGATGTGCTTGGGCCGGCCGGTGACTTCCGCCTCGATACCGGCGCGCCTCATTTCGCCCTGGAGCAGCGCTACCACATTCTCCAGATACTGTTCCCGGGTGGCGCGCTTCTCGTCGAGCAGGCGGGCGATGCGCTGATAGGTCGCGGGTTCGAGTATCCGCAGCGCGAGATCCTCCAGCTCCCACTTGAGCTGCCAGACACCGAGACGATTCGCCAGCGGCGCAAAGATGTCCCGCGTGACCTGCGCGGCATTCCGCCTGTGCTCGCTATCGGGCATTCCGACCCGATGACGCAACTCCTGTGTATGGTCGGCGAGCTTGATCAGCACGACGCGCACGTCCTGCACCATTGCCAGCAACATCTTGCGCAGCGCCTCGAGCTGGCGAGAAGAACTGGGGTCAGGGTCGATTTTCCGCGCGGTCTTGCCAGAATTTAATCGGAAATTCGACTCTGACCCCGATTCTTCGCGCGAATGGCTCGACAGCGCCCCGATCTCGCCCATACGCACCACGCCGTCGGCAAGATCGGCTACGCCTCTGCCGAATGACTGCGACAGCCTCGCAGCGCTTTCAGGGGCGATGCCATGGCACTGGAACAGCAACGCCGCCGCCAGTACCTCCTGATCGAGCCGCAACTCCGCCAGCAACGCAGCCACGCCCAGCGCGTGCTCGATCGCCGGCACGCCCGTCGCCAGCCGCCGCTCTCCGTAGAGCGGGCGGATGAAGTCGAGCACGCGGTGCAGCGCGTCGCGGTCCGCCGCTGCGTAGTGCCCGGCAACGCTTGCCAGCCACTCTTCCTGCGCATCCGGCGACGTGCCGACGACGCGAAGATGTGATGCCCGGGGTTTCATGCTTCAGCCAATTCGGCGCCCAAAGGAGCGCGATTGTAGCGGTAGAATCGCCGCATGCAAAAGCGCTGCGCGTGGGCGGAAGGTAATTCGCTCCAGGCCGCCTACCACGACATCGAATGGGGCGTCCCTGTGCACGATGACAGGCGGCTGTTCGAATTCCTGATCCTCGAAGGCGCGCAGGCCGGTCTGTCCTGGGACACGATACTCAGGAAGCGCCCCAATTATCGCCGCGCATTCGCCCGCTTCGATCCCCGCGCCGTCGCCCGCTTCGGAACGAGGGACGTCGCCGCATTGATGAAAGATCCCGGCATCGTCAGAAACCGGCTCAAGATCGAAGCCGCGATCACCAATGCCGCAGTCTTTCTGGCAGTGCAGCGCGAAGCCGGCAGCTTCGATCGCTATATCTGGCAGTTCGTCGGCGGAAGCCCGAAGCAGAATCGCTGGCGTGCGATGAAGCAGGTCCCGGCCTCCACACCCGAGTCCGATGCGATGAGCAAAGACCTCAAGACGCGAGGCTTCCGCTTCGTCGGCTCGACCATATGCTACGCGTTCATGCAGGCGACCGGCATGGTCAACGACCACCTCGTCACCTGTTTCCGTCACCGACCATGCGCCGCGGCATGCCTCGATCGGGAACCGGGAGCGTCACGGCGCTCGTAAGAAATCCCGCGGCCGATCCGGCCCGGCCCTACGGAACCGCCGAACTCGCGATACTCGGTGGGGACCGTTATGCGCGCGCCAGGCGGGTGATCACCGGCTGGCCGGGTTACAGGCCCACGCCGCTGCACGCTCTGCCGCGGCTCGCCGCACACCTACGTATCGGGCGCATTCACTACAAGGACGAAAGCGAGCGCTTCGGCCTGAAGAGCTTCAAGGCGCTGGGCGGCGCCTATGCCGTATCGCGTCTCGTCGCCGGCCTGCGTGATCCCGCCGCTCTTACCGTAACTTCAGCGACCGATGGCAACCATGGCCGTTCGGTCGCGTGGGGCGCGCGGCAGTTCGGGTGCCGCTGCGTGATCTTCGTGCATGCGAACGTAAGCGCCGCGCGCGTCGCCGCCATCGAGCACTACGGTGCCGAGGTGCGCCGCGTTCCGGGCAACTACGATGACTCCGTGCGTGACGCCGCCCGTGTCGCTTCTGAAAACGGCTGGACGATCGTATCGGATACGTCGTATCGGGGTTATGCGGACATTCCGCGCGACGTGATGCAGGGCTACGCCATCCTGATGGAGGAGGCGTTAGCTCAAGCAGGCGGCGTTCTGCCTACGCACGTATTCGCGCAGGGCGGGGTCGGTGGCTTCGCGGCGGCCTTGACAGCCTACCTGTGGGAGCACTACGGGGCGAGTCGGCCATCCATCATCGTGGTCGAGCCGGAGCGCGCCGACTGCCTGCTGCGAAGCGCGCGCGCAGGCGCTCCGCAGAAAGTGGACGGCGATCTCGATACGGTGATGGCGGGCCTCGCGTGCGGCGAGCCATCGCTGCTCGCGTGGGAGATATTGAAACACGGCGCGGATTTCTTCATGAGCATACCGGACGAAGTTGCACTGAACGCCATGCGCCGGCTGGCCGATCCGGAGGCTCCGGACGTTGCCATCGTCGGAGGCGAATCCGGGGTTGCAGGGCTGGCGGGACTGATTTGCGCCGCGACCGACGAAACCGCGCGGGGCACGCTTGGCTTGCACGCCGGCAGCCGCGTGCTGGTCATCGGTACCGAAGGCGACACCGATCCCGATGTCTACGAGCGCGTCGTCGGGCGCAGCGCCGCGTCCGTCCTCGCGGGGCGCTCCCATCCCCGGTCTCCAGTCTCTCCTGACTAGAATCTATTTCATAGGCTCTAGTCCCTCTGGAGGTCGACGGGGTCCGGGACCGCGTCATCCAGCGACTGCGGCTGCCAGTAGCGGCGATACACGGCGCGATAGGGGGTGACGGTAATCGCACCGCTCGGGTTGATTTCCAGCGTCACGGCCCCATCGCGATCGGTGCGGTACATCCGGCTCCCGAGCGTTCCGTAACGCTCGACAACTTCCCGATGCGGATGGTCGAAACGGTTGCGATAACCTACCGGAAACACCACGACCTGCGGACTCACCGCTTGCACGAACTCTGATGTCGAAGAGGACCTGCTGCCGTGGTGCGGAACGAGCAGAGCGTCGGCTTCCAGCGCAGCGCGGTCCCTGCCGGTCAGCATCATCTCCGAGGCGACCTCGATGTCGCCCGGCAGCAGCAACCGGCCGCCCCGCGCGGACACCTTGAGCACGCAGTTGCGATCGTGGGTCCTGAACCTGACGTCGTCATAGCTCTCGCGCAGCGGGTGCACGATCTCGAAACGCACCTCGTCCCACTCCCAGTGCTGTCCGGCGTAGCAGTGAAATGCTCTATCCATCTGCAGCAGCAGCGGATCGAACTCGGGCAAGGACGTGAGCAGCCATGCAACCGGCACCGCCTGCAGTACCGAGGCGGCGCCGCCCGCGTGGTCGGCATGATCGTGACTCACGATCATGCCATCGAGCCGGGTAACGCCTGCAGCACGCAGGAACGGCACGATCACACGGCTGCCGCTGTCGGCTTGTGGACCGAACGCCGGTCCTGTGTCGTAGAGCAGGGTGTGATTCGCCGTGCGTACCACCGCAGCGACGCCCTGCCCCACGTCGAGCACGGTGACGTGCAACGCGCCGGGGAGTAACGCCGCGGGCACGACCGCAACGAGCGGCACCAGACCGACTGCTCCCAGCCAACGGCCCGGCGTACCGCGCGGCGCAAGCATCAGCAGCGCGCCGCATGTCGCCGCGACTACCGCCCATGTCGGGGGTGCGTGCTGTTCCCAGACAGCAGCGTCCAGGCTGCTCAGCCATTCGAGCAGGTACATGCACCATGCCATCGTCAGATGCGCGAGCTGGAGCACCCAGTCGAACGGCAGCAGCATGCCCGCCAGCGTCAGGGGCACCACCACGAGTCCGACGACAGGGATGGCGAACGCGTTGGCGACCGGCGAGACGATGGAGACCTGCTGAAACAGCGCGATCAGCAGCGGCACCATGGCGAGCGTCACCGCGAGTTGCACGCGCGCCCAGCCCGCCAGCCAGTGCGCGCGCCCGACCCGTCCGTTGCACGCGAACATGATCGCTCCCACCGCGCCGAATGAGAGCCAGAACCCCGGCGCCAGCACCGCCCACGGATCGAGCAGCACTACCACGAGCAATGCGGCAGCGAGGACGGCCGATCCCGACTCAACGACGCCCAGCCACACGGCGACCGCAACGACGGAGAGCATGTAGACCGTGCGCTGCGCCGGCACTGCGTAGCCGGCGAGCAGCGCGTAACCGAACGCAGTGGCGAGGCTCGCGAGCACCGCCGCCTTGAGCGCGGGCAGCCGCGTCGCCAATTGCGGAGAACGCCGCCAGAGGCCGTAAACCAGCGCAAACATCAGTCCCGCAAGCATGGTCACGTGCAATCCGGAAATGCTCATCAGGTGGTTGACCCCGGTGCGTGTGTAGACCTGCCACTGCTCGGGCGCGATTGCGCGCTGGTCGCCGATGGCGAGCGCTACGAGCACGCCCGCGTAGCTATGCTCGGGCAGCGCGGCCAGTATGCGAGCGCGCAGCATTCCCCGTACGCGTTCGACCCAATATTGCGGCCGGTGCACCATGCCCGTCAGTCGCTCGCTGCCGCTCCTGGGTCGAACATAGCCGGTGGCCCGCAAGTTGCGTTCCATGAGCCACGCTTCGTAGTCGAAGCCGTGCGGGTTGGCCGTGCCGTGAGGCCGGCGCAGGCGCACGGTCAACTGCCACCGCTCGCCGGGCGCAAGATCGGGCAGAGTCGCGGGCTTGCCGTCCCGTGCCGGACTTCCCCACCATGAGATCAGGATTCGGCCCGGGACCGCGGCTTCCGGAGTGAGCACGTGTTCGATGGCGAATTCGAAACGGACGCTGCGCTCGTACGGTTGCGGCAGGCTCGCGACGACGCCCTCGATCCGGATATCCCGGCCTTCCCATTCGGGCGGCAAGGCATCCGCGAGGCGTATGCCGGCCATGAAGGCCGCCCACGCGAAACCGGCGGCGCAGCAAGCCGCCAAGACAAGGGCCCTAGCAAAAGCCGGGACCAGTCGCCCAGGCTTGCCCCGGAGCTGATCCGGGGACGCGAGGCCGGTCATCAGCCTCGTCGGAGGGACCTCCAAGGAATCCAACGAGCATGCCCCCTCTCGCCGCCACCGTCGCTCAGTTCGCGCGAGGTATGCCAGCAGCAATGCGACGACGGTGAACGCGACGAGCCACCAGCTCTCCTGCCGGTCCGGCAACTCGGCCTGCTGCTGCAGCAGCCAGACTCCCAGGACGAAGCAGACAACGTTGAGCCGCATCCTCCTCCAACGCATGACCCAACGACGCGTGGACGCCATGAGGAACCAGGGACTTGGGATCTTGGGATCTGGGAGTTTGGGTGTTGGGACTTTGGGTCTTGGGATTGGGCCTCGGCCTTGGGTCCCGAGACTCGGTGAATGGGAACCGGGATCATCAAGTTTCGGGTCCGCTTGACGTCTCCTGCGGCCGGGCCGATGATCCGCGCATGGACACCTTGCAAAAAGCCGAAGCTGCCGAGCACGCGCAGAGCCAGGAACTGGACCGGATCGTCGTAAAGTCGGTCATCTACACCTCGGGCGAGCGCGACCCCAGAGAGCCGCCCTATCGCCCTCCCGACGAGGGCAAGCTCTACATGATGGGGGACGACCCGCGGCTCCCGAAAATGCCCGAGCGCCCGACGCTGTTCGACTTTTTCAGGTACCGGTTCGGGCCCTCCACGCACCTCCTGCAGAGCGCGCGGCTCGCCAGCAAGCGGGGCGAGAGCGAAAAAATCGTGCTGGCCTGCCTGCTGCACGACATCGCGAACATCGGCTTCATCCGCGGCGACCACGGCTACTGGGCCGCGCAGCTCGTCGAGCCCTACGTCGATCCCGAGGTGAGCTGGGCCATACGCTATCACCAGGCTCTGCGCTTCTACCCCGACGAGTCGGTGGGCTACGAGTATCCGAAGTCGTACGTCAAGCTCTTCGGCGCGGATTTCAAACCCGAGCCCTACATCGAGCAGGCCTATCAGGACGCCCGCAACCACAAGTGGTACATGTCGGCGCGCCTGATCACCGTCAACGACCTCTACGCGTTCGACCCCGGCGTGCGGGTCGAGCTGGAGGAGTTCACCGACGTCGTTGGCCGTAACTTCAAGCAACCGAAGGAAGGCCTGGGCTTCGACGGCAGTCCCACCGCGCACATGTGGCGCACCATCATCTGGCCGACGAAGTTCCTCTAGTCCGCGCGACTTAAGTCAAATAGGCGTCGCCGTATCCGAAACGGCGATGCTGCGGTGCATACGCGAGCGCGCGGACTGAAAATTCGCTTCGCGAATGCAAGCTTCCATCCGGAAGTAGCAGAAAAACCATCTTGAGCGGAGGTTCGAGAGGACCTCCATCAATTCGGGGCGGATTCACGGAAAACGCCCCATGAGACCAGGGCTATTCCCATTCGTGAGTCCGCGGGTAACATGGGAATGCAGCCCCGAATATGCGCAAGTTATTCCGTCGCTTTCTCCCGAGTCACGACTCCGTCAGGGACAACCGCTACGTCGCGCGGTTCGGTCCGCGCCTGCAGCACCATAATCTCTGGCATCTGCACCGCCGGTCGGTGGCTGGCGGCGTGGCCGTCGGCATGTTTGCCGGACTCATTCCCGGCAGCAATCCCGTGCAGTTCACCGCGGCCGCGCTGCTTGCGATCGCTTTTCGCGTCAATCTCCCGGTCGCCGTGCTGGTCACCCTGTACTCCAATCCGTTTACGATCGTCCCGCTCTACTACGCCGCCTACAAGCTGGGCCAATTGGCCTTGCTGCAGGGTGCTGGCGATGTGCCCTCCATCCCCCTCGATCTCGAAAATAAAAGCATCATCGAATGGCTGCCGGCGGCCCTCCAGTGGCTGGCCAGCGTCGGCAAGCCACTCCTCATCGGCATCCCATTGCTCGCGATATTGCTCGCGCCGGTCGGCTATTTCGCGGTCGATTGGACCTGGCGACTCTACGTACGCTGCGCCTGGCAGCGACGACGGCGCAACCGCGCGCGGCGCGCGCGGATAGG
>DATFWO010000374.1:0-24982 GCA_035259205.1 Burkholderiales bacterium | reverse complement strand
ATCGGTGAGCACTATGGCGAGGATCTCAGGGTGCTCCTGCTTAAGGAGCTTGAAGGTGGCGGTCGCTTCTTCCCTGCCGTTCTCGATGTCAGCCACGATCAGCGCGATTTCCTGCTCTTGCAGCACCGCGAATGCGGCATCGAGGTTCGCCGCGTGCCGTATCGGGCAAGTGACGGCGAAGAGCTCCTTGATTGCCCGGAATGACTCCTCCGCCGGATCCACGACCAGGATACCCGCGCTCATCTTGTCGACCACAACGGCCGGGTTGGTGGCTGCCTCCGCGAGCTCGTAGGCGATGGCGACGGCCTGACCGATGATGCGCTGGATTTCCTGGTTGTCCCATGGCTTGGAGACGAAGCGGAACACTTCGCCTTCGTTGATCGAACCCACGATCGCTGCAAGATCGGAATAGCCCGTAAGCAGGATGCGCACCGTGTTGGGCGAGGCTTCCTTCACCTGGCGCAGCAACTGCACGCCCGTCATTGCCGGCATGCGCTGGTCGCTCACGATGACATGCGGACGGAATTTCTTGACGAACTCCAGCGCCTCGGGCCCGTTGACAGCGGTAAATACATGGTAATTTGAGCGAAACACCGACCGCAGCGCCGCTACGATCCGCTCTTCGTCATCCACGAACAGGATGCGTGCTCTCTTTATGGGCGCAGCCGCGGGACTCGGAGCGGCCACGGGAGGCCCGGCCGTGACCGTCGGTGGCACCGCAATCCCGGAAGGAGTGGGCTGGGGCTGCAATCCGGCCAGCAAGCGCGCTGCCTGGATGAGATTGTCGTCCATGCGCTGGGTCGTCGTCTCCGAACCCGGGTCCGAATCGGGTTCTTGCATGCTGTGCCGGATGCTCGCCTCTATGCCCTTGACGAAGGCGTCCGAAAACTCACGCGCGCTCTGAAAGCGGTCCGGCTTGTTCTTGGCCAGCGATTTGTGGATGGCCCAGTCGAGCTGCGCCGCGACCTGGGAATTGGTTTCCGAGGGGCTGACGGGGCGGTCATTCAATACCGCACGCATGATTTCGGCATTGTTGCCGGTGAACGGCCGCTTCCCGACCAGGAGCTCGTAGGCAATGATGCCCACGGAGTAGATGTCGCTGCACGCATCGACATCGGTGCCGAGGAACTGTTCGGGCGCCATGTAGCCGGGCGAGCCCATGATCTCGCCTACCTGGGTCAGGGTGGAAGAATCGATGCGAGCAATCCCGAAATCGCTGATCTTGATGCGGCCGTCGTCGTTCAGGAGGAGGTTGGAAGGCTTGACATCACGATGCACTACCCCCTGAGTGTGTGCATAGCCCAGGCCGTCCAGCAGCTGCCGCACCACCTCGCCGATCTCCTTCAGCGAGAACTGGGCCTGTTCCTGCATGTGCTGGAACAACGACTTACCGTTCACCAGTTCCATTACGATGTAGGCGATATCGGAATCCTCACCGTAGTCGTAGATCGCAGCGATGCGCGGATGCGTAAGGCGGCCCACCGCCTGCGCCTCGTGACGGAAACGCATCAGCGCGTACTGCAGGTTGACGGGGTCGAGCACTCTCTTGTTGACGGTCTTGATCGCGACCTGCCGGTGGATGGCCGGATCGAACGCCCGGTAGACGGTGCCCATGCCGCCCTGACCGAGGACGCCGTCGACGCGATACTTGCCGATATATTCAGGTGTGTGCATGTCGTGGCGGGCGGCGTTCAGGCCGCAAGTCCCGCGGCCGCAGGCGGCGTCAACGGTAGCACCACCTTGAACTTCGTGCCGATGCCGACGGCGGAGTCCACGGTGATCCTGCCGCCGTGCTGCTCAACGATCTTGTGGGAAATCGAAAGACCCAGTCCGGTTCCCTTACCCGCTTCCTTGGTCGTGAAGTACGGCTCGAAGATCTTGGGCAGCACGTCCGGGGGTATGCCCCTGCCATTGTCTTCGACCTCCACCGCAATGTGGCCGTCATCCTCCCGGCGCGTGGTGAGGGTTATGGTCCCCTGCTCCGACTCGATCGACTGCGCCGCATTGATGATGAGATTGAGCAAAACCTGGTTGATCTGCGCGGCCGAGCAAGTGATCGGCGGCACGTCCTCGCCATAGTGCTTTTGCACCGTGTAACGCTTCAGATCGTGCTTGGCGAGCAACAGCGTGCTCTCCAGTCCCTCGTTCAGACTGAAGCTCGCAATCTTGCTGTGGTCGAGCCGGGAGAAGTTTTTCAGGTTGACGACGATTTCCGAGATCTGCTCGATGCCGTGGAGTCCGTCCTTCACCAGGGTTTGCAGATCGCCTATCAGCTCGCGCTCCCTGAGCTGCGCGATTCCTTTCTGCACCAGGGTGAACTGTCTGGCGAGCGCGTCGGGGTTGTCGCCGCTGCCACTTTGCAGCAGCGTGACGAGCTTCTCGGTCTCCCCGATCACTCCTGCGAGATCAGGGAGCTTTCCCCGGATCGACCCGATGCTGTTCTTGACGTAGGCGAGAGGCGTATTGATCTCGTGAGCAACGCCGGCGACCATCTGACCGAGCGAGGACATCTTATCGGTCTGCATCAACTGTGCCTCGGATTCCTTCAGCTCGTGGAGCGTTTTGGAAAGTTCACCGTTGCGTTCCGCGATCCGGTCGTTCAAGTCCGCGTTGGCGCGATCGAGCCGGCGGTAGCTCGCCACCAGCCGCGTGGCCAGATAGGCAATGAGAACCAGCAGCGCCACCGAATAGAACGTAAGATAAGCGCGGAAAGGTTCTACCGTCTCGGAAAGTTTTTTCTCGAGTTCATGCGCGAAGGCTTTCGTCAGGCTGTCCACCCGCGGACCGGCAGTCAGCAAGGAAAGTTTGCGAGCGAGCTCCTCTTCGACGGGTTTCGCGCCGAGCAATTGCTGGACGTTGCCATCGAGCCGCGCCAGCCCCTCGCGTACTGCGGGCGGAAGCTGGGACGCCGACTGCCGCAGGTCGGAGACAAGCGCTTCCACGTTCTTGCGCTGGGCATCGCTGGGGCTGAAATAATATCTCTGCGCTTCTGCGGTCAATTGCGTGACGGCGCTTTCAGCTGCCACCAGACGCTCCCGCTCGCGAAAGTCCTGCCACGAGCCGCGTACGAGGCCTGCAATCTCGGCATCGGCCGCGAGGACCTGGACAAGCGCTTCCTTGGTCGCGGCATTGGCTTTGCGGAACTTGTCTACCAGCTCCGCTTTCTGGGTGAACGCGCTTGTCAGCTCATCTACGCTGCGCTTGAGCACCGGGCTGTCCAGGTCCTGGCTCGTGGGAGCGAGCTGTTGCCGGATGCGGGCTACCTCGGCGCTGTAATCGGTCGCGGGAAGCGGCGTCGAGGTGAATTCCGTCCGGGTGCGCAGGATATCCACATCCCAGCGGGCGTCGATCTCTTTCAAGTCCCGGAATTGCGCGAGTACTTCGTTGCGGCGCTTGAAATCCACGCTTTGCGTCTTGAAATAGATGTAACCGAGCAGCATGACGGCCGCAACGGCGACGAGCAACTCGGCGGCCCTGCGCAGGGTAGCCGCTTGCGCGGCAAACCCCTGTGCGAGCGCAGCGCCCGCCGCGCTGGTCGCTTGCTCACTCACCGAGGTAGGCCCGTCGCACGGCGGGATTGGCGAGCAGGCGTGGCGCGGTGTCGGCGAGCGTGATGTATCCGCTTTCCATTACGTAACCTCGGTCGCAAGTCTCCAGCGCGAGCTTTGCGTTCTGTTCGACCAGCAATAAAGTCACTCCCTCGCGAGCGATGGCGCGTATCGTTTCGAATATCCTTTGCACCATGAGCGGCGCAAGCCCCATGCTGGGCTCGTCCAACAGCAGCAGCTGCGGCCGGCTCATCAGCGCGCGTCCAAGCGCAAGCATCTGCTGCTCGCCTCCCGAAAGCGTCCCTGCGCGCTGGCGACGTCGTTCCGAGAGGCGTGGAAACACCGCGTAGATGCGGTCGAGATCGGCCGAAACCTGCGCACGATCCCGGCGGCTATAGGCACCCATGCCGAGATTCTCCTCGACAGTCAGCAGCCCGAATACGCCCCGACCTTCGGGCACCAGCGCCAACCCCCGTTGCACCAGCTCATAAGCCGGTCGCGCCGTTATCTCGGTGCCATTATAGTGGATGCGGCCGGTAGCCGGCCGGATCAACCCCGACAACGCCTTCAAAGTAGTGGTCTTACCCGCACCGTTGGCCCCGATCAGCGTCACCAGTTCGCCCTGCCTGACATCGAGATCTATGCCTTTGACGGCGTTGATGCCGCCATAGGAGATCGTAAGCCCGCGCACTTCAAGCAAGGGCGCCTCCCAGGTAGGCTGCGATGACGGCGGGGTCGCGCTGCACCTCCGCGGGAACACCCTCGGCGATCTTCTTGCCGTAATCGAGCACGGCAACCCGGTCGCACAGGCCCATCACGAGCCTCACGTCGTGCTCGATGAGAAGCAGCGTCTTGCCGTCGGCGCGGATGCGCTCAAGCAAGCGCTTCAAATCCGCGGTTTCCGTCGCGTTCATCCCGGCGGCGGGCTCGTCGAGGGCGAGCAGCTGCGGCTCGGTCGCAAGCGCGCGGGCGATTTCCAGCCGCCGCTGGTCGCCGTATGGCAGCGCGCGCGCCAGCTCGCTCGCGCGACGGCCGATACCGACGTAGTCGAGCAGTTCGCTGGCGCGGCGCTCGATTGCGGCCTCCTCGGTCCGCGTCGCACCATCGCGCAGTATGGCGCCAAGGATTCCGGCTCGCGTGCGCACGTGTCGGCCGACCATGGCGTTTTCGAGCGCGCTCATGTTGCTGAACAGGCGGATATTCTGGAAAGTGCGCGCGATTCCCCGTGCCGCGACTTCGTGCGGCTTGGATCCGGTCAGACGTGCGCCGTCGAACGTACACTCGCCGCTGTCTGGCGCATAGATGCCGGTGAGGACGTTGAACAGCGTGGTCTTGCCCGCTCCGTTGGGTCCGATCAGCCCGAAAATCTCGCCGCGCCTGACCGAGACGGAGACCTCCGACAGGGCGCCCAGGCCGCCGAAGCTCTTCGTAATGGAGGTGGCTACGAGCAGGGACGGGATCACGCAGTCGCCTCGTGGGGCTTCGTGGCGTCCGGGTCCGCAGACAGCTCGCGCCGGCGGGTAGTGGAAGGCCACAATCCGGACGGCCTCAACAGCATGACAAGGATCAACGCGAGTCCAAACACGAGGAATCGCAGGTCCGCGGGGTCCGCCAGCACCCTGCCGAACAGCGCCTGCTGCAGGGGGCCGAGGTAGCGCAGCGCCTCCGGCAGCACGACGAGCAGCACCGCGCCGAGCACGACGCCGGGTATGTTCCCCATGCCTCCGAGCACTACCATGCAGAGGATCGTGATCGATTCCCAAAGCGTAAAGCTTTCGGGGCTGACGAAACCCTGGAAACCGGCGAAGAGGCCGCCGGACACGCCGCCGAAGCTTGCGCCCATGGCGAAAGCGAGCAGCTTGATATTGCGCGTGTTGATGCCCATGGCCGCCGCAGCCACCTCGTCCTCACGTATCGCCACCCAGGCGCGGCCTATGCGCGAGTTCTCTAGGCGCATCGAGACGAACATGACGCCGAGCGTCAAGGCGAGAAACAGATAGTAATAGTTGTAGACGGCGGGAAAGCCCAGGCCCAGCACGGAATGCGCTTGCGCGAACGAGTATCCGCCGACGCTGACGGGATCGATCAAGTTGATTCCCTGCGGACCGTTGGTGATGTTGACCGGTGCATTGAGATTGACGAGAAAGATCCGGATTATTTCGCCGAAGCCCAGGGTGACTATGGCGAGATAGTCTCCGCGCAGACGCAGCGTCGGCGCCCCGAGCAGGATGCCGAATAAGCAGGCTATCGCCGCGCCCAGAGGGAGCAGCATCCAGAACGGCAGATGCACGCCGAATTGGGGCGACGCGAGCAGTGCGTAGAAGTAGGCGCCGACCGCGAAGAATGCGACGTACCCGAGATCGAGCAAGCCCGCGTAGCCCACCACGATGTTGAGCCCCAGCGCGAGCATGATGTAGAGGAGGGAGAACGCGGCGATACGCACCCAACTGCGCCCGAATGCCCAGTCGGTAACGAACGGCAGCGTCAGGAGCAGCAGCGCGAGCGCGATATACACCGCCCACACCACGCGCGGGTCGCGCTTGAGCTTTTCCCAGTCACTCGTCACTGGTTACCGTCGCGCATTTTTCAAGAGCGTTCCGCAACGCGTTCGCCGAGCAGACCCGAGGGACGCAGGGTGAGCACGAGTATCAGGACGAGAAATGCGAATACGTCCTGATAGTGGCTGCCCAGGAAGCCGCCGGTCAGATCGCCGATATAGCCTGCACCCAGACTCTCGATCACGCCGAGCAGGACGCCCCCGACCATGGCGCCCGCTAAGTTGCCGATGCCGCCGAGCACCGCGGCCGTGAACGCCTTCAGTCCCAGCATGAAACCCATGAAGTAGTGGGCAATGCCGTAGTAGGCGCTGACCATCACCCCGGCGACTGCCGCAAGCGCGGAGCCGATCACGAAGGTGATCGAGATCACGGTGTTGATATTGACGCCCATCAGGCCGGCTATCTCGGGATTCTGGGCGGTCGCCCGCATGGCGCAGCCCAGGCGGGTGCGGTGTACCAGGTAGAGCAGCGCGGCCATGATTGCGCCCGATAACAACACGATGAAGATCTGCAGGTCGTTGATCGTCGCGCCCGCCACGTGGTAGGGCGTGGCCGGCAAGAGCGGTGGGAACGAATGGTAATGTCGCCCCCACAGGATCATGGCTACGTTTTGCAGGAGGATAGAGACTCCGATCGCTGTGATGAGCGGCGTGAGGCGCGGCGCCCCGCGCAACGGGCGATAGGCGACCCGCTCTATGGTGTAGCCCAGCACCATGCAAGTCGGTATCGCGACCAGCAGGCCCAGCCCCACGATCATCGGCCCGGGCAGGGCAACGCCGCTTCCCACGAGCAGCTGGATCACCGACAACGCCACCATCGCGCCCGCCATCACTACCTCGCCGTGGGCGAAGTTGATCAGTCCCAGGATGCCGTAGACCATGGTGTAGCCGAGTGCCACGAGCGCATAGATGGCGCCGAGCACGAGGCCATTGATGAGTTGCTGGACGAAAATATCCAACCGAGTATCCCGAGTCGCTAGCGCGCCAGGTGGAATGGCATTTCGAACGGCTTAACAAAAACGGCACCCGAAGGTGCCGTATGCAAAACTCACGCGAAATCATTCATGCCGTTTATTTCTTCTCCGACGCCGCGCCCGCGGGCTTGTCGGCAGGCGCCGCGGCCGGAGCTGCAGCTCCGCCGCCGACGGTCTCCAGCGTGTCCCACTTCCCGCCCTTTACCACGTAGAGCGTGATCGGCCCGTTCTTGAGGTCGCCCTTCTCGTCGAACGTGATCGGTCCGGTTACGCCCTGGCGATTCGTCTTCGCGAGCTCGGGCAGGTACTTGGCAGGCTCCGCGGAATTGGCCTTCTGCATCGCGTCGATCAGCGTCGATGCTGCATCGTAGGCATACGGCGCATAGATCTGGATCTGCCCGTATTTGGCAGTGAATTTATCCTTGAACCCCTTGCTGCCTGGCATATTGTCGAGCGGCAGACCCGGCGATGATGCAATCACGCCTTCCGCAGCCGGCCCGGCGAGCTTGATGAATTCCTGGCTTTGCGCGCCGTCGCCGCCGAGGAATTTCGCAGTCATGCCCAGCGATTTCATCTGCGCCACCATCGGCCCCGCCTGGGTGTCCATGCCGCCGTAGAACACGAGATCCGGCTTCTTGCCCTTGATGCCGGTCAATATGGCCCGGAAATCCGTGGCCTTGTCGGTCGTGAATTCGCGCCCTACGATGGTTGCGCCACCGGCCTTCGCCGCTTTCTCGAATTCGTCGGCGAGCCCCTGACCGTAGGCTGTCCGGTCATCGATGACTGCGATCCTCTTGGCTCCCGCCTTCAATGCGTATTGGCCAAGGACCTTGCCCTGCTGCGCGTCGTTGGCCATCGTGCGGAAAACCGTCTTGTATCCGCGTGCAGTCACTTCGACCGCCGTCGCCGACGGTGAAATCTGCGGAATGCCGGCGTCGTTGTAGATTTTCGATGCGGGTATCGTCGTGCCGGAATTGAGATGGCCGACGACGCCTGCAACTTTGCTGTCTACCAGCTTTTGCGCGACGATCGTGCCCGTCTTTGGATCGGCCTGGTCGTCCTCGCTCACGAGCTCGAACTTGACCTTCGCGCCGCCGATCGTCAGTCCCTTGGCATTGGCTTCCTCGATAGCGAGGCGCGCGCCGTTGTCGTTGTCCTTGCCGAGATGAGCCTGCGGTCCCGTGAGCGGGGAAGCCTGGCCGATCTTCACCGTAATTTCGGCCGGCGGTTTCGGCGCTTCGGCCTTCGGCGCGGGTGCTTCCTGGCCGCATCCGGCCGTCACCGCTGCAATCGCCACTCCCAAACCGATGCCGAGTAACCGCTCACGAACCATGTGTCCCCCCGGATAAATGGTTGTTGCTGCTGGGAAAACTCATTATCCGCAGGGGCCTGTGCGTTGTCAATTTGCAGGCGGGCCGCAACGGGACCCGAAGACGCTCGCTCTGGAGCACCAACAGAAAAGCCGGCAAGCGCCGGCTTCTCCATGCGCGAACCGCTGGTCTATTTCATCTCCAGTATCCAATCGACGAGAGTCTTGATGTCCGCGTCCTTCACATGGGCGTTCGGGGCCATCGGGATGTCGCCCCAGACCCCTTTGCCGCCATCCTTCACCTTCTGTACCAACTTCGAAGGCGCCGTCTTGTCGTTACGGTACTTGGCGGCGATCTCCTTGTAGGCCGGCCCCACCAGCTTCTTGTCGACGGAATGGCAGGCGAAACAGCCGCTCGATTTGGCGAGCGCCTCTGCGGCTTGGGCGTCGGCCGCTTGCGCCTCGAAGCCGCACGCGACAGCGGCTGCGCCGGCAAGCACGATTGCAATTGCTTTCATTAGTTGCTCCCTTTGGTCGAAATTGGGCCGGCGCATTTTACCTCAGAGCACGGCCCCGATCAGTTTAGAGTGGTCCCCGTTGTTTATCCGCGAGCTCGCGCTCGAGCTCGCCGAGATCCGCGATTGGCGGCAAGCAAGTAACGCCGCGGCACACCCATGCGTTGACAGGACTGGCGGACTCCGTCGGCGGGGCAGGCTTGTCGAGCGCAGCGGGCAGGCCGTCGATGTCCCGGGCGATGCCTACTATCAAGGTTGCAGGGCGATAACCCCGCGCAAGCGCGCGCTGCCAATGCATTATTCCCGAGCGCTCGCCACGCAGGATGACGAGCTGGAGGGGGGCGAGATACTCCTCCAGGGCGGCGGCGAGACTGACGAATCCGCTCGCCTGGCGCTCCATCGCCGGGTAGTAGAGCTTCACCGCGCGCTCGGCAGCGGCGAGGTATCGCGGTTCCCCCACCAGGTGCCCCAGCCGCTGCAAGGCGAAGGCGGCGATGCCATTGCCGGAAGGCGTGGCACTGTCCTGGCCGGGTTTGGCGCGGTGTATCAGGTGCTCATGGTCGTGCGATACGAAGAAAAAGCCGCCTTCCTGGCCGTCTTCGAACCGGTCGAGGAGGATCTCCGCGAGGTCTCGGGCGAACGTCAGATCCCGCGGCTGGAATTCGGCTTGCAGCAGCTCGAGCAGCGCTTCCAGCAGCAGCGCGTGATCGTCGAGGTAGGCGTTCAGGTGCGTAACCCCATCCTTGTACGTCGCGAAAAGCCGCCGCTCGCGCCAAAGATTCGTGCGCAGAAAATCGACGGCACGGCGCGCGGATTCGAGCCAGCCGGCCTCGCCAAAAACGCGTGCGGCCCGCGCCAGGCCCTTTACCATCATCGCGTTCCAGCTCGTCAGCACCTTCTCGTCCCGCCCCGGGCGCACGCGCCGTTCCCGGGCCGCGAGGAGCTTGCTGCGCGCGGAGGCCAGCCGGGCCGCGCACTCCGCCGGCGAAACGGCGAGGGCTTTCGCAACAGCAGCAAGCGGCTTCATCACCCGAAAATGCCATTGCTTTCCTTCGAAGTTGGGTGCGCCGTCCAGTCCGTAATACGGCTCGACGGCCGCGTACTCTTCGGGCGCGAGCACCTCGCGTACCTCGGCCGGCGTCCAGACGTAGAACTTTCCTTCCTCGTGCTCGGAGTCAGCGTCGAGCGACGAGTAAAAGCCGCCCTCCGGGGATTGCATCTCGCGCATCACCCACTGCACGGTCTCCCGTACCACGCTCTCGAACGCAGGCTGCCCGGTGACCAGCCACGCATCGCTGTAGAGAGCGAGCAGCGCCGCGTTGTCGTAGAGCATCTTCTCGAAGTGCGGGATGCTCCAATACTGGTCGACGCTGTAGCGGGAGAAGCCGCCGCCGATGTGGTCATAAATGCCCCCTTCCGCCATCTTCGTGAGCGTCAGTCTGGCGATCGCCAGGCTCAGCTCGCCGCCGTCCAGCGCATGACGCCGCAGGCAGAAGGCAAGCTCGGACGGATGGGGAAACTTTGGAGCCTGCCCGATGCCGCCGTGGACGTCGTCGAATACTTGTGCGAACTCACGTATCGCGGCCTCGAGCGGGGCGCGTTCGGGAACGGTGCCGCTGCCTGCCGTGGGCAGCGTACGGTTGAGCGCCTCCAAGAGCGACGCGTTCTGCTTCACGATGTCCGCGCGCTTGTCGCGGTATGCGTCGGCGACCTTCGGCAGCAACTCGAGAAAGCCGGGCATGCCGTAGCGCGCGTGCTTCGGGAAGTAGGTGCCGCCGAAAAACGGCGTGCCGTCCGGCGCGAGGAACATGGTGAGCGGCCAGCCGCCGCCGCGTTGAGTGAGCATCGCGTGAGACAGCTGATATATCTGGTCGAGATCCGGCCGCTCCTCGCGATCGACCTTGATGTTGATGAAATGACGGTTCATCTCAGCGGCCACTTCGGGGTCCTCGAACGATTCGTGCGCCATTACGTGACACCAGTGACAGGCGGAATAGCCGATCGAAAGCAGGATCGGCTTGTCCTGGCTGCGCGCGAGCTTCAGCGCTTCCTCGCCCCATGCGTACCACTCGACGGGGTTATCGGCGTGCTGCAGCAGATAGGGGCTGGTTTCGTGCGCGAGATGATTCATGTCGTCGTTCAATGCCGATGGACCAGCTTACCCGCTTTCCCGATGCGGGTGCTCGCCCCGGTAAAAGATAGAGATGTGTGTCAGGCTCGTAGTTCACGCCGGTTGCAGCGCTCCGCCAGGCCCCATCGCAAACGGAGCCGGTCGCTTCCATCGGCTGGGGAACCGCCGGGAACCAAACGTATAATCAATGCGTCATCTCGCTCAGGGGAAGTCGCTGATTCAGTTGGGGTGTGCAGTCCTTAGGAATATGCCGGATCCCGGTCCGGCCCATTCCTAATGCTCGTTCATCCGCAAATCGATCCCGTCGCGATCCATCTCGGCCCGCTCGCCGTGCGCTGGTACGGGCTCACCTATCTCATCGGATTCGCATTCATCTGGGCGCTCGGCCGCTACCGCATCAAGAGGCGGCCGGGCGGAGTGTGGAGCGAAAAGGACCTGGACGACGCGTTGTTCTACGGCATACTGGGCACCATACTCGGCGGCCGGCTCGGCTATATCCTGTTCTACAAATTCGCCGATTACGCCGTGGCGCCGTGGAAGATTTTCTACGTGTGGGAAGGCGGCATGTCGTTCCACGGCGGCTTTCTCGGCGTGGTGCTCGCGATGGCGTGGTTCGCGCGCAGCCGGCGCCAGGACTGGCTCGCTATCACCGACTTCATCGCGCCGCTGGTGCCACTCGGGCTAGGCGCCGGGCGGCTCGGCAATTTCATCAACGCGGAGCTGTGGGGCCGTCCCGCCACCGTGCCCTGGGCGATGATTTTCCCCAACGTCGACAGCGTGCCGCGGCATCCTTCGCAGCTCTATGAGTTCGCGCTGGAAGGCGTCGCTCTATTCGTAATCCTGTGGTGGTTCTCGGCCCGGCCGCGTCCGCGGGGCGCGGTATCGGCGGCGTTCCTGATCGGATACGGATTTTTTCGCTTCGCGGTGGAGTTCACGCGCGAGCCCGATTCCTATCTCGGCTTGCTGGCGCTGGGCATGTCCATGGGGCAGTGGCTGTCCGCGCCGATGGTACTCGCGGGAATTGCGATGATGATGTGGGCTTATCGCTCGGTCGCGCGCGAAGCGAGTTGAACGCCGGTCAACAACAGCGGACTGTCAATTCGGCTTCTTCTGGGCCTTCGCGCCCGCCGCGCGCCGTTCGAGCAGTCGCCCGAAGTTGTTCAGCGAGATCAGGTGGGCGTAGATGCGCGAGAGTATCCCCTTCTGGACCAGCTCCTTGATTTGCTCCGGGGCGAGCTCGGCGAGCTTCTGCTCGGCGATGCGGTGCATCCCGGTCATCGCGAGCGGCTCGCCCTCGCTGGGCACCGCCTGCATGGTAAAAGGATCGAACAGTTGCAGCGCGCCGATCGCTCTGCACATATCCTCGCTACGCAGCAAGTCCGCTTCATACTCGAACAGCAGCTTCTGACGGGCTTGCCACCCGGCGAGCGGCTCGCCCTGCTGATCGAAGAGCGCGTCGCCCTTGTCGTTGATTGCCCGCTTCTCAACGCAGGCCACCCGCTCGGCCTGCTCGCGTCCGTCCACGGTCACTTTCGTCATGCAGAACGGATAGCGCCGCACGTAGGCCGGAATGTACGCGCCGTTTTCCCACGAGCCGTCGCTCGTCACGAACAGGTTCTGCTGGTTTTCGAGTCCCAGCACTACCATCGGTATAAAGCCGCCTCCATCGGCGGCGCTCAGGAACGCGATCGGGTAGTCACGGCAAGCCACGGCAAACTCGGTGAACGAAAGCGGCAGCGCGGCCAGGCTGCGGAATACAAGCGGCAGCTTGCCTCCCTCCGGCAGCACCACGCGATGCTGCTTCGTGAGCGGGACGATTTCCTGATACCCGTAAGGGGGTTTGATTTCCATAAACGACATGGTAATTCGGAAATAGGCGTTCGTGAAACGTGCAGGCCCGATGAGCCACCGCCTGCCGCTCGTCGCAGGCGCCGCCGCACGTTGTCGCTCTGCGCCCGGCCATTGTAGAATTCCGCCCTCGCTTCAAGGAAATGGGGACGTAGCTCAGCTGGGAGAGCGTCGCGTTCGCAATGCGAAGGTCGGGAGTTCGATCCTCCTCGTCTCCACCAGATTGAAAACGGCCGCTGCATCGAGCGGCCGTCTCAATTTGGAGTGTTCGGGACGCCGGATGGGATCAGGGCCGACCTCTCCCGATTGCTGCGTCATCCCCCGTAGAGGGATTCCGGATACCGACGGCCTCCGTCTGGCAGAATAGCGCGAACTCTCAATAGCAGGACGTCATGCTGGCCTGGGTGTTGACCATACCGTGCACCGCGTTTATCGCGGTGGTCGCCTGGTGGTTAGGACAGCATATGCTCAAATGAATCCCTTGGCAGTGGTGGCATCAGCGCAAAGTGAAGCAACGGCCGAGCAGCGCCGGATGCTCGCTGACAGCGTAAGCGGTTTCATCGGGCGCGGCCCCGATCTCGCGCGCGTGCGCAAGCTGCGCGACGACCCGCGCGAGCACGACCCCGCGATCTGGAAGCAGATGGCGGACCTCGGCTGGCTCGGAATACTGGTGCCCGAGCGCTACGGAGGCCTCGGGCTGGGGCTGGCGGAGATGGCGATCGTTGCGCGAGGTCTTGCACGCGCGCTGGCTCCCGAGCCGCTCACCGCCTGCGCGGTTCTGGCGGCGAGCGTTCTCGTGGAAGGCGAGAATGGCGAGCTGAAGACAGTCGAGTTGCCGAAGCTGGTCGCCGGCGACACGCTCGTCGCGCTCGCGTGGCAGGAGAACGCGGGCGTGTTCGATCCGGCCGCTATACATTGCCGGGCCGCGCCGTTCGAAGGCGGCTACAAATTGAGCGGCACCAAGCGGTTCGTCAGCGGGTCCGCGCAGGCCGACGCGTTTCTCGTCTCCGCCGGAATCGAAAACGAGCTCGCGCTGCTATGGGTGCCGCGTGCGACTGCCGGCGCCACGGTGGCTCTCGAGCCGCTTGCCGACGGACGCTCGTTCGGCACGCTCACACTGAACGACGCGCTGGTCCCAAAATCGAGAGTGGTGACTGCCGGCGCCCCGGCTTCCGCGGCCCTCGCGCTCGCGCTCGACCATGGCGCCGCGATCGCCGGAGCCGAGCTTCTGGGTGTGATGGACCGTGCCCTTGAGATGAGCCTCGAGTATCTGCGCACACGCGTGCAGTTCGGAAAACCGATCGGAAGCTTTCAAGCGCTGCAGCACCGCGCGGTGGACCTGCATATCCACAGGGAGCTGGCGAGCGCCGTGCTGGATGAAACGCTCGGCGCGCTCGACCGGCGCCCCGATCCGGGTCGCCGCGCTGCGCTTGCGAGCCGGCTGAAAGCGCGCTGCGCGGATGCGGCGCTCAAGATCACGCGTGAGGCGATCCAGCTTCACGGCGCCATCGGCTTCACCGACGAATACGATGCAGGGCTCTATCTCAAGCGCGCGCTCACCCTGGCGGCCTGGTTGGGCGGTGCGAGCTGGCACCGCCGCCGTTACGCGCGGCTGACCTTGGGCTGAGAGCAATGGATTCTCTGTCCTTGATGCACCGATCACGGAGCAAGCCATGACCGACTACAACGCGATGGGCGACGAGGACTTCCGCCGGGAGATTCGCGGATTCTTCGAGCGGGAATATCCGCCGCACCTGCGCTATATCCTGCAGCGCGCGCGCTGGCCAGAGGTCAAGGACTGGTGGCGCAAGCTCTACGAAAAAGGCTGGATCGCCCCGAACTGGCCGCGCGAATGGGGCGGCATGGCGCTCGATGCCGGGAAGATGGTGATTTACCTCGAGGAGCTCGAGCGGCACGGCTGTACCCGCCCCCCGGATCAGGGCATCACCCAGGTGGGGCCGCTCATCATGCGCTTCGGCACGCAGGCTCAAAAGGACCACTATCTGCCGCGCACCCTGTCGGGAGAATACATCTGGTGTCAGGGCTACTCCGAGCCCAACGCCGGCTCGGATCTTGCCAGCCTGCAGACGAGCGCGGTGATCGAAGGCGATTATTTCGTCGTGAACGGCCAGAAAATCTGGACCTCCCTCGCCGACGATGCCACCCATTGCTACTTATTGGTGCGCACCGACAAACAGGCGAAGAAGCAGCGGGGCATCAGCTTCCTGCTGGTCGGCCTGAAGACGCCGGGAATCACGATACGTCCCATCCGCAATCTGGCGGGCCACGAGGAGTTCTGCGAAGTGTTCTACGACAAGGTCCGGATACCGCGCGATGCTCTGGTCGGCGAGTTGAACGACGGCTGGACGGTGGCGAAGGCGCTGCTCGGCTACGAGCGGCTAGGCATCGGCAGCCCGCGCCGGCCGCAATACGCGCTGCGCCGCCTGGAGTCCGTTGCTCGCGCCAAGGGTCTGTTCGAGGATCCAGGCTTCGCCGATCGCTTCACGGCCCTCAAGCTCGACATCGAGGACGGCGCGACGCTCTACGGCCGCTTCGTGGAACAGGTGAAGCGCGGCGAGCCCCTCGGGCACGACGTTTCCATGCTCAAGATCTGGACCATGGAAACCTGGCAGCGCCTGACCGAGCTTCTCGTTGAGATCGGCGCGGAAGAAGGCGTGATGACCGGCGTGCGCGAAATCGGCGGCGTAGAAACCGATTTCCTGAGCCCCTTCTACTACGCCCGGCCCGCGACGATCTACGGCGGCTCGAGCGAGATCCAGCGCAACGTGATCGCGAAGTACGTCCTCGACTTGCCGAGCGGCTGAGCATCAAACAATTGAGCCGCCAAAACGTCAAGGCCGCCAAGAAAACGAAGGCAAATTGGACAGCCGATAAACGCCGATAACATGCCCTAGCGTCCTTCCTTCATCTCTCATCCCTCGCGTCACTCGACACGCATCGGCAGCAACACCATCTGCCGTCCCTTGACGTGCAGGCGTTCCTGCAGGTCCTGCGGCGTGCGGTTATGCAGCCAGCGCGTTAGAAACGTGGTGCGTGGAAATATGAGCTTGGAGGCGAAGAACACGGCGTTCGGGTACTTCGCCGACACCTGGTCGGCGAGCTTGATGAATTCCTCTACGGGCTCGGTCCCGTACCCGACATAGTATTCGGCGGCGATGCCATGCGTATGGCAGTAGCGCACGAAAAAGCGCAGCGAGTTCTCTATCGCGTAACGCAACGTGCGCAGCGTTCCCTCGCCGCCGTAGCTCTGGGCGTCCACTTCGCCGACGCTCAGGAACACGAAGTTCTTGTAGTGACTGGGAAACATCCGCTGCACCCACAACAGGGTATGAACGCCCACGCCGCGGTGCTTTCCGACGAACAGCGCCGCGGTCGGCGCGGAGGGGTCGATCCGAGGGGTGGGACGGGTATCGTCCATGGGGACCTTGACGTCGAACAGCGCGTCGGTCTTGTGCAACACCGCACGCGTCGCATCATAGTGGCGACGGATCGCAAAGCAGACGGCTATCACCATGCCGGTGATGAGGATGGTCACCCAGCCGCCCTCGGCAAATTTCCGCACGGCGAGCACCGTCAGGATGCTGCCCGTCACGGCGAGCCCGGTCAGAGAGAGCACCAGACGCCGCCGCCACTTCGGGTCGTCGCGCCGCCGCGCCCACCAGTGGATCGCCAGGCCCGCCAGCGAGATAGAGAAGGTGAGGAAGACATTGATCGAGTAGAGCACGACGAGCAGCGATACGTTGCCCTGGCTCCACACCAGCACCGCGAGCGCCGCCGCGCCCATCAGCACGATCCCGTTGTCGGTCACGAGCCGGCTCGACAGCTCGCGGAAATGCCGCGGCACCCACGAGTCCGCCGCCATGTTGGAGAGCACCGCCGGCCCGCCCAGGAAGCCGGTGTTGGCGGCGACGAACAGCAGCGCGGCCTCGGATATCAGCACCGCGAGCAGCACGCCATGGCTGGCGTAGGGGCCGCCGAGGTCGAGGTGCTCGATGATGGCGCCGAACAGGACCGCGTTCAGCGTCTGCCCCGGACTTTGCGCCACCTCCCACAGGAGATAGAGCAGCATGATGCCGCCGGCCGTAAACGCCAGCGAGGTCGCCATGTAGAACATCGTCCATTTACCGGTCTTGACCCGCGGCTCGGCAAGCGTGTTGACGTTGTTCGACACGGCTTCCAGGCCCGTATAGGTGCCGCCGCCTTGCGAGTAGGCGAGCATCATGATGCCGACCACGGTGAGCCATCCGGTGTGGCGCGCGAGCTCGGTGGTCTCGCCCAAGGTTTCGGGCACGAATCGCGGCAGCCGCTCGGCGTGCGCGTAGACTCCATAACTGATCAGGAAAACGTGTATGACGACGAAGGCGAGGAAGATCGGCAGCAGCACCTTGATCGCTTCCTTCATCCCGCGCAGGTTGAGCACCACCAGCAGGATCGTAAGGGCCACGCCAAAGGGAATTTTCCAGTCGTGGGTGCTCAGGGGCATCAGGCTGAACAGCGCGTCGGCCCCGCTGGCGACGGAAATGGCGATGGTCAGCACGTAATCTACTATCAGCGCCGCTCCGGAAACCAGACCGGCGCGTGGTCCGATGAGCCGGGTCGCGACCTTGTAGCCGCCGCCGCCGTTGGGGAACAACTCGATCACCTGGTTGTAAGCGAGCGAGATGATGAAGACCGTCACCGCAATGGCGATGGCGAGATACAGGGCGAAATGGGTGTGAGTCCCCAGGGCGAGATAGGCCTCCTCGGGACCATAGCAGGACGACGACAGCCCGTCGGCGCCGAGGCCGATCCACGCGAAGAACGCAATCAGCGCGATGCTGCCGCGAGTTTGCGGATCGAGCGGGTCGCGCGGCTTGCCGATCAGAATCTCGTGCAGCTTGCCCAGGAACGTCATACGCTGGAGAAGATCGGAGTCAGGATCCAGGGCCCGGATGAGCCGCGAGATGCTCGCGGATAGACGCGGATGACATTGGCGTTCAGCGCCCCAAGCCGGCGGCTCGCGACATCAGAGACCGCTCGCGGGTTCCTGCCGACCGCTGAAGCCCGATGGCTGAATGCTGATCAAGATTGAAATCTTGTCGTTGGCGTTTCATCATACCGACAAAAGACACCGGAGGAAATCGCATGTCCAAGCGCAGCATACATACTGCAGGTGCGCCCAAGGCGATCGGACCTTACTCGCAGGCCGTGCGCTGCGGCGGCGCGGTATACCTCGCCGGACAGATCGGGCTCGATCCGGCGAGCATGGAGGTCGTGGACGGCATCGGCCCGCAGGTGCACCGCGTGTTCGAAAACCTGCGAGCGGTCGCAACGGCGGCCGGCGGCGGATTTGGCGACGTGGTGAAGCTCACCGTATACCTCACCGATCTCAATAACTTCGCGCGCTTCAACGAGATCATGGCAACGTACTTCGCCGAGCCCTATCCGGCTCGCGCCACGGTGGGCGTGTCGAGCCTGCCGCGCGGCGCGCTGGTTGAGGTGGACGCCATAATGCACTTGAGTGACGGGTGACGCCTGCGAGCCGCGAGTGGCGAGTGATGGCCCTCAGCAAGGTACCGCCTCGCCCTGACCCGTCACCCGTCAAGCCGCACTCGTCGCTGGCAGGACTGAGCAACGCCACCCTCGCCCAGCTCGGCAAACTCGGAATCAGGTCGCAGTTCGACCTGGTGCTGCATCTGCCGCTGCGCTACGACGACGAGACGAAGCTCTACCCGATCAACGCGGCGCCAGCGGGCGCGCCAGTGCTGGTCGAAGGCAGCGTGGTGGAATCCGCCATCAAGTACCGCCCCAGGCGCCAGCTTGTGTGCTACATCGAGGACGGCGGCGGCGTGCTCTCGTTGCGCTTCCTCCATTTCTATCCGAGCCAGGTGAAACAGCTCTGCCCCGGCGCCCGCGTGCGCGCGTTCGGCGAGATTCGCGACGGCTATCTGGGCCCCGAGATGGTCCACCCCCGATATCGCATCGTGCACGGCGCGATGCCCGTGGCACGTGCGCTGACCCCGGTCTATCCGACGACAGCCGGGCTCGGCCAGGATGTATTGCGACGGCTGATCGCCCGCGCGCTGGACGAAAGCGATCTTGGCGACACGCTGCCGGATACCATTTCCCGCGGACTGGGCTTGCCCGCGTTCCGTGATGCGGTACGGCTGCTGCACAATCCTCCCGCCGCCGTTGCGCAGGGGGAGCTGCAGGAACGGCGACATCCAGCCTGGCGCAAGGTGAAATTCGACGAGTTGCTCGCGCAGCAGCTTTCCATGCGTGCTCATCATCAACGCCGGCAGAGTATCCGGGCGCAGGCCCTTCAGCCGCGCCGGAAGTTGACGCGCGCGCTGCTGGCGGCGCTGCCTTTCCAGCTCACGCACGCGCAACGGCGGGCGTGGCGGGAGCTGGAACGCGATCTGGCGCGGCCGCATCCGATGCAGCGCCTGCTCCAGGGCGACGTCGGCAGCGGCAAGACCGTCGTTGCGGCGCTCGCCGCGCTGCAGTGCGTCGAGAACGGCCATCAGGTCGCGATCCTCGCGCCAACCGAGATACTCGCGGAGCAGCACTACCACCAATTCGCCCGATGGCTGGATCCTCTCGGCATCGGCGTGGCATGGCTTTCGGGCAGCCTTGGACGAAAGGAAAAACGCTCCGCCCTCGCGCTCCTTGCGCAAGGCAAGGCGATGATCGCGATCGGCACCCACGCACTCATCCAGGAGGAGGTGGAATTCGCGAATCTCGCGCTGGCCATCGTCGACGAGCAACAGCGCTTCGGGGTGCACCAGCGGCTGGCCCTGCGCACGAAGGGCGCACGCCCCGGCGCGGTCGCGGCCCCCCATCAACTCATGATGAGCGCGACGCCGATACCGCGCACGATGGCGATGAGCTACTACGCCGACCTCGACGTCTCGGTCATCGATGCGCTGCCGCCGGGGCGCACGGCGGTGATGACCAAACTGGTGATGGAGGCGCGCCGCGCCGAGGTAGTCCAGCGCGTGCGCGACGCATGCATGGCCGGCAGCCAGGCGTACTGGGTATGCCCGCTGATCGAGGAATCGGAGAGATTGCAGTTGAAGACGGCGCTGGAAACCTACGCACGGCTTGCCGAAACCTTTCCTGAATTGAGGGTCGGTCTCATCCACGGCCGGCTGAAAGGCGAGGAGAAGGCGCAAGTGATGGATGAGTTCGCGCGCGGTGCGATGCAGCTCCTCGTCGCAACCACGGTGATCGAAGTAGGCGTGGACGTGCCGAACGCCACCTTGATGGTGATCGAGCACGCCGAGCGCATGGGGCTCGCCCAGCTGCATCAGTTGCGCGGGCGCGTCGGCCGCGGCGTTGCGGCCGCCACGTGTATTCTGCTCTATGCGCAACCGCTGACCGGCGCGGCGCGCGAGCGGCTCAAGACCATCTACGAGAACCACGACGGCTTCGAGATTGCGCGCCACGACCTGAAGCTGCGCGGGCCTGGCGAGCTGCTCGGCGCGCGCCAGAGCGGCCTACCGCTCCTCAGGTTCGCCGATCTCGACGCCGATGTCGAGCTGCTCGAAGCGGCGCGCGCAACCGCAGTATCGCTGCTGCGGGAGGAGCCGGAAGCGGCGCAGCGCCATCTCGCGCGCTGGCTCGGCGCGCGGCCCGACTTCCTGAAAGCTTAGAGCGGCGTTCCACTAGGCTCCTCTAGCAAAATGAACGTGCGTAGCTGCCTGGACGCAGTATCTGCGATGCTCTATCTGGGCCTCTTGGTGAAGTGACAGGCAAATCGCCTATACTGCTGACCGGCGTACCGGGGAGAGCAGGGGTGACACTCAAGGAGCATCTCGACGCGTACGAACGGCTCATGCGGCTGCACCAGCCGATCGGCGCCCTGCTGCTTCTATGGCCGGCCATGTGGGGGCTGTGGCTCGCGAAGTACGGCATCCCGGACCCCGAGATCCTGGCGATCTTCATCGTCGGCGTGCTGCTCACGCGCTCTGCAGGGTGCATCATCAACGATCTGGCCGACCGCAAATTCGACCCTCACGTCGAGCGCACGCGCGACCGGCCGCTGGCCGCGGGCATAGTCAAGCCGGCCGAGGCCTGGACAGTCGCCGGCATCCTGCTGTTGCTCGCGTTTTCGCTCGTCATGAATTTGAACCGGCTTACCATTCTGCTCTCCTTCGTCGCGCTTGCGATCATGGTGATCTATCCGTTCCTGAAGCGGTCCTTCGTTTTTCCGCAGGCGTGGCTCGGCCTTGCTTTCGGTTTTGCGATCCCCATGGCCTACGCGGCGCAATACGGCAAGCTCGTCCCCGTCACGTGGGTGCTGCTCCTCGGCAACATATTCTGGGCGATTGCCTACGACACCGAATATGCGATGGTCGATCGCGACGATGACGTGAAGCTCGGACTGAAATCCTCCGCGATTCTGCTCGGGCACCACGACGTCACCGGCGTCATGGTCGCCCAGAGCCTGTTTCTTACGATCATGGCGGTGATCGGTCTCTGGCAATTTCTCGGTGTCCTCTACTATGCCGGCCTTGCCGTCGCAGCGGTCCTCGTGATCTACCAGTACCAGCTGATCGAGGGCCGTACGCGCGAGGGGTGCTTCAAGGCCTTCCGCAATAACAATTGGGTGGGCTTCGCGATCTTCGTGGGGCTCGCGCTCGATCTCTATTTCCGCATCCGGTTCAAATCGTAACGGGCGTGACGCCGCGGCATGAACTATCAGGACCTGCGTGATTTTCTGGCGCGGCTCGAGACGCGCGGCGAGCTGAAGCGGATCACGGCCGAGGTCGACCCGCGGCTCGAAATGACCGAAATCTGCGATCGCGCGCTCAAGGCCGAGGGCCCTGCCCTGCTGTTCGAGAAGCCCCGCGGTCACGCCATCCCCGTGCTGGGCAACCTGTTCGGCACCGTCCGGCGGGTCGCGCTTGCGATGGGCGTCGACGCCGCGCAGCCGTCCGCCGCGCTGCGCGAGATCGGGAAGCTTCTCGCTTATCTCAAGGAGCCGGAGCCGCCGCGCGGCTGGAAGGACGCCTGGGACAAGCTGCCGCTCTTGAAACAGGTGCTGGCGATGGCGCCCAGGAAAGTCGCGAGCCCGCCGTGCCAGCAAGCGGTGTGGGAGGGCGTGGAGGTCGATCTGGGGCGGCTGCCCATACAGACCTGCTGGCCTGGCGATGCGGCGCCGCTCATCACCTGGGGGCTGACGGTTACACAGGGACCGAACCAGCGCCGCCAGAATCTCGGCATTTATCGACAGCAGGTGATAGCGAGGAACAAGGTCATCATGCGCTGGCTCGCCCATCGCGGCGGTGCACTCGACTATCGCGACCATGGCCTGGCTCATCCGCGCGAGCCGTTTCCAGTGGCCGTGGCCCTGGGCGCCGATCCCGCCACGATGCTCGGCGCAGTTACGCCGGTGCCGGATACTCTGTCGGAATACCAGTTTGCCGGCCTGCTGCGCGGGGCACGGACCGAGGTCGCGCAATGCCTGACCCACGCCTTGCAGGTCCCGGCCAGCGCGGAGATCGTGCTCGAAGGTCATATCGAGCCGGGAGAGACCGCGCTCGAAGGTCCGTTCGGCGATCACACCGGCTACTACAACGAAGCGGAGCGCTTCCCGGTTTTCACGGTAGCGCGGATCACGAGCCGCCGCGATCCGATCTACCACTCGACCTACACCGGCAAGCCGCCGGATGAGCCGGCGGTGCTGGGCGTGGCGTTGAATGAGGTGTTCGTTCCTCTGCTCACGCGCCAATTTCCGGAGATCATCGATTTCTACCTCCCGCCGGAAGGCTGCTCTTATCGCCTTGCCGTGGTGAGCATGAAGAAGCAGTACCTGGGCCACGCCAAGCGGGTGATGTTCGGTGTCTGGAGTTTTCTGCGCCAGTTCATGTACACCAAGTTCATCATCGTCACCGATGACGACGTTGCCATCAGGGACTGGAAGGAGGTGATCTGGGCGCTCGTCACGCGCGTGGACCCACAGCGCGACGTGCTGATCACCGAACACACGCCTATAGACTATCTCGATTTTGCGAGCCCGGCGCCGGGACTGGGCTCCAAGCTGGGGATAGACGCGACCAACAAGTGGCCCGGAGAGACCGACCGCCGCTGGGGCACGCCGATCGCAATGAGCGAAGAGGTGAAGCAGCGCGTGGACGCGTTATGGCGCGAGCTGGGCTTGTGACGGCGACCAACGAGGAGACGAGCATGGGACAGGAACCGGTAGTGCGAGTAGGCGGCCCGGACGAAACCACGGCCAAAGGCACGGCAACCCTCGTGTACGTCCTGGAGGCAGTCGGGTTTTTTATCGGCATCACATGGATAGCTGCCGTCATGGTCGACTACGTGAAGCAGGATGAAGCGCGCGGAACCTGGGTCGAAAGCCACTTTCGCTGGCAGATTCGCACCTTCTGGTTTGGCTTGCTCTGGGGCGTTGTCGGCGCTCTGCTCCTGGTGATCGGCGTCGGCTTCCTGATCCTCGCGGCGAACTACGTTTGGCTCATCTACCGGGTGGTAAAAGGGTGGCTCTACCTCAATGACCGGAAACCGATGTACGGCAGTACGGGATAAAAAAGCCCGGCACGCAGCCGGGCTTTTCCGAGTTTGAACGGCTATCAGAAAAACTTGTAGCGCAGGCTCGCCGAGAACAGGTCTACGTCGCCGTGGCCGCCGAGGCCGTCGGACACGCGATAGCGTTCCCATTCGCCGCGCAGCCCGAGTTGATTGGTGAACTCATAGCCGACGCCCAGGCCCGCTTTCCAGTTCCAGTCGTTGTCCTTGGAGCCGATGCCCGCGGTGCCGCCGGGGCCGACGCCGGTCAGGTTGACCTTGGTCTCGGAATAGACCAGGCCCACGCGACCGAACGCCGAAAAGTTGTTTCCCAGCGGCACAATGCCGAGCACGTCCCCAAACCAGTTGTTCTCGACCTTGATTTCTCCGCTGAACGTTCCGGGTGGAGTGGTTCTCGTCACGGTGCCGAACTTGCCGAGGCTTGCATAGCCCCCTTCGACTGCGAAGTTCCGGTTGATCTGATAGCCCCCGAAAAGCTTCCAGCCGAAATCGGATTTGTCCGATGTCGTCGCCGCCGAGGTAATGCCGCCAATGCTGGTGAACGCGAAGTTGATGCCGGCCTCGTCGATGTCCGCTCTGCTCTGACCCAGGCCACCCCCGACATACCAGCCGGACTCCTTCATCTGCTGGGCGTAGGCGGGAACCGCGACCAGGCTTCCGGCGGCGAGTGCCGCAACTGCAATTTTCCTGAACGCCATATTGGATGCCTCCTTTTTAATGCGTCGCGGGATTGTGCAAAAGCGGCATCAGGAAAATCAATATACAAATTGTTATTCCGGACATAGTGTTGCGTTCACACAACAAGGGCTTGAGTCCGGGAAAGCGACCTTCACTCTACCCCTCGCCCGTAGACCCACTTGAGCAGAGCGTCCTGGACCGGCTGACTTTTCTCCGCACCGGGATGATTCACAATCATCACCACCACCACCCGCCGGCCGCGGTTGTCCAGCACATAGCCGCCGATCGCCCGCACGCCCGTGAGCGTTCCAGTCTTCAGGTGGGCCTGGCCCGCCACCTCTGCGCCGCCGAGGCGCTTTCTCATCGTCCCGTCGACGGCCGCGAGCGGCAGCGATGCCATCAACTCTGGCATCGAGGCGCTCCTGTAGGCGGCGAGCAGCACCAGGGCGAGATTTTGCGCGCTGATGCGCTCGACGCGCGAGAGTCCCGAGCCGTTTTCCAGCACGAGCTCGGGAAAGTCCAGCTTCTTCCCCGCCAGCCATTGACGTAGCGCGCGGTTGGCTTTGTCGGCGGTTGCGGGAGGGCCGGCTCCGGCGGCTCCCAGGGTCAGGAACAACTGCCGCGCCATCACGTTGTTGCTGTACTTGTTGATATCGCGCACGATCTCGGCAAGGGCCGGGGACTGCAGGCTGGCAATGAGCTTGGCTTCGCGCGTTCCCGTGCCTTGGCGCACGCCCCCGGCAAACACGCCGCCGAGCTCTCGCCACAGCTGGGTGAACAGGGCGAGCACGTATTGCTGGTGGCTCAGCACGCTGAAGTTGCGTACCCGCTCGCCGCAGTCCCGCGAGTAGTGGCCCGCGAATTGAAA
>DATFWO010000373.1:0-24830 GCA_035259205.1 Burkholderiales bacterium | reverse complement strand
CCCGCCACTGAAACGCTGCAAGCCAGAACGCGCCGAGAAAGAAGCAGAGTGTGGCTATGTTCGCGACGGTCCTGCCTATGCTCATTCCACTTTGCTCTCTGCGCGGCAACACCGCGTTTGCCGCCGCAAACAGCAGCGCCGCATCCACTCCAGCCCTCGCAGCCCAGACGGCGGCGACGCCATCGATTCCGAACCGACCGGCGAAATACCACGTCGCGGCAACGTAGATGGGAAACTCCGCCGCGAGGATCTTCGCTGTCACGTCGGCCCTCCCGATCGCATGCAGCGCCGTCAACGGGACCTGGGCGATGATGTTGGCGAAGATCCCTATCGCCAGCAGGCGTGCCGCCTCCGTCGAACCGTCGCGGAACTCCGGTCCCAGCCATGCGTAGAGGAGCCAGTCGGCGCAGCCGAGCAGCAACGCAATGGCCGGAGCGGCAAGCGCGGCCAGGTATACCTCGGCGGCGCGGCAGGTGGCGCGCAACGACCCGGACCCACGCTCGGCGAGCGCCACCAGAGCGGGAAACAGCGCGCCCATCAGGCTTGCGGACAGGATCCAGCCCTTGGTCACCACCTCATAGGGTGTGGCGTACAGCGCAACGGCCGCCACCGACACCGTCGACGCGATGACGAAGCGATCTGTCGAAATCAGAAGCGGGTTGAGCAGGTTGGACACGGTGAGCCAGCCGCCGAACGCCGCGAGGCGCTTCATGATAGCGCCGTCCAGGTGGGCGGGTGCTCGCGGAACGACCGCCAGGCAGGCGGCGCCATAGGCGATCAGAACGAACAACCGCGCGACGACGATAACGGCGACCACGAGCGGCAGGTCTTTGCCGAACGGCAGGGCGAGCACCGGCCCGACGTAGTTCACGATGGCGGCCGGCACCCGGATCAAGTTGACCAGATCGAAGCGCTGCAGACCTTCCAGCGCGCCGCGGAATGCGCCGGTCACGACGATGACCGGTACCGAGGCTGCCAGCCAGTAGAATACGGCTTCGGTTTCGGCGGATAGCGTAGCTGGCACCTTCAACACATCCTTCGCCAGCCAGGGGGCGAGCGCAGCCAGCGCCAACCCGCCCGCCAGCCCCAGCATTGCATGCAGCAACAGCGAGTTGATCAGGAGCGGGCGCAGGCCGTCCTGCTGCGTGCGCTCGGCTGCGGCGGCCGCGAAGCGCGCGGTACTCTGGCTCAGGCCGAAATCGAACAGGCCGAAATAGCCGAGAACCATCCACGCGATACCCAGCGTGCCGAAACGCTCGAGCCCCAGAGCCGACGCGAGAATCGGAATGCATGCGAGCGCGGCAGGAATGGGCAGCAGAGACCCGATCAGATTCCAAAGGGTGTTGCGGGCAACGCGCCCGCCGCGCATGCCCGGTTTCTGCGCGGCGATCATCGGGTTACGATGAAGTTGCCTGCCGCGTGGTCACGACCTCTGTCGAGCCCGGTGGAGGAACAGGCATGAGCCGGTCCTGGCGCAAGGCGATGCGGCAGAGGGCGGGGTCGGCGCCTAGCTGTTGCAGCAGCTGCGCGACTCCTCGCAGCGCCCTTTCGCGATCGACGATCGCAAGGGCCGTGAGGCACAAGAGCCTGATGTCGAGGGCCGGGGACCTGCGCTCGATGTAGAACAGACCGAGGCGGCTCTTCCACGGACGGATTACCTGGTTGTAGGCGATGTCCGGGTCGGGTGCGTCCTTCAGGATTTCACCCTCGTCCGCAAACACAATCGATGCAAAGTCCGTGACCCCGGGCTCGGCGCTGAGTAATTCCCGCTCGACCTCGGTGTAGAGGTCGGTCTCGCGTTTCACGTTGGGCCGCGGGCCGACCAGCAGCATGTCGCCGGTCAGAACGTTACAGAGTTGCATCACCTCATCGAGCTTATAACGCCGGATGAACCGGCCGACCGGCGTGATTCTGGGATCCTGCGCGGAGGTGGAGTCGACTCCAGTGCGGTCGGCGTTGGCTACCATCGAGCGCAACTTGACCATCCGAAACGGCTTGCCGTTGCGGCCGACTCGCGGCGCGAGATAAAAGGGGGAATGGAAATCCTGCAGCCAGACGAACAACATTGCCGGCAACAGGACCGGACTTAAGATCACCAAGCCAACAGCCGCCAGAAGGACGTCGAATACCCGCCTCATTCTACTAGGACGCCCATTTCGGCCGTCAGCCTTACAGCCGCCGCGACGATGTCGTCGGTCTTCACGTAGTAATCGCTTTCCAGCGCGCGGCTGGTCGGGGCGGGCGCGTCGGGAAGCGTCAGGCGCGCGGGGCGCGCCTTGAATGCAGCCGGCTCCAGGGACTCGGTCACGCGCGCGATGATCTCGCCCGCCAGCCCGCAGTTGCGCCAGCCACCGTCCACGACGCACAACCGGCCGGTGCGCGCGACCGAGTCGGCGATCGGCCGCGAATCGAGCGGATTGATGACGCGAAGATCGACGACCTCTGCGGAAATGCCTCGGGATTCCAAATCCCGCGCCGCCTGAAGGCACTGATAAGCGGTATAACCGCTGCCCACGAGCGTTACGTCACGTCCAGGCCGAGTAACGAGCGGGCCTTCACGGAGAAGATCGGGCTTGGATATGGGCGGCAGCTCCTCTTCAAGGTGATAAAGCCATCTGTCATCGATATAAACGACCGGATCGTCGCAAAGCACGGCTGCGATCAGCAGGTCGCGCGCGTCACGGGGCGTCGCGGGCATCACGACCCGCAGCCCGGGAATGTGCGCGAACCAGGCATGCAACGCCTGTGAATGCTGCGCACCCTGCTCCCCACCGCGGTTGATGATGCTGCGGATCGTCACCGCAGGGTGCGCCTGTCCACCGACCATGTGAGACCACTTCGCGGCTTGATTCACTATCGCATCCACGCCATAGAGCATGAAATCCATGCGCGGGTGGACGACGATGGGGCGGTAGCCGAAAAGCGACGCGCCCACCGCGGCACCGGTGCATGCGAGCTCCGAGACCGGAGTATCTATGATGCGCTCAGTCCCGAACACCTTGTCGAGATCGGTCATGGAGTTGCCGACATACCAAGGGCTCCACAACCCTTGGCCGATCACGAACACTTCGGGATGCCGCGACAAGAGGTATTCGAATGCGGAGCAGATCGCGCTCCCATAGGACAGCCGGCTGCTGCTCACCGCGGCGCCGCTCATGCGAAAACGAGGCCCGAAAGCGCAGAGGCCGGCGGAAACGGAGCCTGCTCGGCTCGAAGCCACGCCTGCTCCACCGTCTTCGCCACTGCCCGCCGTATGGATTCGACACCATCGTTGCGGAGGTGCCCCGCGGCCTGAAGCGCCTCGGCCAGGCGCCGGACCGGATCGCGTCTTTTCCACAGCCCGAGGTCGCCGCCGCGGTTCACGCCCACATCCACGTCTTCGCGCGGTCCGACGTGACCCCGCCACCGGTAGGTGACTGCCTCGATGAATCCGGGACCGTGCCCGGCGCGCGCAGCCGCGACGAGCCGTTCGGCTGAACGCGCAACCGCGACCACGTCGTTGCCGTCCAGAATCTCATAGGCGACCCGGTGAGCGGCGGCGAACCGGGCGGTTGCACTCTCGGGCTGGCGCAGGCTGATGTGCAGGTGACTCGAGAACAGATTGTTTTCGCAGACGAACAGGATCGGCAACTTGAATACGCTGGCGAGATTGAGCGACTCGTGGAACGCGCCTTCCTCGGTGGCGCCATCGCCGAAATAGGCCACCGCGACATCGCCGCGCCGGTCCATCTTCGCTGCTAGCGCTCCTCCTACTGCCAGAGGCACGGTGCCCGCAACGATCGGAACCGATCCCATGAATCCGTTGCCACCATCGTACAGGTGCATGGAACCGCCCATGCCGCGAGAGCATCCGTCGGCCTTCCCGAGGACTTCCGCAAGGAGACCGTAGACGTCCCCGCCGAGCGCGAGATAGTGGGCGTGCGACCGGTGGGTGCCGAAGATGCGGTCCGTCTTGCGCAGGAAGGACGAAACCCCCACTGCAATCGCTTCCTGGCCGATGCCGAGATGACAGGGGCAAACGATCTTCCCGGCGGTCACCATGTCTCCGATCCATTCCTCGACCACGCGGATCAGGAGCATATCTTTCAGCTGCTCCACCAGCGTTGTGGGATTAGCGCCGCCGATGTCGAGGGGCGCGGCGTAGGCGGTGGGCTCGGCCAGCTCTCCGAGCCGGGGCAGGAACTGTTCACTCATGAGTTAGCGGTGGGTGGTTGATGAGACAGGATACGTCCCGGGATCAGGCTCCGTTTCGGTAGAAGGCGCGCACCTTGTCGCAAACGTAGTCGATATCGTCGTCGGAAAGCGCGGTATTCATCGGCAGCATCAGGCAGCGCGTAAAAAGCCGGTCGGTGCGCGGCAGACTGACGTCGAATCCAAGCTCCCGGAATTGATGCACCGGCGTGCCGGCCCACTGAATAATTGTTCGTACTCCCCACCGCTCCAGGTACCCCTTCAGCTCGTCCCGACGCTCGGCCTCGATCTCGTAGTTCTGATAGACGTCGAAGTGGTCGGAATCGGCGTCGGGAGCGGGCGGCAATGCGAGCTCCTTCACGTCACCAAGCTCTGCCTGGTAGCGTGCCGCGACGCTCCGGCGCCGTGCGACATCCGCCCCGAAACTCTTGAGCTTGTATCCGAGTATTGCTGCCTGCAGATTGTCGAGCCTCGAGTTGAGACCCCAGGCCACGACGCGTCCGGTCTCGTCGCGCCCGTGATCGCGAAACAGCGCGACTTGGCGTGCCACGGCGTTGTCGTTGGTCACGACCGCTCCCCCGTCGCCAAAACAGCCCAGCACCTTGGCGGGATAGAAGCTGAACGTGCCTGCGGCCCCGAAAGTGCCCGCGAACCGTCCCCTGAACCGGGAGCCCAAACCCTGCGCCGCATCCTCCACGATGAGCAGACCGTGCGCTTTCGCGATCGCCTGGAGGGCGTCCATATCGGCGGTGCGACCATTGAGCTGAACCGGCATGATGGCGCTGGTCTTGCTCGTGACTGCCCTTGCCACGGATTTTGGGTCAATCATGTGGTCCGGGCCGCATTCGACCAGCACTGGACTGGCGCCCACGAAATGAATGGATGCCGCCGACGCGATATAAGTATGCGACGGCACAATAACCTCGTCGCCCGCCTTCACTCCCGCGGCGCGTAGCGCAATGATCAGCGCATCGGTGCCGTTCGCAACGCCGAAGACATGCTTCACCTCTAGGAATGCCGCTAGTGCAACCTCGAATTCAGCCAGGTCCTTCTGCAATATATAGGCTCCCCGCCGGCAGACGTCGGCGATGACCGCAAGCAGCTCCGTTTCCTGCGCGCGAAAGAGGGCTGGATAGTTAAAAAAGGGTATGGTGCGGTGAGCGTCCATTTCGTTTTTTCCTGGGTCAGGCGTTGGTCTCGTCCAGTCGCGCAGCGGCACACAGTATCACCTTGTGGCGGCGATCGGGCTGTCCTGCGACCAGGCGTACCGGAGGCTGATAAGGCACAAGGCCCTGCGCGATTTCGGCAGGCATTTCGACCAGCTCACCGAACACGAGTCGCTTCAAAAGCTTTTTCCCCGCCATCGACGTCGGCATGAGCCCCGATGCAACGGCGAGCTTCTTGACCGGCCGCAAGACGCGCTGCTTCCACGAGACTGCGTCGATGGGCGTGTCGCCGAAGAATTCCGCACTGAACTTGTGTCGCGCCAGCGTCTCATCCAGTTCGACAACGCCGTAATACCTGATGCTCAACGGGCTAGGGCTGAAATCGAACAGATCCTTGTTAGCCGTTGCGATCAGCAACCGGCCCCCTGGGCGGAGCACACGGCGACACTCCCGCAGAAATTGCTCGAATGAGCTCAGGTAGTATATCGCTTCAAATATCATGACAACGTCAAAAGACTGGTCCGCGTAGGGCATTTTCTGCGCATCGAATTCCTCGAGCAGGACGCGATCGCCGTAATGCCGCCTCGCGATTTCAAGAATGGCAGCCGACCGATCGCCCGCTCGCAGGCTTTTCGCCAGTGCGGCAAGGTATCCTAGCCCTTGACCGGTACCACAGGCAACCTCGGCGACATCGCGTCCGCGGCAATAATCGCCCGCCCAGTAGTAGCGATGACACAGCCGACTGATCTGCTCCCTCGAGACCTCATCGCCTGCCAATTCGGTCACCGCGAGGTAGTCGGCTGAAATCGAGCACCCGGTGGTCATGCCTGTTCTATCCCTCACACGCGCATGCGTTCAAAAGGAAGTGTGCTACCGCTGCCGCGTCACTGGTGGTATCGGGCAGAGAGTGCTTCAAGATGCTCGGACAGGCTTCCGTAGACCTTGTCTGCAACGAATTTCTCGCGAAACACGACTTTCGCATTGCCCGCTAAGGTCGATCTCAGTGGCGCATCGTCGTAAAGCCTGCACAAAGCCTCGACAAGCCCTGTCGCACTTTCGTATGTCAATCCGCAATTATACTGGCTGAGCAGGGTGCGCACCTCACCTTCCAGGCTGGAGACGATGGGCAACCCGGCGGAGAGATATTCGATTATCTTGTTGGGGATGTTGAGGGCAAAATTGCGCGCGTTGCGGTACGGCGCCAGTCCCGCCGAAGCTATTCGCATCAGCGTCCAAATCGAGGGAAATTCTATCCGGCCCGGGAACTGCACATTTGGCGCCGCCTTTGCCAGCTCCTGGTAGTGCGTGAGCCGGTCGCCGTCACCACATAACACCAGCTTCATATCGGGGCAGCGCGAGCGCAGCATGCCCGCAGCCTCGATGACCGTTTCGAGGTCGAAGTGCCGGCCGACCGTGCCGAAGAAACACACAATGAAGGCTGTGTCATGGACGCCCCAGGCATGCCAACCATTGCGTGCCGCGTCCACTGCTTCCGTCGGCGGCTGCTCATGTACGTAGCCAAAGGGGAAATCTCGATCAAATTCCGTGGCCGCTCGCCCCGCATGCCGTAGCCCCCACGAGACGAAAGGCGCCGTGATGCCAATGATCGCGGATGCACCCCGGCATGCCTCGTCAACCGCTCGAACCATGGGCAGCAACGCCAGTCGGGACAGGGGCCGCAGCGGGGCAGGGATGACTTCGGAGAACACGTCGGGCCAGAAATCTCGGATGTCGAGGACGACTGGAGCACTTTCACTTTGGCCGTAGCGCACGGCCTCGACACACAGCTCGATGGTAGGGAGCGAGCAAAGTACCAGGTCGGGTCTTGCCTCGGCGCGCGCCTGAAGCCGGAATTGCCGGGCGATCTGCCAGTGATTGACAAGGCGGGCGACACTCACGTTGGTGCGGTAACCGCAGCCATCGAGCAACCTCAAGGAAAGCCCGGTCCGCACTTCGATCGCACGGTTGCCAGGAGAATGGAAGCGTTTTCGGAAATGATCGAACGCCGATGTCCACCAAGTCACCTGGTGTCCCCGGCGTGCAAGCAGGTCGGCCAGAATGCCTGTTCGCAGCAGGCGCGGTTGGCCGCTTTCGATCGGGAGTGGCTCGCCGACTGTTATCAGCCAGATTTTCATCGCACCACTGGCGCTGGCCGTGCATGAAGTAGCAACAGCGGTCCAGCCGGCATGAGCACGATGTAGAGAAGCAGTACGTCATAATTGGCCGACACGAAAAGCGACAGGCCGGCCATCCCCAGAGTACCTATCGAAATGACCCGCGGACCCGCACGCGACTGGACGATCGTCCAAGCCGTAAGGATGAACAGTGCGGCAAACAAGATCAAGCCAACGAACCCGGTATCGACCACCGACCCGTTGAACGTTGCCGTTCTCACCGCCTGACGATAAGAAGGCGGAAATTCATAGTCTATTGCCGTTGCCACGCGATGGATGCATTCGAGCAGTTCGTAACGGTGGGTCCAGTAACCGGTGCCGAATAAAAATCGAAGTACCGTTCCCTCTGTCGCGTGGCACCAGACCGCCTTTAGCGCGAGCAGTCGGTCTATATCCTGATCTCGCGCCGACTCTACTCGGACAGGTACCGTACCTACCATCCTCTCCGTTTTGGCCTCGAGCAATTGTGGCGACGTGTGGGTGAAGTTATCCCACATTTCGGCTGCCAGCGTTCCCGGAATAAGCGGTCCCGTCTTGTCCCAAGGAAAGTAAAGCACGAACAATCCCACGACGCACGAAGCGATCGCGAATCGACGCCATCCCAGATGCGACGCGCCCAGCAGCAGAAAGCAAGCAAGCACAAGCCAGCCAAGGCGCGATTGGTAGTAGAAAGCCGCGAACGTGATGAGCAGAAATGTGCACCAGAACAACCAGCGGTCGCTTCGCTCCTTCCGGGGCAGTGCCGCGAGAGCTGGCATGACCACGATCGCCGGAAACAGCGCAACGGTGGTGCCGCTCCAGTAGGAGCCTTGGGCGTCAAACCTGCTAAGACCAAACAAACCCTCGGCGAGCAGGCCGGCGCCGACATACAGGGCGAGATACACTGCGGTAGCAGATACTGTAATACGCGCGACGCGAACTGGATCGATGGCATCCTGGAAATGCAGCCATGCGGTGACGCCAAGGGCCGCAAACATCATGAGAAACCGGATCTCCCGGATGTCGCCGAGCGCCACAGCGCCACGGATGACTTGTATAAAACAGTAAGCCACGAAGAGCACGAATACGGAGCGGTGGAGTCTGAACAATCGCGACGCAGGCGCGGACCGCAAGTCCGGAAGATTCGTCCAGCTGGTGAGAAGGATTAGACCCAGCAGTGCGTATACGACGGCCTCGTCGAGCAGCGCGTAACCCGCGACCATCTGGGCCGAGAACACGATCGCGCCCGCTGTTAGAAGCAGCATGCTTTCGCTGCTGCCGGCGGCCGGGACGAGGATTCGAAGAGATTTTCCGGAGTTGGTGCTGGCGGGGAAAGCGGGCACCTTAGGTCCTAGCCGTTTTCGTTGTTGTGTTTGGCGGAGGACCTGCGTAGCCCCGGCCCTGGCCGCTGTCACTAAATCTAACTCGCAACAGGCAGCCATAGCGACGCCAGCGGGCGTCCCCCCAGGCGTCCGCACTGTATGGCATCAGCTCGACAGCGAGCCCGAAGTTCTCCATGAACAGACGCTGATAGTCGTAGACCCATGTACCTTCGTCATAGCGCCAGGGCTGCTTGTCGGCTGCCGCATTCTCGTGCCACGTGCTGATGACGGCGCCGAGCCTGGAGATTCGCAGCGTCTCGCGCAATGCCGCGACGATGGATGCGGGCGGCACATACATATGTACTGCATCGGAAAACACCACATCGAAGCCACCGCTGGGAAATGCGCTCAGGTCCATCGCGTCTGCAATGTGCAGGTTCACGGTCGGCAAGCCGCGCCGGGCAAACTCCAGCCGGGTTTGCTTGATGACCGACGCGCTGACATCGATACCCGTTAGTGTGGCCTGTGGATGACGCCTGGAAAGCAGATAGAGATTCGCCCCCCTCCCGCATCCTACTTCAAGAGCGCTGCGCCACTCCCCGAGGCCATCGAGAGCGTCGAGGAGCTGCGCGCGATGCGGCCGGGTGATCAACGTGTCGAGATCCGGAACCTGGCTTGGATTGCCCAGTATGTACTTCAGCGTCCACTTGAATCGCTGCCAGCGGCCCGAGAACGTGCCCTTGTCGAGCTGCTCGTCGAGGCGCCGCCACAGAAACCTGATATTGGTGGTCAGTGGTCGCACGGCTTCGGGTGATTGCACGGAAATGGTGGGCGCCCAACGATGCCGGGGCACACCCTGAGCCTTGCCTGAATTCATTCCTTCTGGAGCCAGAAGTTACCCAGGACCATGCATTCAAGGCCCGATCGACGGAACACCGACAGACAATCCTCCGGCGTCATCGCGATGGGTTCCCCATGGATGTTGAAGGATGTATTAAGCACGATTCCTTCCCCGGTGATCGACTCGTAATGCTTCAATAGACGGTAATAATCGGGATTGGAGGTTGCGGAAACCTCGTTCGGACGGGTCGTAAAGTCGTAAGGGTGCTGGGCAGCCGGGAAACGATCCCTGCGATCCGGGCGACTGTCAAACGTGATGATCATATGAGGCGCGGGCATGGGCTTCGGCTTGACGTAATAGTCGGCGGCGCGTTCCTCCAGCACCGACGGCGCGAATGGCATCCAGAAGTCGCGGCACTTTATCATCTCGTTGATTATCCGTACCACGTTCGGATTGTCGGGACGCGCCAGGATCGACCGGTTCCCCAGTGCCCGCGCGCCGAACTCCATCGGGCCCTTGGCGCGCGCCACAACCTTGCCTGCAGCCAGGGCTTCCGCCGCCCGCCGTTCGACATCTTCCAAGTGAGAATGGCGGATACCCTTGAGTTCGGCTTGACGCAACGTTGCCTCGACGTCGTCGTCGGAGAAAGCCGGGCCCAAGTAAAGGGGCGCAGTACCTGACAGAGCCAGGAGCTGCCCCTCTTCTAGAAGGCTCTGGGCATAGGTCCAATAGGCAGCTCCAATGGCGTTGCTCTCATCCCCGCAAGTAGGGTAAACGAAAAGTTCGTCCACTTCGGGGAGAGCGAGTATGGCCTGATTGGCTTTGACATTCATGAAGACACCGCCCGAGCAGGCGATCCGGGATATCCCCGTCTCCTTGACGCAGTTGCGGACCCATCGGGTCAGGATGTCTTCGACGAATTTCTGCAACCCAGCTGCAACATAGTCGAAACGGCGGTGGCGCAGCCGCTGTTCCAGATATGCGGAAGCGGCGTAAATTGGAGGAACCCCGTGCCGCCGCCGCCAGACCATGGGATTACGCGGATCAAACTCGAAAAGTTCTGAGAAAATCCTGGATTCCTGCTCGGCGCGGGACGCATCGCCTGTATAGGGAGCCAACCCCATGATTTTATACTCGTGCTCCAACGGCACCATCCCCATAAAGTACGTGACCGTGGCGTAGACGCGTCCAATGGAGTCGTTCTCATCGATCTCCGCGATCCGCTCAAGACGCCCCTCGTTGCCAATATTGACGGACCCGCTGAGACGATCACCCGATCCGTCGCAGGTGAGCACGAGGACTTTTCCCTCCATCCAGCCGCTACCATAATAGGCCGCTGAGGCGTGGGCCAGATGATGCTCCACCGGAACAGTTTGAAAACTTCCCAATCCCCCGTCTCGTATCGTCTGTTCCCGGCGCCGCGCCTTGGATTCTTGATAGCGAGAATCGATCCACGTTCGCTTGAAAGGCTGCTTTAACCGCTCAAGGCTGCCGCCCGACGATCCGTAGCTAGCGATCACCGCCTCCCGCGTCCATTGCCCCGGGTTGATGTACTTGCCGTTTAGGGCGACGGTGAGGGATTCAGGACGCGCCGACCCGAGCAGCCACTCTACGCATCGGCGCGGGAAGTCGCCTTGGTTCTTCGCCCGCGTGAAGCGTTCTTCCTGGACGGCCCCGAGAACTCTGCCGTCCCTGAGAAAAGCCGCCGCGGCGTTGTGCCCATCATGTATACCGAGAATATCGATCGTCACGCGTAGCTCCCTGTCTCGCTTAGCGAGGGCTTTCCTTTGACAGGAAGAGATTCACGTGGGCGTCTTCCGCATGAAGCATCGAAGCAAGCTCTGCATAGCTTTTGACCGAGATCAGATCCTCGGGAGCGCCACTCAGGTCATGGTCGCGGCCGACGGCGTACATTCTGAAGCCAAAGTCGTTCAGCAACGATTCAATGTACGCCCTTGGATTGGTTCCCATCTTTTCCATCAGAATCGGGAAGAACTCGAGGAAGACCTTTACGTTGTTCTGCAACAACGTTTTCCGCATTCCTGCTACCGCCAACGCCTCAGCGCCCTCCACGTCCATCTTGATGACATCGACGTGACCAATTCCCATTTCGTCGAGTATGTCGTCAACGCGGACGGTCCTGATATCGACGGCTTCTTCCTGGTAGCGCCGTCCCCGGGAAATCGCCGCAATACCTTGGAACTGGTTGATCGTGTGATGTCCCGAATCGTATGAGCAGAGGTAGAGCTTCGTCCAACCGGATTTCTCCGCGATCGCCATCTGATGCGTCGTCACCTGCTTCAGGCCATTGATGCTCACGTTCTTGCTCAAATACCAGAAGTTCCTGCGCTCCGGCTCGAAGCTGACGACGCGCCCTGTCGCCCCTACGGCCCTCGCCGCGATCAGCGTGAAGTAACCGATGTTGGCCCCCAGATCGAGCACCACGTTACCGGGGTGCAAGAGTTTTCGGAACAGCCTCGTGGTCGCCTCTTCGTGGACGAGGTTCATAGCGTACGCCTGAAACGTCTTGCGCAACGCCGGGCTGGGATCGAAGACATCGATGTACATCTTGTTGCCCTGAACCTCTATGATGTTTCCACCCCGCCATACCCAGCGAAAGATGACATTGGACAACGCCAGCATGCCTGGTATGCGACGCAAGGGCGTGGGCGACAGGGCGTCGTAGGTTACCTTGAAGGCGTGGAACGGAAGGGTCCTGAGCGAACTCATCGGCATTCTCTAGCTGACCCGTGCTGTCCATTTGTAGCGCATAACCACGCGTAGCGGTTCATCACAGTGCATTGCCTCCCACTGCAGCCGCCTGCGAGGCGAGCTGTATGTAATACCGCTGCATCTTCTCCATTTCCTGTACGTAGCCGTTGCGCGTCTCTATCGTGCGCCGCGCCCTTTTCCCCATGCTTTCCCGAAGGGCGGCATCATTCAAGAGCCCGATAATCCGCTCGGCCAGCGCCTGCGAGTCGCCTGACTTGACGAGAAAACCCGTTTCGCCGTCCGTGATCCAGCGGTCGTTCTCTCCAGTATTCGTCACCACCACGGGCAGACCGCAGGCCATTGCCTCGGCCGTACTGGCAGCGATGCCGGCGTCGGACAGCGACGTCGAAACGTACACTTGAGCACAGCGCAGCATGCGCGGTAGCTCGGCGTTGGCGTAACGCCCAATGAACTGCACGTGCCCATTTAGCCCCTTGGCCGCAGCGCTGGCGCGCAGCGTTTGCTCCAGTGACCCGCTGCTCGCGATGATGCAGTGGACGGCCGGGCAGGCCCGGGCTACGAGCGGCATCGCCTTAAGCAGCGTTTCAATGTCGTAGATCGGCTCGAGTTGGCGCAGACTGATCACTACGGGTCGGTTCTCGACTGCCCAGCGCGAAACGATCTCTTGGTCGGCGGATCCCGGGAAGAAACGGTCGGTTTCCACTCCGAAATGCACGATTTGTATTTTTTCAGGCGCTGCACCGAGGCGACGGATGGCTTCAGCGATGTGGTGAGCGTCGCACGTTATGAGATCGGCATGACTCAGCACGGCCCGTATCAGCGAGGATTTGCCCCATTGCTTGCCCGCGACGAGAATGTCCGATCCCCACGCGGTTACGACAAATGGTCGGACACCCGCGATCAGGCCGAGCAGGCCGTACGACCCCGCATAATGGGCGTGTACGATGTCGGGACGAATGCTGCGGACGATTTTCCGGATGCGCAGCGCTTGGCCTGCAAGCTCGAGAGTCCGCCCCTTGCCCCTGCCGAGTCGCTCAAAGTGAATCCGTTCATGCGGTGGGTAGGCGCAGTCCGTGAGCGAGAGCCAGTGCGTTTCGTGCCCGCGGTCCGCAAAAAAGCGGATCCATCGGTAGCTGTGCACCGAATCGCCGGTCGCGAGGAAGCAGAGTCTCATCGTCGAACGAGTTTCCGATAGTAGGTCTGCAGCGCCGATTTCATCGGCGGCAGACCAAGCAGCGCGCGCGTGATCGAAGCGGGCATCAGGCTTTCCGCGACGAGATATACAACTGTCAGCGCCAGCGATTGATACCCGATCATCCATGCACCGTATGCCTTCCACTGCGCTTCGAGCATCAAGCCGGCGCCCAGAGTCAGGAGCCCGGCCCCGACTATGCTGACCGACGCCTGCCATGGGAAGCGGTGACCCAGCTGCTCGCGCAGCACGAACGAGCAAATGAAGACAACGACCAGCGAGGCTGCGAGCAACGGCACGGCCGCGTATGCGATACCGAAAGCAGGGATGAGCGCCGCGCAGGCACCGACGTTGACGCCAAGCGCAAGCAGCCGGGCGCCTAGAGCCTTGACGCCGCTGTTTGGGAAAGTGGCGAAGACCAGGATCTGCTCTATGCCGAAAATGAAGAAATAGGCACCGAGCGTGGCGGCCAGCATCATCCCGCCTTCGTACTCGCCGGGGGTCAGCAGAGCGAGCAAGCCGTCGTAGAAGAGCAATACCAGCATCAGCAGCGGCAGGGTCGCGTAGAGGTAATACGTCAGCGAGCGGGAAATGATGCTTCGTGCTTCCTGCACGGCGTCCGCAGCCATCTTGACGCTCAAGTGATGAAGCAGCGTGAAATTGATAATCATCGGGAGCAGCGTGACGATCGATAGTATGGAGTAGTTAGCAGAGTAAACGGCGAGCTCGTGCAGACCCTCTAATTGCACGATCAGAAATCGGTTCAGGGAAATATTGCCCCATGCGAGGAGGACGGCGCCTGCGGTCGCTCCGGCGCCCGTAACGGCGGCACGCCAGAAAGGCCATCCCAGCGCCACCGGCGAGGAAATCCCGGAAGGAAATGCAAAGCGCCGAAGAACGTAGATCACCATGATGGCGTTTACCATGCCGAGCAGGCCAAGGATTGAAATCAAAGGGTCGGGCGTGAACAGCCCGATGCAGACCGCGACCAGGCGCAGAACATTCTTTGCGCCATGGTAGATCGAGCAGCGAATGATCCTTCCCTGCGACCGAAGCACGGCCAGCACCACGAGCTCGTAGAAGCATTCCGTGACCGTAAACCAGGCCATGGCCGGAATTACGTATGAGTACGCGGCATCCGCGAAGAGCACGTGGCTGACCGCCCTTGGCCAGACCGCGCACGCGCCCACGAACAGGGCACTCGAAACACAAACCAGGCCCAGCACCCCGGCATAGACGCGAGCGGAATCCTTTGCGGGCCGGCGCGCCGCCAGCCCCGAGATGGTGTGGAAGAATCCCAGCAGTAACGCCGTGGAGAACAAACCGTATGCAACCGAGATCTGGCTCCATGCCCCGAAATCCTGCTTGCTGAGGCCCGATGTGAGCAGCGGGAGGAGGATGAAGCCAATCAGCCGATCAGCAGCTACTGCGAGTCCGTAGACAAACGTGTCGCGTTTGAACGTGGCCATGGCTCGATTCACGCCATCTGGCTGCGACGTCGCTAGCGTGTCGCAGGGCATCGCCTGGACAGGCAGTCGCGGGGTCACGGCACCAGCCATTCGTTCAGCTCCCTGCCGATGAGCCGGGACAGGGTGACGATTTCTTCGCGATACGTCTTCAGTAGACGCACCCGCGTCTCGGGCGGCATCGGTACCTTTCGGCTGTTCCAGCGCACGATTTGCGCCTTTAGGCGCTGCAAGGAATCGTTAGGCACGATCAGGCGTCCCATTCGCTTGATCGAGTGCTGGCGGATGAACAACCACTCGTGGAGCTTCGGAAAACGCAGCACGCCGGAATGGTTGTATTCCACCGAAACGTCGGGAATGAACGTATTGTCCACTCCCAGGAACTCGAACAGGGAAGCGCACACCTGCTCTGCGCCGTTCCTGAAGTCCTCGAACAAGACGACGCGTATTTGGTCCGTTCCAAAGCTATCGAGGTACAGCTTTAGCTGACGGCCGTACATGCCGTAGCCGATGTAATCGTACGCCGGATTCCAGCCGGCGGCCAGCCGGGAAGATATGGTTCCTTCGGATGTTGCTTCGGCAAAAGTTAGATTCTCGTAGCCGTCACGCATCATCATCCAGTAATGCGACCAGATTCTGTCCACGGGGTTGCGCAGGATGGCAACGAACTTGATTTGTCCCGCGCGATCCGCATAAAGCCTCTTGATGTTGCTGACAGTGCGTTCGGCGAGCAGCAGGTACTCGGGCGTGGCTTCCCCCAACAGGGAGCCCCGAGGCGCTTCTTCGAACAGGTCGGAATACGCGTCCAATTCGGTTATCGCCGACTGCCACATGTCCGGCAATCCGGTCTGGAGCGTCGGCCGCTGCATCTCGGCGAAACAAAGATATCCCGGCTCCTTGAGTTGCTGAGGGAAGTACAACGCCGGGTGCTGCCCCAGATAGTGATAGAGCGACGTCGTCCCGCTCTTGGCGGCGCCAATGATCAAGAAATCAGCCAGTGGTCGCTGTCTGTTTTCAACGTTGACCAGCATGTATGCCTTCTTGTTGTTGCTGTGTTCGGACTTGTTTGGCGGTGGTTGCGGAGCGCGGACAGCAGTCTACTTGGGCCCAGGCGCGCACAGAGTCAGGGCGTGAGCTCGCTCTCGCTCGCAGATGTTGGAGCGTCCTACCTTGAACCGGATCATTTCCGGACCTCGCGCTGCAGATTCTTGATTTCCCGTTGAAGCGCCTCGTACTCCGCCAGCTTGCGCTCGAGGAAGCGCGTGGTCGCGCGAGCCTTTTCGGCGATGCCTTTGCGGGTGAGAAAGTACATATAGGCCTTCTTGTTGTTGCTATTCTTGAAATTGTTCGCCTTTACCAGGCCTTTTTGGACGAGGGCCTGTAGACAGAAGTTCGCCCGGCCCAGGCTCACGCCGAGTTCGCGCGCGAGCTCACGCTGGCTGATGTCGGGACATTCCTCAAGTATGCGGAGGATCTTCGAGCGGTATTCGTCGGTCAACAAGCGCCGCTCCGTTCAATCGTTGAACGGATGCGATTAGACACCTATTTCGGGCGCTTGGCAACCGGGGCTCGGGGGAGGCATCGACGCCGGCACTTCGGCCGCGGACTTTCCGCGGGGCAACGATGCGTCGCGCCCGCTCACGGCTCCCGGATGCTTTCGCCAAACGCCTTGGTGAGCGGATAGAGAAAATACGAGATTACCGAGCGTTCGCTCACCTTGATCTCCCCCGTCAGCGTCATCCCCGGTACGAGCTGAGTGTCTTTGGGCACCTGCTTGAGGGTGTTGCTCATGTAGGTGACACGGGCGGGATAGTAGGCGCGCGTGGTCGCGCGGGTCGCGGCGGCGGATGACGGGTCTGCCGGCATCGCATCACCACCGACCACGGTCAAGCGTCCCGCGATGACGCCGTGCTTCTGAAACGGAAATGCGTCGATCTTCAGCTTGACGGGATCGTTCACGCGTACGAACCCGATGTCCTCCGACGGTATCTGCAACTCGGCTTCCAAAGCCACACCTTGCGGGACCAGGGTCAGTATGGGATCTGCCTCCTTGGCGACCGAGCCCACCGTGCGCTTGTTGATTTCCAGCACGACCGAGTCGAGGGGCGCCGTCAGATAGACCAATTGACCACGGCGCTCGGCCTTGTTGAGCTGCTCCTTGAGCGTGTCGCGCTCGCGGCGCGCCCGCACCGTATCGTCCAGCGTCTTCTGCCGCCACGTCTTGACGAAAACGTCCCATTCGGCGCGCGCCTTGGCCGTCTGCTCGACGAGCTGCTTGGCGCGGCTCGACAGGTCCTCGTAGGCAGTTTCGACCTCCAGGCGCTTCTCCCGCGCCTCGAGCAGCCCCATCTCGGAGAAGAACTTCTTCTCCTGCAGGTCCGCCTTCATCTTTTCGATCTTCCTGAGGCCGGTCAGGCGCTCCTCCAGCACCGCGAGCGAGCGCTTGGTTCCCGCCAGGTCGGTCTCGAGCCGCGCGACCTCCGCCCGCAGCGACTTGTCCCTGGCCTGGTACTCGCCGGCGCGCTTCTCGTACATCTCGGCCTGCACCGCGGAGTCTTTCTGGTGGGAATTGGCGCGATAAGGCTTCCCGTTCAGCTCCGCCTCCAGGCGGTCGACCTCGGCCTCCAGGCTTTCGAAGCGCTGTTTGGTTTGCGCGACATCCGCCTCTGCGAAGACGGGATCGAGTGTCACCAGCCGGTCTCCCTTGTGCACTGATTGGCCGACACGCACGTCCAGCGAACGCACCACGGAGGTTTCAAGCGCCTGAACGACCACGGACTGTGCGGTGGTGATGAGCCGGCCCTGCGCGGTGACGATGATGTCCACGGTGGACAGCGTCGCCCAGACGATGGCGATCGCGATGAACGCGAGCAGCACGTACAGCGTCACGCGCGTGAGGGGCGGCGGCACGCGGCTGTCGACCTCGACCGCGTCGGGATGAAGATCGCCCGCCTGTGCCCGCCGTGCCGTCTCGTTCCCAGCCATAGCAATTGCTCAATTGATGAACCGCGTCTGCTGGCGCCACAGGTCTTGGTAGATGCCGGGACGGCTCACCAGGTCGGCGTGGCGTCCGTGGTCGACGATCCGGGCCTTTTCCATGATCAGGATGGCATCGGCGTTGACCAGCGACGAAAGGCGATGGGTGATGATGATCAGCGTGCGGCCGCGCGCGATGGCCGCCAGGTTGTCCTGAACGATCGCCTCGCTCTCCGGGTCGAGCGAGCTGGTCGCCTCGTCGAAGATCAGTATGCGCGGCTTGGGCATGAGGGCGCGCGCGATGGCGAGCCGCTGCTTCTGCCCGCCCGAGAGATTCGCGCCGTTCTCCACCAGCATGGTGTCCAGCCCCTGCGGCAGGCGGTCGATGAACTCGGTCGCGCCGGCCATCCGTGCAGCGAACAGGATCTCCTCCAGGGTCGCGTCGAGCTTGGTGATGGCGATGTTCTCCCGCACCGTGCCGTGGAACAGAAAGGTTTCCTGGAGCACCACCCCGATATTGCGCCGCAGGTGGTAGAGCTCGATGTCGCGCGAGTTCACGCCATCGAATCGTATTATGCCCTCCTGCGGGGCGTACAGCCCCTGGATCAGGCGCGCCAGCGTCGTTTTCCCGCTCCCGCTGCGCCCGACGACGCCGACCACGTTACCGGGAGGTATCCGGAAGGTGACGCGATCGACCGCGCGCGTCTCCGGCACGTACGAGAACACGACGTTGTCGAATTCGATATCTCCGCGAATCGGTGGCGCGATGCCGCGCTGAATGCCGCTTTCGGGGCGCTGGTTCATCACTTCGCCCAGCATGCGCACCGAGAGCAGCACCTCCTGATACTCGTGGATGAGCGAGACGATCTGGACGAGCGGGCCGGATACCCGTCCCGAGAGCATCTGGAAGGCGACCAGCGCGCCGACGCTGATGGTGCCATTGAAGACGTCGGTCGCGCCGATCGCGATGACGGCCACCAGCATGAGCTTCTCCAGCAACTGCGTGCCCGACTGCGCGAGGGCGGAAATCTTGCCGACGCGAAATTGCATGTTGGCGGAGGCCGCGACGCGCGATTCCCACATATTCCTGCGGCGCGGCTCGAGCGCAAGGGACTTCACGGTGGGCATGCCGTGTATGGTCTCCACCAGCAGTCCCTGGCGCTGCGCCTCCGCCTGGTAGAGATCGAGCAGGCGCTTGCGGAACGGCCCGATCAGCAGCGCGATGACCGCGCCGATCGCCGCGCAAAACAGCAGCAGGATCAGCGTCAGCTTGACGCTGTAGAGGCACAGCACGGGAATGAACACGACGAGCGCGCTCGCTTCCAGCAGCGTCATGAACAGCCTGCCGGTCAAGAACTCGCGGATGCGCCGGTTCTGCTGCATGTGCTGCACCAGCACGCCGGCGAGGTTGCGCTCGAAGAACGTGATCGGCAGGCTGGTGAGCTGCGCGAAGACCCGCGTCGCCAGCCGCACGTCGATCTTGCTGGTCGCGTACAGGGTCACGAACTGGCGCAGGAAGCCGAAGATCGCCTCGAACACGATACAGATGGCGATGCCGAAACTCAGCACGTACAGGGTCGAGTAGCTCTGGTGCACCAGCACCTTGTCGATGATGAGCTGGAAAAAGATGGGCAGCGTGAGCGCGAGCGCGTGCAGCGCCAGCGCGGCGATCATCACGTCCCGGAACAGGCTGCGCTGGCGCAGGATCTCCGGCACGAACCAGGCGAGGCCGAAGGGCTGGTTCTCGTCGGTGATGCGGAACACGCGCCGCAGCAGGATCGCCTCGCCCGCCCACGCCGTCTCCAGCGCCTCGCGGTTGAGGACCACCTGCCCCGGCTCGGGATTGAGCGGGTCGGCGACGAAGAGCTCGCCGGTATCGGCGCGGTAGTGGACCGCCGCGACCGTGTTGCCGTTGCCCAAGCGCAGGAGCAGCGGAAAATCGCCTGCGGGCAGCTGCGCGAGCGCCTCCCAAGTCAGCGTAGCGCGCTTTGCCCGGAACCCGTTTTCCTGCGCGATGCGCAAGAGCTTGTCCGCGTCCGGCTCCGCCGCGTCCAGCGCGTAGTCGTGCGCCAGGCGCTCGACCGAAAGGTCGACGCCGTGGTGGCGGGCCACCGCGGTGAAGCACTTCAGGGCTGTGTGCGCAAACATTGTCCGGCAACCCGTCGATGCGGGCTGGGGCTACCTCCCGTCACGCTATGGGGCTGATTATACGTGACTTTCGATGAGACGGCGGACGGAATGGCCCCTACTCACGAGGGCCGCAGCCAATGAAATCGAGGCGCCAGGGGCGAGTCGGACGGTGAAAGGATAGGTCACTCGCCCCGAATCAGCGGCATCGCAGCTTGCCAGCGGGGTTACTTGGGCTTGAAATTTGGGGATGACGATTTGGCGGCCGGAGTCGCCACGACCTCGACTTCCTTGCCGGGGGCTTCACCGCGGCGGACGAGGCCCTTTTGCTCGAGTTGCTGCATTACCCGGGCCATGGTCCCGAACGACTGGACGAAACCCTCGACCGGCATCACCACGCGCTGCCTGAAGACGGCTTTCGGCTGCTGGTTCGGGTCATCCGCCGCCGGCCCCATGCTGACGAAATCGATTCTCACCACCGAGCCGGTGATCGTGATGGCGCTGATGCTGTCTGCGTAGAGTTCGTCGGGCATGGTGCTCTGTCTGTCCGGTCGGGGGAAATGGTTTTGCGTCAAAGTATAGCAACTCGCGCATGGCCGGGTCAGGCTCGGACCGGATTTCGGCCCCGTGGCCCAGCCGCTGGCGCTCAAGCCGCAATTGTCGACATCGCGAAGCGCTTCCAGTCGCCGAAGCCCGTGCTGTCCGAGGCGCGCGCCCACACCGCCTCGGAGCCTGTGGCACTGCCGCCCGTGTACTGCAGGAGCCCAAGTTGCGCCGTGCTGACCGCAAAGCTCGCATCTCCCTGTGGCTGCGCAACGCCGTTCAGCGTGAAACGGCCGCTCGTGGCACCCGCTCCGACGTCTTGGAATTCGTACTGCGTGATCGCGTCCCTGCCCACCGCACTGAAGAGCGAGGAGGCGGGCACCGAGCGTCCGCTCACCACCGTCTGCGTGTCCGCCGTCGGCTTTATCAACGGCCCGAACAACGAGGACTCGGTGCTCATGACGAAGCGCGTCCAGTCGCCGAAGGCGGTGCCGTCGGAAGCACGCACCCACACCGGCTCCGAGCCCAGGAAGAGGCTGGTGTATTGCAGCTGCGAAAGCTGCGCCGCACTGACCGTAAAGGTTGCATCCCCCTGGGGTTGCACGGCACTGTTCAACAGGAAACGGCCGTCCGTCGTGCCCACGTCCTGGAACTCGTACTGAGTGATCGCATCGCCGTCCGGGTCGAGCGCAGCGAAGAGCGACGAGGCGGCCACGGAACTTCCGGTCAATACTGTCTGTGTGTCCGCTTTCGGCACGACTACCGGCCCAGAATAGACGTTCTCGCTGCGCATCACGAAGCGCGTCCAGTCACCGAAGGTGGTGCCGTCGGAAGCGCGCACCCACACCGCCTCGGAGCCGGCAACACCGGCGCCCGCATACTGCAGCTGCGAAAGCTGCGCCGCGCTGACTGTAAAGGTCGCATCCCCCTGGGGCTGCGCGATGCCGTTCAACGTAAAGTGCCCGCTCGTTGCGCCCGTTCCAACGTCCTGGAGCTCGTACTGAACGACCGTGTCGCCTTCCGGATCGGCCGCGCTGAAGAGCAACGAGGCGGCCACCGAGCGGTTCATCAACACCGGCAGTGTGCCCGCCGGCGGGGTCACCACCGGCCCCTGATTGGGTTCGGTGTTTATCACGAAACGCTTCCAGTCGCCGAAGGTCCCGGCGTCGGAGGCGCGCACCCACACCGGCTCGGAGCCCACCACGCTGCCGCCGCTATATTGCAGCTGCCCAAGCTGTGCGGCGCTAATCGTAAAGGTCGCGTCCCCTTGGGGCTGCGCGACGCCGTTCAACGTGAAATGCCCGCTCGTTGCGTCCGTGCCGACATCCTGGATTTCGTACTGCGTGATCGTGTCCCCATCCGGGTCGGTGGCACTGAAGAGCGACGAAGCGGCCACCGAATGGTTGGTCGCCACCATCTGCGGGCCGGTCGGCGTCACTGACGGCGGCCTAGGAGCAGGAAAAGTTCTGGTAGAGTTCAAACGATCGTTCACGAATTGAAGAAACTCGATACCGCTCAGCGTGTCGGTTCCGGCCCCCGACCCCGTTACGGTGAACGAGCCGTCGGAGTGGAGGGTGATCGTGTACCCCGAGCGGTCCCCGCTGTAGATCGCGGTGTCCGTCCCCGCTCCGCCGTCGAGCACGTTGTTACCGCCGTTACCGGTCAAAACGTTGTCTAGTTCGTTGCCGGTGCCGTTGACATTGTCCGAGCCGGTGAGCGTGAGGTTCTCGACGTTCGCCGGCAGCGTATAGTTAAAAGGCGTGAAAACGAAATCGATGCCCTCGTTGACGGATTCAAGGACGGCGTCCAAGGGTTCGGACAGAAGTCCATCGTTCAGAATATAACTGTCGTTACCAGGACCACCACGGAGCTCGTCGACGCCGCCGCCACCGTTCAGAGTGTTGTTGTTGCCGTTGCCCGTGATGACGTTATTGTCAGCGTTCCCGGTGCCGTCGATGGCCGCGGTCCCGATCAACGTCAGATTATCGAGATTCGGACCGAGAACGTAGCTGATCGAGCTTTGAACGATGTCGGTGCCTTCGCCGGAATTCTCCGTGATGGCATCACCTGTGTCATCGACGACGTAGGTATCGTTGCCGAAGCCACCGATCATCGTATCCGCACCCGTCCCGCCGTCGAGCACATCGGGGCCGGCAGCCCCCGTCAATGTATCGTTCCCGGCATCGCCGGAGAGGACGCTGTTACCGAGGATGACGGTTATCGTATCGGCGCCGTTCCCCCCGTGCGCCGTCCCACTTTTCAGCGTGATGTTGTCGTCGCCGTCATCGCCAAAAACCTCTGCTTCGCCGCTGCCGGACTCAATCGATATGGTGTCGTTCCCGGCATTACCGTGGGCGATGCCCCGCGCTATGGAAATCGTGTCGTTGCCGTCGCCGCCGAGGATCGTATCCAGGCCGACGCCGGAGATGATGTCGTTGCCAGGACCGCCATTGAGGATGTTGCTGCCGCTTCCGCCGTTGATCGTGTCGTCACCGTCGCCGCCGCTGATCGTGTCGTCGCCGGCGCCACCGGAAAGATTGTTGTTGGCGGCGTTGCCGATGATAGTGTCGTTGTTTGTGCTCCCGATCGCGTTCTCGATGACGGTGCCGTAGGCGATGGCCGTCAGGGCGTTCAAGGCATTCCGGCCACTGTACGCGCCGCTGTTGAGATCGATGATCGGGGTGAAACCAGAGGGGAGTCCGGAAGCATCGATCGTGTCCGTGCCGTCGGCGTCCCAGATCGTGCGATATGCCAAGTCCGTCGACAGCGCGTATACATCGTCGCCGGTGTGGAACGACATGTTGGCGCCGTAGATCCGCTGGATCGCCAGGATGTCGAGCGGCATGGGCGTCGCCGGGAACGAAACGGTCGTCGGATTCTGGTAATCCCCCTCGTTCATCACGGTGTATTGGAGGCTGTCGTACGCTCCAATGCCCAGCTCTGCAAACGTCGGGCGTCCGTTGCCGCCGTCGTCGTCCGGATGCTTGAGCCCGAGCGCGTGCCCCAGCTCGTGAAGCATTACCGCGAGGCCTTTGCCGCCCGGCTGCAAGCTCTGAAAGGACGAGTCAAAATTATCGAAGAAGACGTCGCCTTCCGGTTGACGATAGTTCGAGCGGGTATAGAAACCCTCCGATGCCGCCAGGAACTCGTCCGCCCCCACCGGGTCGGGAAAGAAACCGAGGCCGATGGCGCCGAAATTCTCCTGCAGCTCGTTTCCCGTCAGCGTAGCCGCGATGTCGGCGGTGCTGTTCGTGAAAAGACCGTCCCAGCCGGTGTCGACGAAAGTGATGTTGGCGACGTTGGACCACGCCGTGAGGGCTTGTGTGAATGCCGCCTTTAGAGCGGGTGTCCACGCCGGCTGATTCCCCGGCGTATCGTTCAAGCTGAACGAATAGGTAATGACGGGTGGGCCGCCGCCGAAGGTCCACGAGCCGCCCTCATGCAAGCCGTCGACGACCGCGTAGCCAATGAGCGGAACCGAATTGGAAACCGGGATAGCCAACTACACCCTCTTATTCAATGCACTTCCTAGCATCGGCGCTCAAGCCGCGAGGGTCGACATCACGAAGCGCTGCCAGTCGCCGAAGTTCGTGCCGTCGGAGGCGCGCGCCCAAACCGCCTCGGAGCCGGCGACACTGCCGCCGGTGTATTGCAGCTGCCCAAATTGCGCCGCGCTGACCGCAAAGGTTGCATCCCCTTGTGCCTGCGTGACGCCGTTCAACGTAAAGTGCCCGCTCGTTGCGCCCCCACCGACGTCCTGGAACTGGTACTGCGCGATCGCGTCGCCGTCCGGGTCGATGGCACCGAAGAGCGAGGAGGCATCCACCGAGTGGTTGACCACCACGGTCTGCGTGTCCGCTTTCGGCATGACAACCGGCCCAAGATAGACGGTCCCGGTGCTCATCATGAAGCGCTTCCAGTCGCCGAAGGTGGTGCCGTCGGAGGCGCGCACCCACACCGCCTCGGAGCCGGCGACGCTGCCGCCCGCATACCGCAGCTGCCCAAGCTGCGCGGCGCTGACCGTAAAGGTCGCGTCGCCCTGGGGCTGCGTGATGCCGTTCAGCGTAAAGTGCCCGCTCGTTGCGCCCCCACCGACGTCCTGGAACTGGTACTGCGCGAT
>DATFWO010000372.1:0-20332 GCA_035259205.1 Burkholderiales bacterium | reverse complement strand
GACGTGCTGCTGGAGAACTTCAAGGTTGGGGACCTCGCGCGCTACGGGCTCGGCTATGAGGATCTCAAGAAAACCAACGCGCGGCTCGTCTACTGTTCCGTGACGGGATTCGGACAGACCGGGCCGTACTCGGAGCGGCCCGGCTACGACTTCATGATCCAGGGCATGGGCGGTTTGATGAGCATCACCGGCGAGCGCGACGACCTGCCGGGCGGCGGGCCCCAGAAGGCCGGCATACCGATCGCCGACATCATCACGGGCATGTACGCGACCATCGCGGTGTGCGCGGCGCTGGCGCATCGCGAGAAGAGCGGCGTCGGACAGTATCTCGATCTCGCACTGCTCGATTCGCTGGCAGCGATACTCTCCAATCAGGGCGCCAACTACCTCGCTACCGGCGCTTCACCGGGCCGCCTGGGCAACGCTCATCCCAATATCGTTCCCTACCAGACGTTCAAGACCAGCGACGGCGACATCATCCTCGCTTGCGGCAACGACAACCTGTTCCGGAAATTCTGCGACGTTGCCGGTTGCCAGCCGCTCGCCGCCGACCCTCGCTTCGCCACCAACGGCAAACGGGTCGAAAACCGCGCGGACATCACGAGGCTCCTCGCCGACATCATCGTACAGCGCACGACGCGCGACTGGGTGACGGCGCTCGAAGCGGCGGGCGTGCCCAACGGGCCGATCAACAATCTCGAGCAGGTCTTCCAGGAGCCTCAGGCCATCGCGCGCGGTCTGAAGGTCGAGCTCGATCATCCGCTCGCAGGCAAGATCGCACTGGTGCGCAGCCCGATGCGTTTCTCGGAGACGCCGCTCGCGCACGAAACGCCGCCCCCTGCCCTCGGCCAGCACACGGACCAAGTCCTGCGCGGTCTATTAAAGATGGCTGAGTCCGAAATTGCGCGTCTGCGCGCCGGAGGCGTTATCTAGAACCAGGAAGCGGTCATTCCAGCCGCGGTATCTTTCGCATGTAGGCGCTGGTAACCCTGCTCGAGTCTCACCCGTTAGAAGACGGTGCGCAGACGTGGCGGCCCTTGGGCGGCGCATCCTCGCGGACGAAGAACTCGACCACGCAGGCTCCGTAGGTCGCGGCGAAGTCCTTCGTGATGGCTGCGCCGTGCCCGGTCTGGCGCATCGATTCGTCGAAGTGGATGTATGCGGCGTTCTTCTGCGCCAGGCTGCTGGCGACCAGCGGCGTGAACGTCATGCCGACGCAGTGATCGTCCTTGCCCATGCTAATCAGGATGCGCGGGGCGATGGATTCCGCGATTCCTTTTCTGATCATCTCCTCGAAGAAAGGGACTCTCTCCGGGCGGAATGTCGTCGGATCGCGGCACGAGCCGCGGCCGTGGCTCAGGGCGAAGGCCATCATCCCGTCGATCTCCTTGCTCCGCGCGCTGGCGCCGAGCGCGGTGCCGGCGCCGACCGATTGCCCGGCAACGAGCACCCGGCGATAGCCCGCCCTTTTCGCCCGGCTTACCTCCTCGACCAGGTTGGCGACGTAGGCGCCGCCTTTCTGCGTCCAGCTGCCTTCGCAGCGCTCGTTGCGCTGCGCGAGCACCACTTCCCACCCTTGCTCGGCGAACATCCGGATCACCGGTGGCGCGCCATGGTGCCAGCTCCGCTGCCCGCCCGCCGCCTGGCCGTGACTCCACAGGACGATGCCGGCCGCCTCCGCCGGACCGCGTTCGGGAATGTCCTTGAATGCGCGGTCGGTCCAGAAGCACGTGCCCGGAGACGGCGGCCCGAGGATGCCGTTCACCACGGGGCGCTCCTGAGAGAACGCGAACGACGATGCCAGCAGGGCCGACACGAGGGCACCGAGGCAGACCGACGAAATTCGCAGCACGGTCATTGAGGCTTCGATCCGACTGCGGAGACCCAGGCCTGAGCGAACATGCCTTCTTTGTTCCGGCTCCAGTCGCGAAAGACCGCCGCAGATCGCGCATCGCCGTCCCGCTCGAGCTGCGCTGCCAGATACTCGCCGATGAATTCAAGCGATGGATAGCATTCGTAGCGCGCCGCAGTCCGGATTGCCTCGCAACCGGCGGCGGCCAGGTGGAGCGCGAGTTTTCTCCCTGCGCTTACGTCGCCGCCGTTCCTGGACTGTAACGCCATGTATGCCTCTACCGCGCGCGATAGCTCGGGCGAAGGAGGAGACAGGATGAATCCGCCCCAATCGGGGCTGCACACGCCGATGACACCGCCGGGTCTCAGGGTTCGGCATAGCTCGCGCAGCGCCGTCACCGGATCGGCCAGATGCTCCATCAGCGCGTGGCTGAAGACACGGTCGAATCTGCCGCTCTCGAAGGGGAGGGAGTATGCGTCGCCGGTATCGAACTGGACGTTGCGGTGTCCTCTCTGTGACGCAGCAGCCTTCGCGCGTTCGACCTGGGACGGCGCGAAATCGATCCCGACGACCTCGCCGGGCGCGACGCGGGCCGCAATCCCCAGAGTAATCGATCCGGGGCCGCAGCCGCAGTCCAACACCGACAGCCCCGGGCCGAGGTGAGGCAAAAAGAATGCACCGTGCGACTCGAGCGTTCGCCTGGCCATGAAATCGGACGCGTTTTCAGTATGGCCGGGCGTGTAGATTTCCGGGCTCATGGACATTTCTGCACCAACGCTTTGGCGGGATAGCGCACCGCGTCAATTACCGCTTCCAGTCGGACAGAATCTGGCGCGACAGCAGGACCGATACTTGAGCGAAGGACTTGACAGTCAGCTGTGGATTCTCCGCCAGCTGATCGTATGTATAAGCCTCGGTAAGCTTGGAAAGATTGGTGATGTAGTCGGTTTTCTTCCATACGACATTTCCACTGCTGGAAACGAGCAAGGCAGTGATATTGATCAGCGGCTTTCTTGCATTGCCGCCGAAGAATCCTGCTACACCGAAGCCATAGGTGTTGATCGCCAGCTTGAGCTTCTCGTCGGCGTCTGCACCGAGCGCGAAGATCTTGTCCTCCTCGATCACGCGCGTGAAGCTTTCAAACACGATCTTCGAGATATCGATGTTGTTCCGGCGCATGTACTCCCGGAATGCCTTGCCGGCCTCCTGCTGGTCGATGGCGGCGCCGATGCCTCCGCCTGCCAGGAAGGCATTGAAATTGCCGGGGCCCTGAATCAGCGGTATCTCCGGCTGGGGTATCTCCGAATCGATCGCGATCCGCTTGATGGGACCTGGATCCGGATTCGCGCCTTGCGCACCGGCGCCATCGGCGAAAGCGAACAGGAAGACGGCAACTGCAGCCAGAGCAGAACGCTTGCTCGATTGCCAAGTCATGCCGTCTCCTGGTTGCCAACGTAGTAGCGTGTCCAACGCGCTCGCATCGCGGCCTCGCTGGTCTCGTGATCGTACCCTGGCGAGATCACCGGATGTGCCCGATCGACTCGCACGATCACAATCGTCCGAATCCGCCGCGGGGCATCAGACGTTCCACGGCTGGAGAAGAACGCGACGAGCCGCTCGAATTCGGGGCCCGTCTCCACCAGCTCGGCCTGCCCCTTGAACCGGTAGCCCTTACGCACGAAGGGATCCACGACGTTGATCTCGATGCCCGGATTCGTTCGGAGGTTGGCGACTGTTCCCGGCGACCGGATATCGGCGAAGACCAGGTGGTCGTCGTCCAGGACGGAGAGCGTGCCCTTCGGCGAAACACTGGGCGTGCCATCGGGACAAACGGTGGCGACGAAGCCAAGCCGTTGCTGCTCGACCATTCGCTTCATCTCATCTGACAGGGTAGCCATCCGAACTCACCTCGCGATCTGGATGCAGTCGGTAACGTCTGACATGAACGGCGTTCAATATAGACAGACAAAATTCTACCTAAACCGGATTAGGTAGCCGAAATGCCAGATAACGCGGCTGATTTAATTATTCCGTGTACTTCCGTGTGATTCCGTGGCTGTCCTTGAATTTGTCCGCGTTCATCTGCGTGTATCTGCGACCTGCTAAAAGAACCTGAGCAGCATGCCCGTCGCCAGCGCATAGAGCACCACGGCGAACACGCGCTTGAGCGTCCTCGCCGGCGTGCGATGGGCAATTCTTGCACCCAGGGGCGCGATCGACATGCTTGCGGCGACGACCCACGCGAGCGCCGGCAAATACACGAAACCGAAGCTCCACTCCGGCAGGCCGCTCACGTCCATGCCGGAGTATACGTAGCCGAGCGTGCCGCCCAGCGCAAGCGGCCAGCCGATTGCAACCGCGGTACCGATTGCCTGATGCACCGTCAACCCGCGCCGCACTAGATATGGAGTCATCAGCGAACCGCCGCCCGTTGCGGTGAGGCTGGAGATGAGACCGATGACGCTGCTCACGGCCGACAGCACGAGCGTCCCCGGCAGATCGCGCGGCGTCGCGAGCTTGCGGTCCAGCAACATCAAGGTCGCTACGTAGTAGATAAGGGCGGTGAACGCGATGCTGAGCGACCGCGCGTCGAGGCGGCTCGCCAGGAGACCCCCCGCAAACGTTCCCAGCATCACGCCCGGCAGCATTCCGGCGAGCACACGCCAGTTCACCGCCTTGTGCTGCTGGTGGCTCAGCACGCTGGATGCCGAGGTGAACAGCATCGTCGAGACGCACGTGCCGAGGGCGAGGTGCACCGCGTGCGATTGAGGGAAGCCTTTGGCCGCGAAGATGAACGCGAGCGCAGGGACGAGTGCCGCACCGCCGCCGATCCCGAGGAGCCCGCTCAGGAAACCAACGAGCGCGCCGACTGCGAGGTAAGCCCACCACCAGTCCATGGTTTCGGATAATACGTCTCAGAAGGGGCGTCTCAAGAGAAGCGTCTCAAATAATACGTCTCAGATGGGGCGTCCCAGATACTACGTGCTTTGGGACGCTTTACCTGGGACGCTTTATCTGGGACGCTTCACCTGGGACGCTTTTCTGGCGATAGAACGATCCGATGCGACTCGGGGTTCTCCTTCCACACAGGGCGGTTGTACTACAGTCGGCGCGGCGTCCTCCCGTCGAGGAGTGCTGGACGGTTGCCCGGTTGTGCGACGAGGCGGGCATGGACTTGTGGGTGGGCGACAGCGTCGTTGCGAAGCCCCGGCTCGAGCCGCTCACTACGCTCGCCTATCTGGCGGCTATCACCGCGCGCGCCCGGCTCGGCACGGCGATCCTGCTGCCTGCGCTGCGCCAGCCGACGGTGCTTGCGCACATGCTGTCGAATCTCGACCAGCTCTCGCGCGGCCGGCTGGTCCTCGGTCTGGGCGTCGGCTGGGGCCTGCCGGAGATCGTGCGCGAATGGGAAGCCTGCGGCAGGGAGCACAAGCAGCGCGCCAGGGATCTCGAAGAGCACATCGTGGTATGGCGCAGGCTGTGGAGCGGGGAGCCGGTAACCTATGAAGGCAGAGGCTTCAAGCTCACCGGCCACACGGTGGGTCCGCTGCCGTGGAACGAATCCGGACCGCCTGTCCTGATCACGGCGGGCAACCGCGGCGAGATCATACCCGCGCAGATCGACCGCGTCGGCCGGCTCGGCGACGGCGTCGTCACGACGTATCTCACGGACGACGACTGCCGCAGGCTGCGCGTCCTGTGCGATGAGGCGCTCGCCCGATACAACCGGCCGCGGCCCGGCTTTCCCCTGTGCGTCTATACCACCGTGCGCATCGAGGACGACGTTGCGAAGGCGGAGGCGCTGACGCGGGATTTCCTGCAGAAATATTACGGCGGAGGCGTAAACTTTCCCGGCTTGATGGGGCTCGGTCCTGCTTCCGCCGTGATCGACGCGCTCAAGCGCTACGAGGAGGCCGGCGCAACGGATCTTTGCATACGATTCGCTGGTACGGATCAATTATCGCAGCTGGACCGGTTCATCTCCAATGTCGCGCCGGCCTTTCCGGGGCGATGACTGGCATTGGAGGCGCATTCAGCGGGGAGGCAATATGATGCATTTAATGACCATTTCCTTGGGGTTCTTATTGATAAGTATGGGCCCCACCCTGCTGGCCCAGACTTATCCGGTGAAACCCGTTCGGCTGATCGTCGCGTTCGCCCCCGGTGGGGCGACCGACACATTTTCCCGGGTGACGGCCGCCGAGATGAGCAAGGACTTTGGCCAGCAGGTGATCGTCGAGAACCGCCCCGGCGGGGGTACGACGATCGCTGCCGACCTCGTCGCCAAGTCCGCGCCCGACGGCTATACATTGCTCTTCACCGACCTCTCGACGCATACCATAACGCCTTCGATCTACCAGAAGCTGCCATATAATCCGCTGCGCGATTTCGCCGCCGTCGCACCCGTGGCCTCTTCGCCTCTCATCATGGTCGCGCATCCCTCGGTGGGGGTGAAATCGGCAAAGGAGTTGATCGCGCTGGCGAAGAAGCGCCCGGGGATCACCTGCGGCAACGCGGGTGTGGGAACGGTCACCCACATGGCCTCGGAGAAATTTCGTATGCGCGCCGGCATCGATATCACGCCAGTCAACTACAAGGGCGGAGCGACGTCGACCGTCTCGCTCCTTACCGGGGAGATCGCGCTCATCGTTACCACTATTCCGGCCGCGCTCGAGTACGTGCGCTCGGGCCGCCTCACGGCGATCGGCCTGACCGCGGAGAAGCGCTCGGCCCTGCTGCCCGAAATTCCCGCGCTTGGGGAAACCGTAAAGGGCGTGGACGCCGCAGTAGTGGCCGGCGCGCTGGCGCCGGTAGGGACCCCCCGCAACGTGATCGATCGCCTCAACGCGGAATTCGCCAGGGCGGTGGACAGCCCCAGGGCGAAAGAGATCTTCGCCGCGAATGCCGCGGAGGCGATGAAGGTCGCCCCCGACGCCATGCAGCGTTCGCTGGAGCAGGACGTCAAGACCTGGGCGGAAGTGGTCAAGGCAACCGGTGTGAAGCCTCAATGAAGCTCACACCGACGGCGTCTCAGCTATTGCGTCGCAGATGGAGCGTCCCCGATACTGCGCCTCAGATACGGCGAGCTGACAAGCCTTGGAACAGGTTTGACGAGTCGCTTTACCTGGGACGCCCTCTCTGGGACGCTACACCTGACGACGCCTGATCTGGGACGTTTTTCGGTCGTATGAGGCATGGACGATAAGACTGTAGACCGCTGGATCGAAGCGCCGGCCATGGAGCTGATGCCCGAAGCCGCCGCGCTGCGGGACGCCGGCCACGGGCGCCTCGTCTCGTACTCGAAGAAGGTCTTCATACCGCTCACCCGGTTGTGCCGCGACGTTTGCGCGTACTGCACGTTTGCGCGCGTGCCGCGTGCTGATGTGCCGGCCTATCTTTCCCCGCAAGAGGTCCTGGCGATTGCCCGCGCGGGACGTGACGCCGGCTGCCAAGAGGCCCTGTTCACCTTGGGAGACAAGCCGGAGCTCCGCTGGAAGCAGGCGCGGCAGGAGCTGGCGGCGCGCGGCTGCGCGACCACGATCGAATACCTCGCGGCGATGTGCGAGCTCGTGCGGCGCGAGACCGGTCTGCTTCCCCATGTGAATCCCGGCGTGCTGGGACGCGAAGATATCGCAGCGTTGCGCGGTGTGAGTGCGTCGCAAGGCTTGATGCTCGAAAGCGCTGCGGAAAGATTGTGCGCTCGCGGTGGCCCGCACCATGGATCGCCCGACAAGCGGCCGGCAGTCCGGCTGGAGACGTTGCGCCTCGCCGGCGAACTCGAGGTGCCCTTTACCACCGGCCTCCTCATCGGAATCGGAGAAACACGCCGCGAACGGGTGGAGACGCTGCTCGCGATCCGCCGGCTGCACGATGAGTACGGGCACATCCAGGAAGTCATCGTTCAGAACTTCCGTGCGAAGCCCGGGACGCGCATGGCGGAAATGCCCGACGCGACGCACGAAGAGCTGCTGTGGAGCATCGCCGCCGCTCGCCTGCTGCTGGGACCTGGCATGAACGTGCAGGCGCCGCCCAACCTGAGCGGCGAGCGCCCCGATGAGCTGATCGCCGCCGGCATCAACGACTGGGGCGGCATCTCGCCCGTGACGCCGGATCACGTCAATCCCGAGAAACCGTGGCCTGCAATCGCGGAGCTGGAAAAGATCACCGCGGCGTGCGGCAAGATCCTCGTCGAGCGCCTGCCGAGCTATCCCGCGTACTGCCGCGACGCCGTGCGCTGGCACGACCCCGCGATCGCGGTCGATATCGTGCGTGCATCCGATGCCGAGGGCTATGCGCGGGCGGATCTATGGTCGCCGGGGCTGACCACGCCTCCAATAACTACTGCCGCAGCTGACTCCCCTGCTCGTCGAAAAGCGGTGGCACGAAGCGGCAGGGTGGTTTCATTCAGAGAGCTGAAGGACATCGTCGTAAAGGCGTGCGCGGGCTCGCCTCTCGAAGAGACGGAGCTGGTCCGACTCTTTTGCGCGCGCGGTGATGAGTTCCATTTCCTCTGCGACGCTGCCGACAATTTGCGGCGGGAGCGATGCGGCGACGTCGTGCGCTACGTCGTCAATCGCAACATCAACTACACCAACGTATGCTCCTACCATTGCTCGTTCTGCGCGTTCTCCAAGGGCCGGCGCTCGCACGTACACGGCGGTGCGCCTTACGAGCTGCCGCCGGAAGAGATCGAACGACGCGTCGCGGAGGCATGGGCGCGCGGGGCGACCGAGGTGTGCATGCAGGGCGGCATCCATCCCGACTACACGGGAGAAACCTATCTCGGCATCCTGCGTGCGGCCAGGCGGGCGGTTCCGCAAATGCACGTGCACGCTTTTACGCCCCTCGAGGTGAGCCACGGCGCGGCGACGCTGGGCTTGACGGTGCGCGATTTCCTGCACGAGCTGATCGCCGCGGGACTCGGCACCCTGCCCGGGACCGCCGCCGAAATTCTCGACGATGAGGTGCGACGGGTGATCTGCCCGGACAAAGTCACCACCGCCGAATGGCTGTCGATCATGGCCACCGCGCACGAGCTGGGACTGCGCTCCACCGCGACCATCATGTTCGGGCATGTCGACGACCCGCGCCATTGGGCGCGGCATCTCATGCGGATCCGCTCGCTGCAGGAGCAAACCGGCGGTTTCACCGAGTTCGTTCCGCTGCCGTTCGTGCACATGCAGGCACCGGTGTATCTGAAGGGCCGGGCGCGCAAGGGGCCGACGTCGCGCGAGGCGATTCTGATGCACGCCGTTGCCCGGCTTGCGCTGCATCCTGCGATCCCGAACATCCAGGTCTCCTGGGTGAAGATGGGCGCCGCCGGAGCCGCCGCGTGTCTGGCTGCCGGCGCCAATGATCTCGGGGGTACCTTGATGAACGAGAGCATCTCGCGGGCGGCCGGCACCCTGCATGGCCAGGAATTCGCTCCGCAGTGCATGGATGCGCTCATCCGCGGCGCGGGGCGGGTGCCCGCGCAGCGGACGACGCTGTATGGAGCGCCCCCCGCCTCCCAGACGGAGAAATCTTATGGCGCGCCGCCTCTGGCGGCGCTCGAGCAGGGTTTCCTGCGCCGCGGCTTCCCGCGCCGCGCTCATGCCGCATGATCATCGGAATTCTCGGCGGCACCGGTAGTGAAGGCAGCGGGCTCGCTTTCCGCTGGGCACTGAAAGGCCACGACGTGATCGTCGGCTCGCGCAGCGCCGAGCGGGGGCAGGCTGCTGCTGCCGAGCTCAACCGGCTCCTCGCCGGTCGCGGCATGGTGCGCGGGGGCGGCAATCAGGAAGCAGCCCGGGCGGCGCCCGTCGTAGTGCTGACCGTCCCCTATGCAGCGCAGACCGCGGCCGCCGAGGAAGTACGTAACCTGCTGCCCGGCAAGATACTCGTGGATGTCACGGCACCCCTTGTTCCGCCCAGGATAGAGTGCGTACAGCTGCCGAACGGCGAATCCGCCGTGGTCGCGTTGCAGCGCAGATTGGGCAGCGGCGTCAGGGTGGTATCGGCATTCCAGAACGTATCCGCTCGGCATCTCAAGGATCCCGACTACGAGATCGACTGTGACGTGCTGGTCTGCAGCGACGACAACGCGGCTCGGGAGATGGTCGTGGGACTCGCCCGCGACGCCGGGTTACGAGCGTGGCACGCCGGACCGCTCGCGAATTCGGTCGCAGTCGAAGCATTGACCTCGGTGCTGATCGCGATCAACAAGGGTTACAAGGTATCCGCATCCGGCATACGCATCACGGGCGTTCCCGACGCCGACAAGAAGTGACTCGTGACTGGTGGCTCGTGACTCGCGGCAGATCCAGGCGACTCGCAGGTTGCGGGGTTTCCGGCACCCGTCACCCATCACCGGTCACCCATTACGCTCAAGCGAAATGCGAGAGCTGACGCTCACCGCGCTACCGGGCATTCCCGAAGTTTCCGAGGGCGCACGTCTTGCGGAGCTGCTGCTTGCCGCGATAGCGCGAGCGGAAAAGGCTCTGAAGTCGGGCGACGTGCTGGTGATTGCGCAGAAGATCGTATCGAAGGCGGAAGGCCGCATGGTGCGCCTGGCCGATGTGGCGCCATCCGCGCGTGCCCAGGAGCTCGCCCGCTCGGTGGACAAAGACCCACGGCTGGTGGAGCTGATGCTGCAGGAATCCAGGGAAGTATTGCGCGCCAAGCGGGGTGTGCTGATAGTCGAGCACCGGCTGGGTTTTGTCATGGCCAATGCAGGGATAGATCAATCGAACGTGCCGGCCGAATCCGCCGCTGCCTTGTTGCTGCCCGAAGACCCCGACGCTTCGGCGCGCGGCATACGGGATGACGTGAAGCAAGCCTGCGGCGCCGATGTCGGGATCGTGATCAACGACAGCTTCGGCCGGGCATGGCGCAACGGCGTATCGGGCGTCGCCATCGGGGTCGCAGGCATACCGGCGCTCGTCGACTTGCGCGGCCGTGCGGATCGCGCGGGGCGGGTGCTGCGCGTGACCCAGGTCGCGGCCGCGGACGAGATCGCCGCCGCAGCTTCGCTGCTGATGGGGCAATCGGACGAAGGCCTGCCGGCGGTGCTGGTGCGCGGATTTCCGTACCCGCGGCGCGAGAGCTCCGCAACGGAGCTCGTGCGCGAACGGGCGGAGGACTTGTTCCGATGATTGTCGCTTTGGCAGGCGGCGTCGGCGGCGCTCGCCTCGCGCTCGGGCTTGCCGCCGTGCTGCCGCCGGGGCGCTTGACCGTGGTCGTCAACACTGGGGACGATTTCGAGCATCTCGGTTTGTGCGTCTCGCCGGATCTCGACAGCGTCATGTACACGCTCGGGCGCGTCAACAACCGGGAGACCGGCTGGGGACGCGCGAATGAGACCTGGAGTTTCATGGAGGCGTTGCAAGAACTGGGCGGGCCGGCGTGGTTCCGCCTTGGCGACCGTGACCTGGCGGTTCACGTGCAGCGAACGTTGCAGCTGCATCGTGGCGTGCCGCTTTCGGAGATCACCCACGCTCTGGGCGCCCGTATCGGTATCCGCCACGCCATTGTGCCGATGAGCGACACGCCAGTGCGTACCAGGGTCCGGACGGACCGCGGCGAGGTCGCGTTCCAGGACTATTTCGTGAAGCAGGGGTGTCGCCCGCGTGTACGGGGATTTCGCTTCGTGGGTAGCCGCGGAGCGCGAGCGCCCCGCACACTGCAACGGGTCATGCGATCGACGACCGTGCGCGCCGCGGTGTTCTGCCCGTCGAATCCGTACGTAAGCATCGCGCCCATCCTGAGCGTCCCCGACATACGCGCATGGATCTCGCGGCGAGCGTTTCCGGTGGTTGCCGTTTCGCCGATCATCGCGGGCGCGGCAGTGAAGGGGCCGGCGGCAAAAATGATGCGCGAGCTGGGCTCGGAACCCAGCTCGTTGGGGCTTGCGCGTCATTACGGGGACCTGGTGGACGGGTGGGTGATAGATCGCAAGGACGCGAGACTTGCACGAGCGATCGCGAACGAAGGTAAGGCCGTGCTGGTCACCGATACTTTGATGAGCGGTCGTGAGAAAAGCGTTGTACTCGCGCGCCGGGTGGTCGCATTCGCAGAGTCTCTGGCGCAAGCGCGTCGCAGACTTGCGCCGGCAAAGGCGGCAAGAAAAAAAACGGCAAATTGATCCTCCCAAGCGCACAGACCGCCCGGCAAATCTCAAAGCATCCGATGTCACGAATCACGAGTCACGAGTCACCAGTGGCGCCCTCGAACCTGTGGACGATCGTGCCGGTGCGGGGTATCGAGCAGGGCAAGTCCCGGCTGGCACGGGTATTGGATCAAGCGGGCCGTGCCCGGCTCAACCAGCATCTACTCACGTCGACGCTGGATGTTATCGGTCGCTGGCGCGGCAATCTGAGCCGTTGCGTCGTCGTGAGCCCGTGCCAGCGGGCGCTCGAAACGGCGGCGCGACTCGGTGCAGCAATCGTGCAGGAAGAGGCGAACGCCGGCGGGCTCAATGCTGCGGCCGCGCTCGGGGCATCCCATGCTGCGCGGCAGGGGGCTGACAGCGTATTGATACTGCCCTGCGACCTGCCGTATCTGACGCCCGAGGCGCTCTCGGCAGTAGCACATGCGGCAGCCACGGCGCAGCACGTAGTGATCGCGCCTGACAAGATCAGGACAGGGACGAATGCCCTGCTCGTGGGCGCGCGGTGCCGGTTCGAGTTCCGCTACGGTGAGGGGAGCTACTCCCGCCATTTGCAGGAGGCGGCCGAACACGGCTACCCCGTTTCGATATGCTTGCGGCCCGAGCTCGAATTCGACCTCGACACCCCGGAAGATTTTGCCGCGTGGCAGCAAGGGACGGGAACGCAGACTGAAACCAGCCAGACCGGATGATATAGTCGCCGCAAGGGATAAGCGTGAACGGTGATCGGAGAAAGGCAAGCCAGTTCAGTTCCTGGTTGCGGCTCATTTCCCGGTAACGAAGAGAAACCCAATGAAATGCTTCGCAGCGGGTCTGGTAACGTGCTGCGCCGTGGCGGCGGGGGCGCACGCACAGAACGCAGCTCAGCCTTATCCCAGCCGACCCATACGACTTATTGCGCCCTCCTCGGCGGGAGGGCCGGTGGACGTTATCGCCCGTGTCGTGGCGCAGGGTCTGTCGGAGCAGCTGGGCCAGCAGATGGTCGTCGACAATCGCGCCGGGGCGGCCGGCCTGATCGGCGCGGAGCTCGTGGCCAAATCGGCCCCGGACGGCTACACGTTGCTCTTCGGGTTCTCGGGGCCGCTCGCAATCGTCCCCAACCTGAACGACGCGACGCCCTACGATACGCTGAAAGATTTTGCGCCGGTTACCCTGGCAGCGTCGGCTCCCTATGTGTTATTGGTGCATCCGGGCGTGCCGGCGAAATCGGTGAAGGAGCTCGTAGCGCTCGCCAAGTCGCAGCCGGCGAAATTCAGCTACGCTTCCGGCGGCACGGGCACCGGCATCCACATGGCGGGAGAGCTGTTTAATCTATCGGCGGGCGTGCAGATTCTGCACGTTCCGTACAAGGGTGCCGCACCCGCACAGACCGCGCTCATGGCGGGCGAGGTCTCCATGATGTTCAACGGCCTGTCACCGGCGCTGCCGTTCGTAAAATCGGGCAAGCTGCGCGCGCTCGCGGTGGGTGGAACGAAGCGGACACCGTTACTGCCGGACGTGCCAACGGTCGCGGAGTACGGGTACGATTTCCATACGACCGGCTGGTACGGCGTCGTCGTAGCGCGAGGCACGCCGCGAGCTATCGTCAACAAGTTGCGCGGCGCGACCGTAAAGGCGCTCGCGCTTCCCGAAGTCAAGGACAAGCTCGCTGCGCTGGCCGTCGAGGGCATAGGCTCCAGCCCGGAAGAATTCTCGGCCCTCCTGCGCGAAGAATTGGTCAAGTGGGCGAAGGTCATCAAAGCCGCAGGTCTCAAGGGCAGATCTTCCTGAAAGCGGATTGACGCCCTGGCATGAAGACGCGCGACATAAAGGTTCCGCTGCGTGACGGCACGATGGGGGCGCACGTAGCGTTTCCGGATCGAACGCCGGCCGGCGCGATCGTCGCGATCATGGAGATCTGGGGCGTCAACGCCACGATGCGGCGCCATGCCGCCGAATTCGCCGAGGCGGGATTTGTCTGCCTCGTTCCCGATCTGTTCTGGCGGCAGGAACCGGGCGTGGAACTCTCGGATTCCAATCCTGAGGACGTGCGCAAGGCGTTCGATCTCTATTACGACTTCGACTACGACCTCGGTGTCCGCGACATGGAGGATACGGCGAAGTTCCTGGAAGCGATGCCGGAATGCAATCGCAGGGTGGGAGCGGTCGGCTACTGTCTGGGCGGCAAGCTTTGCTATCTGATGTGCTGCCGCACCGACATCGACTGCGCGGTTGCCTATTACGGCACGTATATCGAGCATCACATCCGCGAAGCGGGCAACCTGCACCGCCCTTTCATGCTGCACATGGCGCTGCGCGACCGGTGGGTTCAGGCGGAAGTGAACGAATTGCTGGAGCGCCGGCTCTCTCCCAATCCGCTGGTGGCGATACACAAATATCCGGGGGCGGACCACGCGTTCGCCCGTCATGGCGGGCGAACCTACAGCAAGCCGGAGGCGGACCGGGCGCTCGCGCTCACGGTCGATTTTTTCAAGCGGCACCTCGGCTGACCAGGCCCGGTTTCAACGTCCAAGGCATTGGCCACGGAAGCACACGGAAGTACACAGACACTTCAACGGCGAGGCGAATTGCGAGAACAAGGCTTTCCTTCCTTCGTGCAATTTGCCAGGCATTGCTCTGGTTGGCGTGCCGGTGGGTTTGTCCGTGTGTTTCCGTGCGATTCCGTGGCAAAAGGTTTTGATCTGACCCGAAAGGAGAGCGACAGCTCGTGACACTCCCTTTAACCATCGACACTCACGCCCACTACTTCCCCGAGTCGTACCTCAAGCTCGTCGCAAGCCGCGGCGGCCGCTGCGGGACCACGGTGACAACCGACGCCTCTGGCAACACATTCATCCAGGTGGGACTTCTGCTGCGCACCGGTCCCATCACCAGCGAGTTCTATGATCTGGATGACCGCCTGAAGACGATGGATCGAACCGGTGTGCGCATGCACGCGCTGTCGCTCACGCAGCCGATGGTGTACTGGGCCGACGACGATCTGGGCCTGGAATTGTCGGCAGCTTTCAACGACGCTGCGGCCGACGCGCACCGCAGGCATCCCGACCGTTTCATCGGCTTCGCCTGCCTGCCATTTCAGAACGCACGGCTCGCGCTGGAGGAGCTCGAGCGAGCGGCCAGGCTGCCGGGAATACGCGGCATCTACATGGCGACGGCGGTCCGCGACCGGGAGCTTTCCGACCGCAGCTTCTTTCCCGTTTATGAGCGCGCCGCCGATCTGGGGCTGCCGATCTTCCTGCACCCGATGATGATCAACAACGAGCGCCTGAAGCAGTACTATCTGATCAACCTCCTGGGCAATCCCTTCGACACGACGATCGCGGCGTCCCACCTCATCTATGGGGGCGTGATGGATGCGGTTCCGGGGCTGGAAGTGAGCCTGCCGCATGCCGGTGGAGCACTGCCGATCTTGCGAGGCCGGCTCGACCGGGGCTTCGAGATACGGGGCGAATGCAAGGTGATCAAGCGGCCGCCGAGCGAATATCTCAGGCGGTTCACCTACGACACGATCGCCTATTCGGAACCCATCATGGACTATCTCGTCGGTCTCGTCGGCGCGGAGCGCATCCTGATGGGGAGCGACTACTGTTTCGACATCGCCTACAACGACCCCGTGAAGATCGTGAACGGGATGAAGTCGCTCACCACAGAGCAGCGTGCGCAGGTACTCTGGGGAAATGCCGCCCGTTTGCTGCGGCTCCAGGGGGCGTGATCCGTGGCGGATCACGAATGACGGCTCACGTCTTTCGGTTCAGCAGCTTGATGATCGTGCCCCACTCGCCCTTCGTAACCGGAGTAATGGAAAGCCGGTTGCCGCGCCGGAGGACTTGCATTTTCCTGAGCTGGGGTTGACTGCGCAGCTCGTCGAGGCTCACCGTGCGGGTCTTCTTCACGAACTTCACGTCCACGTTGAACCAGCGCGGCTGCTCGCGGGTTGCAGCACGATCGTATTGCGGGCTCTTGCGGTCAAACTGGGTCTCGTCGGCATAAGCGGAGCCGCTCACCTCCGCGAGGCCGGCGATGCCCGGCACCTCGCAGCTCGAATGGTAGAACAACACGCCGTCACCGGAGCGCATCTCGTCGCGCATGAAGTTGCGCGCCTGGTAGTTGCGCACACCGGTCCAGGCGGTCGTCTTGTCCCGGGCGAGATCGTCTACGCCGTAGGTGGAAGGTTCGGATTTGAGCAGCCAGTATTTCATCTTGAAAAGGCGTGACGGATACGGCGTGAGCGGTGAAACGTGACTGATGCGACGTGACTCCTCAAAAAAAATGCGGCGAGCGCCGCATTTTTTTGTCTGGCCCCCCGCCTGTGCCGTCAGACCTGCATCTTAAACCAACGGTTTAAGGTCGGTCGCCTTCCGAGCCCTTTAGGCGCTTCCGTGTAGGAGGCGCACACCGGTGCTGCTTGAGTCGGCGCCCTGAGTCACCAATGTTGGTTTAGAACTCTAAGGCCTAGGGCGAACACTGCAGGGGAAACTTAGAACAATTTACTCTGATCGTACATCGCCTGATCGAGTAATGTCTCCATGTGAACCATTCTACGCTTTAGCTCTGCGATGTCAAAACCGCCGCCGACCTTGGTCGACAGCAATTCGTGAGCGATATTGAGCGCCGCCATGATGGCGATGCGCTCGAGCCCGACCACTTTTCCGTTGTCGCGGATTTCGTGCATCTTCTGGTTGAGATAGTCCACCGCTTCGAGCAGCCCCTGCTGCTCGTTTTCCGGACACGCAACGCGAAAATCACGCCCCATGATGCTGATTTGCAGGCCCTTGGAATCTGCGCTCATGCGTCGTCTTCGGGCAGCTGATGAAGCAGAGTCTCCAGGCGATCGCTGGCCGTCCCGATCTTTTCCGTGAGCTGCTTGTTCTCGCTCAGCGCGGAAGCGAGCTGCTGGCGCAGCTGCAGGTTGTCCGTGCGCAGGCGTTGGCACAACTCGACGAACTGATTCAGTTTTTGTTCGAGTGATTTCAGTTCTGTTTCCATCCAACACACTATAGGCGGGAAAATCCCGTTAAGTCAACTGGTAAGGGACAATATTGAAAGTGGTTTGGCATCAAGGCGATGAGCGCAAGCCGCCACGCGAACGCTGGCCGCTCGATTGATGCGCCGCGAACGTGTCCTCTACAATCCGAGCTGCTCCCGTCGCTCCCTGTCCGTGAGTGGATGCTGACCGGAGCGCGGTTCCGGGTGCCCGCCCGCCAAATTTCCGGCGCCGGGTCAAACGGGAAACAGGAGGAAATCAGGAGCCAGAGCTGCGACCTGATTTCCTGAAGCCTGTGCTGCCCCCGCAACGGTAAGCGAGCGTGGGTCCGCCAAGGCGGTCTCCAGCACGACGACGTTGGAGCTGCCGGCCACTGGGATTTTCCCGGGAAGGCGGTGGATCAAGTTCTCGCGAGCCCGTATACCGGCCCGGACCGTCGAGGGGATGGCGCGGGGTCGCGACCGGTCCGGCTCGCTCGGAGTCCGAGCCCGTCCTGCGTCTTCCCAGGGGTGCCATTGCATGCGGCGGGCATGCGCACGAGCAGCGTGTCGCACGTCTGTATGCGACAGTTGCCGGGAGGATACATGAAACTTGCGACGGGAATCGCCGCCGGCTTGTCGGCTGCGGCGTGCGCGGTATGTGCCGCCGAGCAAAGCATCACCTACGGTCCTCCGGTCATAGTCACGGCGACCCGCTTCAGCGAACCCGGCGAGCGATTTCCGATCGGCGTGCAGGTGCTCACCGACGAGGACATCAAGCGCAGCACCGCCACCACCGTCCCCGAGTTGCTGCGCACGCTGGCGGGCATCCGGACCCGCGACCTGTCGGGGTCGCCCAACCTGCAGGTCGACATGCGTGGTTTCGGCATTTTCGGGGATCAGAACACTCTGGTGCTGCTCGATGGGCAGCGCATCAGCGAATACGAGCAGGCTCCGGTCAATTGGGCGGGAATCCCGCTCGACGCCATCGAGCGCATCGAGGTCTTGCGCGGCAGCGGCGCCGTGCTCTATGGCGGTGGCGCGACCGGCGGGACGATCAACATCATCACCAAGGCGCCGCAGCGCGGCGAGCGCTCCGCGACGCTTTACGGCGGAGCGGGGACCTTTGCCACCTACGAGGCGCGCGCCGGACTGAGCCTGGGAAGCGAGAGCGTCGGACTGCGCGCAAACGCCGGTCATTACGAAAGCGCGAACTACCGTGACAACAACCGCGTACGCATCGACAATGCCCAGGCGGACGCGCGCTGGTGGGGTTCGGCCGGCTCGCTTTCGCTGAAGTTCGGGGCCGATGAACAGCGGCAGGGCTTTCCTGGCTCCCTCAGCGAGGCGCAGATCGCGCAAAACCGCCGGCAGGCGGCCACGCCCGGGGACTTCGGCACCTTGCGCAGCGGCTACGTCAACCTGGGCGGAGAAACGGGGCTCGCCGCCGGCGAGCTGGCCGTCAATCTAGGATACCGCTCGAAGGACACCGATGCTTCGTTCTTCGTCGCTACGCCGTTTCGCAACAACGTCGCGACGCAGGTGAATGTCTGGTCGTTCACGCCCCGGTTCAAGCTGCCCTATCGCGCGGGTGCCTGGGACAACAGCCTGGTTGTCGGTTTCGATCACGACGAATGGGATTTCGATGCGACCGCGGGCCCTTCGGTCGTCGGCCGGCCCCATTCGACACAGCGCAATACGGCTGTCTACGCCCAGCAGACGATGAACTATTCGGGCGACAGCTCGCTCGCGTTCGGATTGCGGCAACATCACGTGAGCTACGCCGTGAACGACCCGACCAATCCCGCCGCCGCGGTCAGCCGCAACCGCACCATCACCGCCTGGGAAATCGCGGCCCGACAACGACTGGCGGCGAGCTACTTCGCCTACGGCAAGGTCGGCCACAGCTTCCGGGTGCCCAACGTAAACGATATCTACAGCCTGTTCACCGCAAGTGTCACCCCGCTCGAGCCGCAGACATCGGACGACTACGAAATCGGGCTGGAGGCGCAGGCCGGCCCCGGCCGCTACCGCCTCTCGCTCTACCAGAGCGACATCGACAACGAGATCTTCTTCGATCCGATCACGTTCACGAACCGCAATCTGCCTCCGACGCGCCGCTCCGGCCTGGAAATCGACGGCCGCTGGCAATTCGGGGGCGGCGTGGACCTCTATGCGAACTACACCTACGCGCTCGCCGAGTTCCGCTCCGGCAGCTTCGGCGGCATCAGCATCGCAAACAACCACGTACCACTCGTGCCGCGGCACGCGGCGAACGCCGGAGTGGGCTGGGCCTTCGCTTCGCGCAGCCGCCTCGACGCGTCCGTGCGCTACGTCGGCGAGCAGACGTTCGATGCGGACGAAACGAATACCTTCGGACGCAAGATCCCGGCCTACACGGTGATGGACCTCAAGCTCACGCATGCCACGGGAGGTTGGCTGCTCGCCGCGAGCGTGAAAAACCTCTTCAACGAAAAATACTTCAGCTACGGCGTGTTCACCGGATTCCCCACCTTCGCTGCCCTGCCGGCGGCCGAACGCTCGCTATTCGTATCGGCGCAGTACTCCTTCCGGTAGGAGAGGGCGCGATGCCTTAGGTGTTCCCATGAATTGCAGCGGCGACCGGCCGCTGAAATTCATGTATCGTTCGCCCTCATGACCAATACCGCGCTCTACCTGCGGCTGCTTGCGCACGTGAAGCCGTATGCGCGCGCATTCGCTCTGGGCATCCTCGGCATGGTCATCGTTGCGGCCACCGAACCGGTGCTGCCGGCGCTGATGAAGCCCCTGATCGAGGGTGCCTTCATCGACAAGGACGTCGCTGCGATGCACTGGATTCCGGTGGCCATCGTCGGGCTCTTCGTGGTGCGCGGGCTCGCGACCTATCTTGCGATCTATGCGGTGGGTTGGGTCGGTACCCGTGTGGTCGCCGATCTGCGCAACGCGATGTTCGCGAAATTGCTGGCGCTGCCAGCGGCGTACTACGACGAGCAGCCGTCGGGCAGCCTCATCTCCAAGCTGGTCTTCGATGTCACCCAGGTCACGGCCGCGGCAACGAGCGTGCTCACCATCGTATTCAAGGACTCGCTCGCCATCGTCGGCCTCCTCGCGTACCTGCTGTGGCTCAACTGGCCGCTCACTTTGCTCGCGTTGACGATGGCGCCGCTGATCGTGCTGGTAGTGCGTGCGGTCAGCGTGCGGCTGCGCGCTTCCAGCCGCGCAGTGCAGGATGCGATGGGCTACATGACTCAGGTGATAGAGGAGGCGATCGGCGGTCATCGCGTGGTCAAGCTCTTCGGCGGGCAGGAGTATGAGAAGGGGCGGTTCGACGACGAAGCGAACCGGGTGCGCCGCCACCTGATGAAACAGAT
>DATFWO010000371.1:0-36235 GCA_035259205.1 Burkholderiales bacterium | reverse complement strand
CCACTCGAGCATCCCCGCCAAGAATCTCATGGAGTTCGTGAAGCTCGCACGCAGCAAGCCCGGGGCCGTGAACTGGGGCACCGCGGGGCCGGGGACCTTGGGCCATCTGGGCGGCGAGATGATGAAGCGCCTGGCGAAGATCGACATGGTGCACGTCCCCTACAAGGGCGGAGTCCTCGCGATACAGGATCTGCTCGCGGGCCAGGTGCATATCGTGTTCGCCGACCCGCAGCCCATACTGCAGCACATCCGCGTAGGTAAGGTGCGCCCGCTCGCCGTCACCAGCGCCAAGCGCGCCGCGATCCTGCCCGACGTGCCGACGTTTGCCGAGGCAGGCCTGCCCGGCTTCGTCGCGGAAAACTGGTGGGGTATCTACGTCCCCGCCGCGACCCCGAAGCCGCAGCTCGACCGGCTGCAAGCGGATCTCGTCAAGGCGATGACCAGCCCGGACCTGCGCGAGAAATTCGAGGGCATGGGCGCCGAAGCGCTCGCCAGCTCACCCGAAGCGCTGCGCGATTTCACGCGCTCCGAGATCGAGAAATGGGGAAAGCTGATACGGGAGGCAGGAATCCGCGCGGATTGATGCGCCAAGGGCGTCAGCCGACCTCTCTCGAAATAGAAACCAGAATTCGCCGCATGAGCATCGCGTGGCCCTTTTCCAATGGCCAAGAATCTCAACGCTTTCGTGATGAGCATTACGCCGTTCGGCGAGGGCGACGCGCTGGACGAAGCCGCCCTGCGTCATCATTTACGGCGATTGCGTGACGCGCGGGTCGGTGTCTATATCGGCAGCAGCGCCAGCGGCGAAGGCTTTTCTCTGTCGAAAGAGGAGCTCAACCGCGTCCTCGCCATCGCCGTCGAGGAGCTCAAGGGCAGGGTCCCGGTCCGCGCCATGGGATGCGAGGTGCGGCAAACCGGTGAGATGGTCGATTTCCTGTGGCGCGCCAGCCGCCACGCGCTGGATGCGGTTCATATCTTCGCTCCCGAAATGGGGCACGGCGCAAAACCGACTCCGGCGGAGTTGGATAAGTACTACTCGACGGTGATCGAGGAGACGTCGCTGCCGGTCGTGCTTTCCAGCTATCAGACGCTGGGATACGACGTGCCGGTCGCGCTCATCGAGCAGCTGCTCGAGCGTTTTCCGCAGATCACCGGCTTTGTCTACGGCGGCCGCGACATCAGGTATCTCTGCCAGGCGATCGAGCGGCTGGCGGACAGGATCGAAGTCCATTGCGCCGGGCCGGCGAACGCGCTGACGACCCTCGGACTCGGCGGCCACGGTTTCATGGGACACGAAGGAAACCTCGCTCCCATGCTGGTGGCATCGGTGATCTCGACCTTCCAGAGCGGCGACAACGCGGGGCTCGCCAAAGCTTTCGGCGCCTTGATGGGCATCAATGCAATCCACCACCGCCACGGGGTTCGCAGCATGAAGCCTCTGCTGAGTGCATTCGGCCTTCCCGGCGGCACGATTCGTCTGCCTAGATTGGCGATCAGCGCTGAGGAACTGAACGAGGTGATTGAAGCCACCGACCGGCTCAATATCCCAGAGTTGTCGTAGGTCGGAGCACGAATCGCAGCGGGATCGCCATTGCGGCAATCGTGCTCCTTTCAGCGGCGTCCACGAGATGGAGCCGGGTGGCGCCGTATCCCGCCAACCGTTTCCTTGAACGGGGGATCGAGCTCACCGGTATCAATTCGACCGACGAGTTCGCCACTTTCCTGCGCAGCCAGGTGGAAGAGTTCGCTATACTCGCCCGGAGACGAGCATGACTGCGAACTAGATGGACAACGTTTCTCCGGACAGGGTCAGGCTGAGCGCGGACGAGGCGCGAACGCTGGCCGAGCAGGCGCTGGCGAGAATCGGTTACGACGCCGAGGAGGCGCGCATCATCGCTGATCACGTGGTCGACGCGGCATTGTGCGGCTACGAATACTCGGGGCTGCCGAAGATATTGAATGTCGCAGAGCATCGCCAGCTGCGGCAGCCGCGCCGGCCCATGAAAGCGCTGCGCGAGACTCCAGTGTCGGCGCTGCTCGACGGCGGCAACAACAACGGCATGGTCGCCATGTACCGGGCGACGCAGGTAGCGATTGCGAAAGCGCACGAGCATGGCTTTGGAATCGTCGGCGTGAACAACTCCTGGGTGAGCGGGCGCAGCGCGCACTACGTCGAGATGGTCGCCCGCGCTGGTCTCGTTGGCATACACACCGTGAGCAGCAGGATTCATGTGGCCGCGCCCGGATCAAGCGGCCCCGCGACCGGCACCAATCCAATTGCATTCGCTTTTCCCACCTCGCACGAGCCTTTTGTCATCGACCTGGGTGCCGCAGCGTTCATGGGCACGGACCTGATTTTTCAGGAGCGACGTAAAGCAGTATTGCCCGAAGGCGTCGCGATCGACTTGCAGGGCCAGCCGACGCGCGACCCGGCGCTAGTGCACGCCATTCTGCCCTTCGGCGGTTACAAAGGATTCGCCCTGGCTCTGGCGATGCAGGCGCTCGGCGTGCTCGCGGGCTCGGGGCTCGGCGACGACAAGACCTACGGCTATCTCATCATGGCGATTAAGCCCGATCTGCTGGTCCCGCTCGAGGATTTCCGGCGCGACATGAGTGCGATGCTCGCGCGCGTCAAGGACACGCCGCGCCAGCCCGGCGTCGATGAGATCCGCATGCCATCCGAGCGCGCGTTTCGCGAGCGCGCCCGCGCCCTGCGTGAAGGCATAGAGATCGACCGCAAGATCTACGATGCGCTCCTCGCTGTGCCTAAGGGACAACTGCCCGAATGTTGATGGCTGCGTTTCGAATCGCCTGCCTCACGGCGTGTGCGGTCGCAATGCTCGCACCGGTGCGCGTGCAGTGCGCGCCGTATCCCGACCGGCCGGTGCGGCTCATCGTGCCGTTCCCTCCCGGTGGCGGTAACGACATCCTCGCCCGTGCCGTCGGAGCGCGGCTTGCGGAAGCGCTCGGCCAGCAGGTGATCATCGATAACCGGGGCGGAGCCGGCGGCATGATCGGCGCCTCGATCGCGGCCTCTTCCGATCCGGACGGCTACACCTTATGCCTCGGCAGCATGGGGGGCCTTGCGCACAATCCGGCGTTGCGGCCGAACCTGCCGTACGATCCGCCGCGCGATTTCGCGGGAGTTTCGCTGCTCGCGACGTCGCCGTTCATTCTCGTCGTCAATCCGGCTGTTCCCGCTACGAGCGTGAAGGAGCTGATCGCCCTTGCGCGCGCAAAGCCGGGCTCACTCAACTACGGTTCTGCCGGCGCGGGCTCGTCGCTGCACCTGACCGGCGAGCTTTTCAAGCACACCACGGGCGTCAATATCGTGCACGTAGCCTACAAAGGCACCGCTCCCGCGCTGACCGATCTCATCGCCGGGCAGGTGCAGATCGTGTTCAGCACGCTGCCGCCTCCGCTGCCGCACATGAAGGCGGGGAAACTGCGCGCACTCGGCGTCACCACACTCAAGCGCGCCAAGGCGGTGCCCGAGGTCCCGACGATCGCGGAGGCGGGCGTGCCGGGGTTCGAGGTGCAGAACTGGCAAGGCATAGTCGCACCCAAGAAAACGCCGGCACCGCTGGTCGAACGGCTCAACCGCGAGATCAACAAGGTACTGGCGGCCCCGGCGATGATCGACCTGCTGGGTGCGCAGGGACTCGAGCCGGTCGGCAATACACCGGCGCAGTTCGACCAGCTCATCAGGACCGAGATCGTCAAGTGGCGCAAGCTCGTCCAGGCAGCCGGCATACGTATCGATTAGCGACCGGGGGACTAGGGACAAGCATGAGATTCAGTAATTTTCTCTTCCCAGCTTCCATGGAGCCGGGCAAGGACCAGCAGATCATCCAGGAAACGCTGCGCGAGGCCCAGCTGTGCGATACGCTGGGCATGGAGATGCTGTGGCTCGCTGAGCATCACTTCGACGGCATCTGCGCCTACGTCGATCCGGTGACCTTCGCCGCAGCGCTGGCGGCAAGCACCAGGCAGATCCACATCGGCTTTGCGGTCGCCCAGATGTCGCTGCACCACCCCGTGCGCATGGCCGAGCAGATGGCTCTCATCGACAATATCAGCAGGGGCCGGGTGGTAGTCGGGCTTGGGCGAGGTACCGCCTACAACATCTATGACTACCAGGGCTACGGCATCGATCCGAAGGAAGCTTACGACCGGCTCGTCGAGGCCGAAGACATCATGATCAAGGCGTGGACCACCGAGAACTACGAGCACAAGGGGAAGTTCTGGAACCTGCGCCTGCCGCTGCTCCGCCCGCGCCCTTACACCAAGCCGCACCCGTTCATCATCCGCGCCTGCGCGAGCGAAGAAGCGATGCTCGGCATGGCGCGCGCCGGCCGCCCCTTCCTCATGAATATACAGAGCAACGAGGTCACGAAGCACCGTATGGACCTCTACCGCAAGACGATGCGCGAAAGCGGGTTCGACGAGGCGGCGATCAGCCGCAGCGTCGGCGACACCTGGGTCTGGCGCAACATATTCGTGGGCGAGACCGACGCCGAGGCCGAGCGGCTCGCTCTCCCCGCATGGAAAGCGCAACAGGAATTCCGCCAGGCCATGCGAAAAAAGGTCTACCAGGAGCAGGGCCTGCTGCTGCAGCAGGAGACCGGGCCGGCGGCGCGCAACCAGGTGCAGCACTCGATCCTGTGCGGATCCCCCGCCACGGTGTGCGAAGCGATCAGCGAGATCGACAGGATCGGCGTCGGCGGCTTGATCCTCGTCTTCCGCCTCGGACCGATGGCCAGCGAAGTCGCCGAGAGCAGCATCAGGCTGTTCATGCGGAAAGTCGCTCCCGAGTTCCGGCACAAGGCTGCGGCCTGAACCGCCATCGTTCATATCGCATCACAAGCAAGGAGAACCGCCATGTTCGCCATACGCCCGGGCCGCCAGCGATCGGCGGCAGTGCTTGCTGTCTCGGTCCTGCTGTTCGCATGGAGCGATCTGCCGGCGCAAACCAGGCCCAAGCGCCTGGACGTCGGCGGCGAGCCGGCCAGCGCATTCCTGTGGGTCGGGAACAGCTTCTTCTACTACAACAACAGCATGCACAATCACGTCGGCAATCTGGCGCGGGCTGCCGATCCCAAGGGCAGATTCCGCGGCACGTCGGTCACGATCAGCGGATCGGGGATGGACTGGCACGACATGGAGTCGTACTTCCGACCGGGCGGCATCGGCAGGTATTCCTTCGTCGGCGACAACGAAATCGTCTTCAACAAGCCCGGCCGGCAGTACGACGCGGTCATCATGATGGACTGCAGCCAGTGTCCCATCCATCCGCAGCTGAAGAACGTGTTTCACGAATACGCAAGAAAGCAGAGCGAGATCGCGGTGAAGCACGGCGCGCGGCCCATCTTCTTCATGTCGTGGGCCTACAAGGACAAGCCGGAGATGACCGCGCAGCTGGCCGAGCAATATACGATAGCCGGGAACAACAACGACGCGCTGGTCATACCCGCCGGACTCGCATTTGCCAGGGCGATAGCGAAAAGGCCGGATCTGGAGCTCTACCAGCCGGACAAACGGCATCCCAGCCTTGCCGGAACCTATCTCGCGGCCTGCACGACCTACGCGGCGATCACCGGGAAATCGCCCGTGGGCAACACCTACCTGGCGGATCTCGATCCCAGGATCGCGAGCTTCCTGCAACTGACGGCCTGGGAAACGGTGCAGGAGTATTTGGGAAGGCAGAATCCGTCCTAGTGCACGGACTGCCAGGACGCACAGCATCAACATGGGCAAGCAGATAGCGGTACTCGGCGCAGGCGCCATCGGCAGCAGCATCAGCGCGGATCTCACCCAGGCGGGCCACGACCCCGCGGTAATCGACCAGTGGCCGGCGCAAGTCGAGGAGCTGAAGAAAAACGGCTTGCGCGTTCACATGCCGGACGGGGAAGTCAAGGTGCCGATGCGCGCCTTCCACTTGTGCGACCTCGCTTCGGCCAACCTGGAATTCGACATCGTCTTCCTCGCGGTCAAGTCGAACGACGACCGCTGGCTGGCGGAATTCATCAAGCCCTATCTCAGGCGCGACGGCGTGCTCGTCGGTACCCAGAACGGCATGAACGACGATACGCTCGCCTCGGTAATCGGGCGCGACCGCACGGTGGGCTGCGCCATGGAGCTGTCGGCGGAAATCTTCACGCCGGGGCTCGTGAAGCGCAACACCACCCGCAAAACGACGTGGTTCGCGGTAGGCGAGCTCGACGGGGTCTACACGCCGCGGGTGAAGGAGATCGCAGCCATTCTGGGCAACGTGGGCCGCTGCGACGTGACGAACAACATCTACGGCGCCAAGTGGACGAAGTTGATCGCCAATACGATGACCATGGGACCGTTCGGGCTGCTGGGACTGGGCAACGCCGATGCGGCCGCGCTGCCCGGCATGTTCGAGCTCTCCGTGCGGCTGGGAAAAGAGTCGCTCGCAGTCGGCACCGCGCTCGGCTACCGCACCGAGGCGATATTCGGGCTGCGCGCGGATGAATTCGCCGGTTCCAGCGATGAAAATCTCGTGACGGCGATGAAGACGCTGCTCGGTCACGTGAGCCGCGGCCGCACTGCCCCCATCCACGATCACATCAAGGGCCGCAGGAGCGAGATGGAGTTCATAACCGGCGCCGTTGCGAAGCAGGGGCGCGAGCTCGGTATTCCTACTCCCTGCAACGAGGCGGTGCTGGAGATCGACCGGCGGATCAACCAGGGCGAGATCAAAATGGACCCCTCGAACTTCGAGCTGCTGAAAAAACTCGTGACGCGCGAAGAGTGATATACGTCGGCTCCGCCCCTTCCTCAGCGTTTGATTTGTCCAAGAAAACTCTCTGACCTTCGGTAGTTGGCATCGTGCTGCTGCTCCGCTTGTGGGCAGGCACGAGCCCGGCTACCATCCCTCCCAAAGACACAGTCCAGGAACTGGACTGCGGTTTCCGCTGACTAACCTTCCGATAACAGAACCTAGCCTCCCCCGGGGAGGCAGGCCTTCATAACAGTCGAGGAGGCAGTATGGAACGGCTCTCGTGTGGGCGGGCGCTCGCGTCCGTCATCGCAGTTGCAGCGTCGGCATTGCTTTCCGGACTGGTCGCGGCGCAGGAGAACTATCCCGATCACCCGGTACGCATCATCGTCCCCTTCAGCCCGTCCGGCGGCACCGACATCCAGGCGCGGGCGCTCGCTCAAAGCTTCCTGGAGAGCACCGGCCAATCGTTCGTCGTTGAGAATCGCCCGGGCGCGAGCGGGCTGATCGGCGCGCAATATGTAGTCGATTCACCGCCCGACGGCTACACGATACTGTTCTCCACCGCGACGCTCGCGGTCAACACGACACTGTACGGGCAGCGCATGAAATTCAGCGCGGTGAGGGACCTTGCCCCGGTGAGCTGGATCACGTCCACTCCGCTCGTGCTGGTGGTGCATCCCAGCGTTCCGGCAAAAACAGTTCCCGAGCTCGTCGCGCTCGAGAAGAAAAGGCCCGGCGTTCTGACCGCGGGTGTCAATACCATCGGCAGCACCAGCCATCTCTCCGCCGAGATGCTCAAGCAGTTCGCAGGTGTCGCGCACATCATCGTTCCCTACAAGGGCGGCGGGCCAGCGTTGATCGGGCTCATGTCCGGAGAGACCGACTATCTGTTCGCGACGGCGCCGTCCGCGATGCCGCACATCAGGTCCGGCAAGGTGCGCGCGATCGCGGTGACCACGGAGAAGAAAGCCTCCGCTTTCCCCGATCTGCCGACGATGTCGCAGTTCTATCCGGGATTTACCGCCGACAACTGGTACGGGATGTTCGTCCGCTCCGGTACGCCCCAGCCGATCATCGCGAAAATCAACACGGAAATCCTCAAGGCGCTGAAAACGCCCACAGTCATCAAATTCATGGCCGACGAAGGCCTGGACCCGGTCGGCAGCACGCCGGCCGAGCTCGCCGCTCTGCTGAGGCGCGAAATCGCCAAGTACGGCAAGACGATCGAGGTGGCTGGCATCAAGCTCTGACGGAGGGGTGGTGAGGGTTGGGAATGGCGCGGTTCCGCTGCGGCGGCCCGCCATTCCTTTTTTCGCATCGGCACCAGTCGACAGCCTGCGGAGTCGAGGACACTCGAAAATGACAAGGAGCAATCCATGCAGCACACCCTGATCGCCATAGTGAGCTGGGCCTTTCTGTGCGGATCGACGGCAGCTGGCGCCGCATCGCAGGACGGGTACCCCAACCATCCGGTGCGGCTCGTCATCGCGCAGGCGCCGGGCTCGTCGATCGATGCCATGTGCCGGGTAATCGCAGCCAAGATGGGCGAGCTGCTGGGCGAGCAATTCGTGGCGGACAATCGCACCGGCGCAGGCGGCACGATCGGCGGCGGGATCGTCGCGCATTCCGAGCCGGACGGCTACACGCTGCTCTGCGCGGCGACGGCTTCGCAGGTCATCGGGCCGCAGCTCTACAAGCAGCACGTCACCTACGATCCCTTCAAGGATTTCGCCCCGATCTCGATGTTCGCTGCTACGGAGAACGTGCTGGTCGTAAATCCCAAGACGCCTTTCAAAAGCGTGAGTGATCTCGTCGCATACGCGAAAGCGAATCCCGGAAAGCTCAACTGGGCGAATGCGGGCAGCGGTTTCCAGAGCCATCTCGCCGGCGTGCTTTTTACGCACATGGCCGGCATCAACGTGCTGCACGTGCCGTACAAGGGCGCCGGCGCTTCGCTCGCCGCGGTGATTTCCGGCGAATCCCAGGTGTCGATCGTGCCGTTGCCATCGGTCGCGGGCCACTTGAGGTCGGGGCTGTTGCGCGCGCTTGCCATCGGGAGTGAAAAGCGCTCGCCGATCCTGCCCGACCTTCCCACGATCAGCGAATCCGGCGTGAAGGGCTACGTGTCGAACGGGTGGGGCGGGTTGATCGTGCCGGCCCGGACGCCGAACACGATCCGCAGCAAACTTTACGACGCCCTGGTGAAAACCATGAAGGACCCCGAGATCAACGCCGCCATGACGAAGCTGGGAGCCGAGACCATGGCTACCACGTCCGCCGAATTTGCCCAGGCGATCAAGCGCGACTGGAAAGCCTTTGGCGAGGCGATCCGCGTCTCCGGCTTGCAGCCCAACTAAAAACTCGGTGAAGAGTGACGACGGACAGATGATTTACCCCACTCCCATCCCAGCTTTCCCCTTAGAACGGCGACGTGAGAATCGGGGCAAGTCCCGGAAGTGCGGAAATGGACCGGCGCGGCGAAGCAGGCCGCCATACGTGTGCTATGACCCAGGAGGAAACGATGAACAGGACACACGCGGTTGCGCTCGTCCTCGCATGCGCGCTGACAGCGCCACAGGCCCGAGCGGCGGATAAGTACCCCTATAAACCCATACGCATCATCCAGGGGTTTTCCATCGGCGGCGTGAGCGATACGCTGGCGCGCATCGTCGGTGACCAGCTCGGCGCTCGCCTCGGGCAGCCGATCGTGGTCGAGGCGCGGCCCGGCGCGGGCGGCATCGTCGGCATGACCTACGTCGCGGAGCAGGCCCCCGACGGCTACACGCTGCTCCTCGGCAATTCCGCGATAACGATCATGCCCAACCGTAAAGAGAAGCTCCCATTCGACCCGCTGAAGGTGTTCGTCCCCGTGAGCATGCTCGGCACGGCGCCGTCGGTACTCCTGGGGCACAAGTCCATGCCGGTCGAATCGATTGCCGATCTCATCGCCTACGCAAAAGCGCGGCCAGGGAAGGTGGACTGCGCTACCTCGGGGGTGGGCACGACCAACGACCTCGGGGTGCATCTGCTCAACTACATGGCGGGCATCAGGCTTTCCACCGTGCCCTACAAGGGCTCGGGTCCGTCCATCATCGCCGCCATGAGCAACGAGACGTCGCTCTCATTCGCGCCCCTGCTGCCGGCGATACCGCACGTGAGGTCGGGCGCGCTGAAAGGGCTCGGAATCAGCAGCGAGAAGCGCAACGCCGCGCTTCCCAACGTGCCCGCGATCGCCGAGACGATTCGGGGTTACGAGGATGTGGGCTTCTTCAGCATCGTCGCCCAGCACAACGTGCCGCGACCGATCGTCGAGCTGCTGCACCGGCACATCAACGAAATTCTGGCGGCGCCCGACATGCAGAAGCGCCTCGTCGATCAGGGGCTGGACGTGAGGATCATGACGCGCGCCGAGTTCTCGGAATTCATGCTCCGGGACACGCAAAAATGGAAGGACCTGGTGACCCGGGCAAACGTCGTCTTCTAGCCGGCGCCCTCGACCTCGTCACGCTTTTCTCTTCGTGGGCGGCCGGCGTCAGTCCAGGGTCGCGCCGGAATCCTTGACCACCTTTGCCCAGCGGGCGGTCTCGGACATCATACCTTCCTGGCCGGTCGGCGGCGGTTGCGCCTGAAACCGGAATCCGCCAGAGTTGGCTGATATCGAGACGGTTCCGGCAGCGCGCCGGTGAAGAACATATGGCGGCTCCATCCCCGAGGCCTGCGCGGCTGCTTTTGATCGCGATGTTCGCTAGCGCTGCGCCGCAGGACGCACCGGCGCAGGACGGATATCCCAGCAAGGTCGTGCGCATCATCGTGCCGACGGCGCCTGGCGGTGGCAGCGATACGGTCGCGCGCCTCATCGCGCAGGGGCTGTTCGAGCGCATGGGCCGGCAGGTCATCGTCGAGAACCGGGCGGGAGCCGGTACGGTCATTGGCAGCGAGATGGTCGCGAAAGCACTCCCCGACGGCTATACGCTGCTGTTGGGCACGCCTCCGCTCACGATCAATCCCGTGCTGTTCAGGAAGCTGCCGTACGATGCCCTGCGCGACTTCGCGCCGGTAGCCCTGGCCGCGAATGCTCCCAGCGTGTTGATCGTGCATCCCTCCGTGCCCGCCACATCGGTGAAGGAGATGATCGCGCTCGCCAGGGCGCGGCCGGGCGAGATCCTGTTCGGCTCCGGCGGGCTCGGCACCCATTCCCACCTCGCGGTCGTGCTCTTCGCCAGCATGGCGCAGATCCGCATGACGCACGTTCCCTACAAGAGCGGAGCACCGAGCCTGATCGACCTGATGGCGGGCAACATTGCCGTCACGGCGACCGGCGTGTTCACCGCCATGCCCTACGTGCGCGCAGGCCGGGTGCGGGTCCTCGGCGTGACCGGCGCGAACCGTGTACCGATCGCGCCCGAAGTCCCCACCGTCGCCGAATCCGGCGTACCGGGCTACGAGTCGGTGCAGTGGTACGGCCTCCTCGCTCCCGCCGGAACGCCGCGGGAGATCATAGCGAAGCTCAACCGGGAAGCCGTCGCTGTCCTGCGCGCGCCGGCGAGCCGGGAACGCATCACCGGCGACGGCGCCGACGTCGTTGCCGGCACGCCGGAGGAGTTCGCCGGATTTCTCAGGACGGAAACGGTGAAATGGGCGAAGGTCGTAGGCATCGCGGGCATACAGCCCGAATGATCGATCAACGTTGAGCGGACACTCCATGCAAACTCTCGCCGAACAGCTCGCCACGTACGCCACGACGCTCAACTATGACGACCTGCCCGCAGACGTCGTCCACCGGACCAAGCGCATCGTCATGGACACACTCGGCTGCGCGATCGGGGGCTACGACAGCGAGCCCGCCAGAATGGCGCGCGAGCTCGCCGCCGAGATCACCAGCCGTCAGCCGGCGAGCATCCTCTGCGGCGGGCAGAAAACCAGCATGGACCTCGCGGTGTTCGCCAATGGCGTGGCGATCCGGTATCTCGACTACAACGACGGCTACATCAGCAAGGGCAGCGGGCACCCAAGCGACAGCATCGGCGCCCTGCTCTCGCCCGCCGAGGTCATGCGCTCGAGCGGGCGCGACCTGATTCTGGCGACGGTGCTGGCGTACGAGGTCTTCTGCCGTTTTTGCGATGCGCTCGATCACAAGAAGACGGGCTTCGACCACGTGGTGATTGGAAGCATCGCGAGCGTGGCCGGTGTCGCGCGGCTCCTCGGGCTCTCGCGCGAGCAGACGGTCGAGGCGATCAACCTCACGGTCGCCGCCGGCCTGGCACTCAACCAGACGCGCGTCGAGACCGTCTCGAACTGGAAGGCGTGCGGCTACGCGAACGCGAATCGCAATGCCGTATTCGCCGCCCGGCTCGCGCAGCGCGGCATGACCGGACCGGCGCCCATCTTCGAGGGCCGCGACGGCTTCTTTCGTGCAGTGAGCCACGGGCCGTTCGAGCTGGCCGAGTTCGGCGGACGCGGCAAACCATTCAAGATCATGGAATGCTCCACGAAGCGATTTGCGCTCGGTCAGTACGCGCAGACGGTCGCGCACGCCGCGCTGGAAGCACGCGCGCTCGTCGCGGATGTCCGGGAGATCGCAGAGGTGCACGTGCATGCTGCGCGAGCGGCACTCCGGTCCATGGCGGGCGATCCGGAAAAGTGGCGGCCCGGCAATCGGGAGACGGCTGACCACAGCATGCCGTATACCGCCGCGGTCGCCTTGATGTACGGCACCATAGCCCCACAACATTTCGAGGAACGGTATTTCCGCGACCAGGACTTGCTGGATCTCGTCGCGCGCGTCAAGTGCTTCCCATCGGAGGAAGCGGATCGGCGCGAGGCGGAGATGAGCCTGTGCGAGCTCGATCTCGTCCTGCGCTCGGGTGAACGCAAGCCGGTCCGGGCCGAGTATCACCGCGGGCACTGGCGCAACCCCATGTCCGACGCGGAGATGGAGGAGAAATTCCGCTCGCTCGCCGCGCCCGTGCTGCCGGCCGCGCGGGTCGATGCTGTCGCCAGTCAGCTCTGGAAGCTGGACGAGCTGGGCGACGTCGGGAAGCTCGTCGAGCTGATCAAGGTCTGAGTCACGGACCTTTCCCTCCTTCCTGTGGAGGAGGGTGGCGCGAAAGCGCCGGGTGGTGAGAGTAAGCGCCTGGTTGGACGCCGTTTTTACATCTTCCGCAATCCACGTTCCACGTTAAAAGGGATGTGCCCCACCCCATAGCCCGGCCGGACCATGACTGTCATATCCGCTCAGCCAGGAGAGCGTGCTGCACCTTTGGTATCTGAACGTGTCGAATCTCCATTCACGGAGAGAACGACATGCTGTTCAGATCGCGTCTCGCTGGGGCGATCCTCATCATCGTGGGGATAGTGCTCCTCGCCTCGAACCTCGGCATGGTCCCGGAGTTCAGGACTTTCTTTCACCAGTGGTGGCCAGTGCTACTGATCATCCTGGGCGTGGTGATACTGATCCGGCGTCAGCGCCGATGGTGGTGAGCTAGCTAACGCCGCGCACGACGAGCGGCAGCTCGACGCTGATGGTCCACGTCGTCGAGCGATCAAACAGTCCCTGCGCTGCAAGCATGCCTGCCGGTTCCACTAACGCCGTTTCTTCGACTTCCCGCACGACATCGAGCAACCGCGGACGTGCGGCGGCACACGTGTCCTCAACGCCTTGCTCGGGCATGGCGGCCCCCTGATTCTTTCAGTGCAATTGCCTGGTCATCTCCCCGGGCGTAACGTATTGGGGTGGGTGGGGGATGACAGTCGGATTACGTAGGCAAAAGGGCGGGAAGAAGTTGTCAACTAAATTGTCAACTAATAAGTCAACCAATTTGTCAACCAATTGACGTTAGCTGGCAGCCAATGGCCAAGGGGTCATTCAAGCGGAGTAGGTGGAAAGCTGGAAACGTTTATGCGCTGCCTCTCGCAGATGGGTCGTTTGGAATCGCGCAAGCGATCGTAGCTAGCCCGGGTATCCCGGGTGTAGTTAACGTTGCCGTGTTTGACTACCGTTACCGCGCCCTCGCCGAATGCCGGAACACGGTGGCTCGCGCAAACGTCATAGCGCTTCTGGGCACTTTTCGTGCCGAGATGAACGGTGGCTGGTGGGCGCCAGTCGGATGGGCCGAGCCCTGTGTCGGAGTCGATGAGTTCATGAACGTTCAATTGAACGGTGGAGTGGGTCACACACACCATGGCGGAGGGGTGATCGAAGGCCTCGTCTCCGCATACCACGGTCTGTTACCCTGGAACGCCATGTACCGGGAGGACTACTACGATTCCCTCCTTGCACCGGGCATCCAGCGTCCTCGAAGCGCACGCATCTTGAATGCATTGGAACGCTCAACATACCGTGAAGCTAGCAATCGTCGAAGAGCTGCCAGCTAACCCCCGCGTGCAGATCGACGCTCTCGCGCGCCTGACGCGGACTCGTTAGCGCCCACCAGTATGCCGACCTATGACTATAACGGGACAGGAAAGTGGACGGTGGAGGCCGTTCAGTCTCGGTATGACGAATATGCACGCCGCCATGGCGTATCCGTTCCGAGCCGGCCTGCGCCAAAAACGTTTACGCGAGACGATACGAGCTCATCGCGCTAAATCAACAGCTCGATCAGGTACGGGCCCCGGCGCGCGAACGCCCGTTGCAGCTGCTGCGCCAGCTCCTCGAGCGAGACCGCCTGCGCCGCTTCCACGCCGTGGCCGCGGGCTAGCGCGACCCAATCGAGGTTCGGCCGGTCCAGGGTGAGCATGTCCTGCGCGCGTTGACCCGGTGTGCCGGCGCCCATATTGCGAAGCTCACCGTGCAGTATCTGGTATGACCGGTTCGCCAGCAGGACGACCGTCACGTCCAGATTCTCGCGCGCCATCGTCCACAGCGCCTGCAGCGTATACATGGCGCTCCCGTCGCCTTCCAGCGCCACGATCTTGCGATCCGGCGCGCCTATGGCGGCCCCCGCGGCCACAGGCAAGGCCCAGCCGATGGATCCGCCCATGATGTTGAGCCAGTCGTGGGGCGCCGCCGCCCCCATGAAGGCGCCGAGATTGCGCCCGCTCGTGATGGACTCGTCGACCACCACGGCGTTTTCAGGGAGGAGCGCGGCGAGCACGGTGGCGATTCCGTCGGGTGTCACCGCGCCGCTTGGCAACTCCGGGCGACGCAACTCGTTGAGCGGCGCCGGGCCGGTACGTTGCGCCCCAAGCTCTGCCGCAAGAGCGGCCAACGCCCCCTCGATATCGTCCTCGACGCCGGCCATACGCGTGACCGCGCAGCCTTCCGGGATGAGCACGCTCGGTTTGCCGGGATACGCGAAAAAGGATACGGGCACTTTTGCCCCGGCAAGCACCACCTGGCGGGTGCCGTTCAACGCAGCCAGCGCGTTGTCGACGACATAGGGCACGCGGTCGATCCGCACGCGTCCGGCGCCGCCTTCCATGCGCGCGTTGTTGTACTCCGCCATCAGTCGGCAGCCCGTCTTCGCGGCGATCCGCCCGGCGTGCTCCAGCGCCTTGCCGCGCAGTGCGGCGCCGCCGAGGAGCAGCATCGCGGGCTCACCTCGCGTCAGCGCGCGCTGCGCGTCGCTCACCACCTCGGCGGGGACGGGCTTGCGCGGCGCTGCCGGTTCCGCTTCGACTGGCGCATCGGCTTCACCCCAGGCCGTGTCGGCCGGTGCGATGAGCGTTGCGATGTGCCCCGGCGCGTCGTTCGCCTTCTTGATGGCCAGGGCGCAATCGCCGGCGAGCGTCCTGGAGCTCGCCGAGGTCTTGACCCAATGCGACATCGGGCGCGCGACCCCTTCGATGTCGGCGGTGAGCGGCGCGTCGTGCTTGAGATGATAGGTCGCATGCTCGCCCACGATGTTGACGATCCCCGAGCGCGCCTTCTTCGCGTTGTGCAGGTTGGCGAGCCCATTGCCGAGCCCGGGACCAAGATGCAGCAGGGTGCAGGCAGGCTTGCCGGCCATGCGGTAATAGCCGTCGGCGGCGCCGGTAACGACGCCCTCGAACAGGCCGAGCACGCAGCGCATGCCTTCCACCCTGTCGAGCGCCGCAACGAAATGCATTTCCGAGGTACCCGGATTGCTGAAACAAACATCCACGCCGTTCATGACGAGCGTGCGGACCAGGCTGTGGGCGCCGTTCATGGATGGGGCCTCCTCCTCGAAAAACGGCCAGCGATCCGGCCGCAAGCGGATTATCCTACGAATCCCGTTGCAAACTCGCAGGAGAAAGCGTTATGAGCACAAGAATAGCCGTGATCGGCGTCGGCCTCATGGGAACGTCGCTCGCCAAGCACCTGCTGTCGGCAGGCTATCCCGTGACCGTCCACGACCTGGATTCCGCGAAGGTCGAAGCGCTGGTCCGGCTCGGCGCCCGTAAGGCGCACGCGCCCGATCAGATCGCGGCCGAAGCGGACGTCATCATTCTGTCCCTGCCCAATTCGCACGTCGTCAACGACGTGCTGACGAGCTCGCTGAAGCTGTTCGAAACGGGACGCAAGGGCCTGATGGTGATCGACACCTCGACGCCGGACCCCGACATGTCGGCGGCGATGGCGGCGCGATTGCGCGAGCGGGGCATCGAAATGATGGACGGCACGATCAGCGGCACCAGCGAAATGTTCGCGGAGAAAAACGCCATCTTCATGGTCGGCGGCAGCGAAGCGGCATTCCAGGACTGCAGGCCGATATTTCTCGCCGCCGCGAAGGAGGCATTTTACATGGGGCCCAACGGCGCCGGCGCCAACACGAAGCTGGTGGTGAACCTGGTGCTGTCGCTCAATCGCATGGCGCTCGCCGAAGGTCTCACGCTGGCGGCACGAGCCGGGATCGACCAGGCGCAGGCGCTGAAGGTGTTGAAGCAGTCGGCGGCGTACTCCAGCGCCATGGACCAGAAGGGCGACCGGATGGTGAAGCGAAATTTCCTCAAGCCCGCGAGCACGCTCACCACTTCCTACAAGGACTCGCGGCTCATCCTGGCGTTGGGAGCGAAGCTCGATTGCCCGTTGCCGATGATGAGCCTCTACGTCCAGGCTCTGGCGTCCGAGATTTCCAAAGGGAAGACGGGCCTCGATCCCGCGACGATCATCGACTTCTACCGCGATCTCGCCAACATCAGGTCCTAGCGAAACACGGTGAAGGTCCTACCTACATCGGCTTGATGCCGGCCTCCTTCGCGATCTTGCCGAAGCGCTCGATCCAGTCGGCGTACTTCCTGGTGACGTCTTCGGAGGTACCCGGCAAGACCTCCGATCCGGCGACCGCGAATTTCTCGCGTAAGTCGGGCATGGCGAGCGCCTTTGCTATCGCGGCGTTGAGTGAGGCTACTATCTCGCCGCGTATCCCGGCAGGTCCCATGATGCTGCGCCACGCCGGCATGTCGTAGCCTGGCAGGGCCGCCTCGGCAATCGTCGGCACTTCGGGAAGAGCGGGCGTGCGCCTGGCACTGGTTACGCCGAGGATGCGCAGCTTGTCCTTGCTGGCGACGGCCGCGACGAGCGGCGTGAAGAAATAATCGATGCGGCCGGCGATCACGTCGATCATGGCCTCGCCCGACGCCTTGTAGACGGCCTCGACTGCGTGGACCCGGGCCATATTGTTGAACAATATGGCGCTCCAGTACGGTATCTGGCCGGCGCCGATGGTCGCGTAGGTCATCTTGCCGGGCTGAGACCGCGCCAGCGCGATGTACTCCTTCAGGTTCTTCGCCGGCACACTGGGATGCACGACCATGACCATCTGCGATGTCTCGACCAGGGAGATCGGCGTGAAGTCGCGCAGCACATCGTAGGTGACCTGAGCGTTGACGTAGCGCGCGCCGGCCATCGATCCACCGGCGAGTAGCAGTGTGTAGCCGTCCGGCGGAGACTTCAGCACGAAGCTCTGGCCGATATATCCGCCGGCGCCCGGACGGTTCTCGGTGATGAATTGCTGGCCGAACATGCCGCCGAGCTTGGCTGCGATGAGGCGCGTGACGAAATCGTCGCCCGCGCCTGGCCCGGCGGCGACGATGATGCGCACCGGCCTTTCCGGCCACTTCCCGGTCTGGGCCTGCGTCGCGGGTAGTGCCGCGGCGAGCGCCAGGCACAACCCTGCCCGCAGGAAACAGGTCTTGCCGAAACGCGACAGCTTCATGGAGCCCTCCTTCCGCCGCTGACGCCATCAGAGACCAATCGCGGTCTCCTGGTGCCGCACGCGCCCATGCCGAAACGCCTTCTCGTAGAACTGGGTGGTTTCTTTCATCTTCTCTACTCCACGCCTTGCGCGGATCCTGCGATAGCAGGCAGGCTCGCACGCTCTATCTGGGACGCAGTACCTAGACGCCTCATCCGAGACGCTTTGTCTGCGACGCTCTATGCACTTGCCGTCAGGTAATCATAGAGATTGGCGACGTTGCGCTTCATCACCATGGGCGCCATGCCGTCCTGGCCCACGTCCATGGGATAGCGATCGGTCATGGCCGTGAGGCGCACGATGGCTTCGTCTTTGGTCATCCCCTGCTCTATGGCCTTGCGCACGTAGGCTTTCCACTCCTGGATGAACGAGCTCTGCTCGTCGAGGTAGTCCTTGCCGCAAATCGCGCCGTGGCCGGGAACGAAGACTTCCTCCTTCAGCTTGCGCAGCGATTCGAGCGCCACCAGCCACAGGTCGGGGTTGGCTTCCTGCAGCCAGGTATGCACCTTGTGGAAAATATTGTCGCTGGTGAACACCACGCCCTCCTCCTTGATGCAGACCGCCGCCTGATACGCGGTGTGGCCGGGCATGTGGATCATCTCGAAGGTGTGATTGCCCACGTGCAGGGTCATGCCGTTCTTGAAGGTGATCACCGGCGCATTCGGGCGGTAGCCTTCGAGCAACTTCGGCTCCTCGGGCCCGAAGGTGGCGACGCGCGCGACGTGTTCCTCCAGGTTGGTCTCGAGGATGCGGGTGCGCACGCCTTCGTGCGCCACGACGGGGGCGTCGAAGTATGCGTTTCCCGTCCAGTGATCGCCGTGCGGCTCGGTATTGATGATGTAACGCAGCCGGCCGCCGCGCCGCGCGATCTCGGCCTTCAGCTTCAGCGCGTCGCTGGGCTTGTGCGGACTGTCGATCATGACGATGCCGTCGGAGGTCGTCACGAAGCCGTGATTGCAGCCGCGGATGCCGGTCTCCACGAAGACGTTGCTGCTGAGCTGCTGCATGGCCTGCCCTTTCGTCAGAAAGCGTTCACGATAAAGCGTCCCAGATAAGGCGTTCCAAGTAAAGCGCTTGCGAGAAACGCTCATCTCGAGGAGAGGCGGCTTGACACCAGCGCGCCGGCAGCGGAAGCTACGCGCCGCAAGCGGTGCGCGCTACCGCGGACTGCCGTTGCATAAGGAAACCTCATGGCGCGCATTCCGTTTGCTACCCGGAACGACGTCCTCGAGAGCGAGAGGGCGGCTTACGACGACTTCCTGCAAAAGCGTGGAGGCCGGCCCAACGCCGGTCCGTACGCGATCCTGCTGCACATGCCGCAGCTCGCGCAAAAGCTGGAATCGCTGCGCCTCTACATACGCGAGGAGAAGAGCCTGCCGCAGGCGTTGCAGGAACTCGTCATGCTGACCGTGGCGCGCGAGATGGATTGCGCCTACATCTGGTACGCCCACGCCGCGGCGGCGCGCGCGGCCGGGGTGCGAGACTACATCGTGGACAGCATCCGCGGGAAGCAGGCACTGACCGGCCTCGAGCCGGACGAGCAGCTCGTGGTGGACTTTGCGCGCGAACTGCTGCGGAGCCGCAAAGTCAGCCAGCCGACGTTCGATCGGGCGAGCGCCAGCTTCGGCCGGCGCGGGACCTTGACGTTGACCAACCTCATCGCCTGCTACGCCGCGTTGGCCTACCTCATGAACGCCTGTGAGCTGGAGGCTCCGGCGCACGCGACGGAGCAGGCGTTGCCCGTGTGACCCGGAAGAATGGAATGCCCTTTCCGGGGCACGGTACCGCTAGAATATTCGCCCGCACCCAACGGTAAGGAGATGCCACATGAAGACGTATGAATTCACCACCGAGGATGTCGAGTACCTGCGCCACGGCGACAAGGGCTTCAAAGTGCGGCTCTACAAGCCGCGCGGTTCGGGACCGTTTGCAGCGGTGGTTGACGTGCACGGCGGCGCTTGGGGCAAGGGCAGCCTGGAAGAGTGCCGGGGCCGCGACGAAGTGCTCGCGAAATCCGGCTTGCTCGTCGCGGCGATCGATTTTCGGGACGGGAACTACGGTTACCCCACTGCGCTCGCGGATATCAACTATGCGGTCCGCTGGGTCAAGGCGCGTGCGTCCCAGCTCGGCATAGACGCCGGCCAGATCGGGATCTCCGGCCAGTCGAGCGGCGGACACCTTGCGATGCTGGCTGCGATGCGGCCGAACGATGCGCGCTACGCCGCCATTGCCCTGCCCGCAGGCTTGCCTGCCGTGGACGCGACGGTGCGCTGCGTTGCAATGTCGTGGCCCGTCATCAATCCGCTGTCGCGCTACCGTAATGCCCTGCGCGGCCGCGCCGCGGGAGAAGCGTGGGTGGGCGACATACCGGAGCGCCAGAGCTCGTTCTGGAAAAACGACGAGAACATGACCGACGGGAACCCCGTGCTCATGCTGGAGCGCGGAGAGAAAGTGGCGATGCCTCCCGCTTTGTGGGTCCAGGGCCGGCCCGACCCGGTGCACGATTACCGCGACTCCGAGTCGCCGGTTCCGCTCAACGAGCCGGAACGCTTCGCCGCGAACTACCGCAAGGCCGGCGGCGCGATCGAGATGCTGTATATCGAGAACGCGGCGCGCCAGACCGCCGCCTCGTTCGATCCCGTCGCAGCGTTCTTCCACAAGCAGATGCCGGTGAAGCGGCCCGCGGAAGCAATGGCGAAGTGACGAAAAGCTAGACGTCCCGGAGAGTGCGCTCCCGATACGGCGTATCGGTATCGGGAAGCGCTTCGGACGGTCTTTCCGGGGCGCGTTGGGCCGCGCGTCGTAGACGCCCACTGTTCCAGCCGCTTTCGAGCGCCGGATGACGGATGTCTTCATTTCCTATTCCCGCGAAGACTCGAACTTCGTGCGGCTTCTCGATCGGGAGCTGCGAAGTCGCGGTCGCGAAACCTGGGTCGACTGGGAGGGCATCAGGCCGGCCGAGGAGTTCATGGCAGCGATCTTTTCGGCAATCGAGTCGGCACAGGCGTTTGTGTTCGTGATCAGCCCCGCATCGGCAGCGTCCGACATCTGCGCCCGCGAGCTCGCTCATGCTCTCGATTGCAGGAAGCGCTTGATTCCGGTGGTATGCCGTGAAGTGCACCACCCGGCGAGCATCCCGCCGGCGCTTCGCACGCTGAACTGGATCTCTTTCCTGAAGGAGAGCCAGCTCAGATCCGCCTGTGACAAGCTACTCTCCGCGCTGGACACGGATCTTGCCTGGGTCCGGACGCACACGCGGCTCCTCGCGCGTGCCCTCGAGTGGGACAGGCGCGATCGCAACGTGAATCTGATGCTGCGCGGTGATGATCTGGCAGGAGCCGAGCAGGCTTTGGCCGAGTCAGCGGGCAAGGATCCCCCTGCCGTAGCCCTCCAGCGAGAGTACGTACTGGCCAGCCGCGAGGAGGCTCGACAGAACGATCGGAGACAGGAAGCCGCCACCAGGCTTTCCGGCGAGATCGAGGCCGCGGGACGAGTGCAGAGAGGCACGCTGCCGACGCCTCGCGTCGCCTTTCCGGACGAAAAGCGGTTTACCATCTACGCCCGGTCCGAGGCGGCGCGGATGCTGGGTGGCGACCTCTACGATTTTTTCCGGCTGGACGAGAACCGCGTGATGTTCCTGATCGGAGACGTGTCGGGAAAGGGCGCGCCCGCCAGCCTGCTGATGGCGGTGTGCAAGGCCTTCTTCAAGAGCATCGCGCTGCGCCAACCCGGGACGGTCGCCGAGGTGATGCGCGCGGTTGACCGGGAACTCGCCCGCGACAACCAGGAGGCCTTATTCGTCACTGCGTTTGCGGGCATCCTCGATGCGCGCAGCGGGCACTTCGAGTACTGTAACGCCGGATTTGAGGTCCCGTACGTGTTGTCGGCCGTGAAGGGGCCCTTGCGCCGCCTCGGAGGAGGTGAGGGTCCGCCGTTGTGCGTGCTCGATGCCTTCGAGTACAAGGCAGCGTCCTACGCGATGCGTCCCGAGGAGACGCTCTGCTTTACGACCGACGGTGTTACAGAGGCATCGAATGCAGCCGGCGCTCTCTACGGGCATGAAAGATTGCAGGCGCTACTTGCCGGTCTGCACCGCCCAATCGATGCCGAAAGAATCGGAGACGCGATCCATCGCGGCGTGTCCGCGTTCACTGCGGGCTCGGAGCGGGCGGACGATCAAACGATCCTCGTTGTAAGATGGAACGGATCGCAACCGCAGTGAATCTGCGGCTCTCCATGGCGCTCACCCCAAGCATCGCGCTCATCGTTGCCGCTTTGTCGCGCGCGCGCACTTGAACGAACCCATGCAGCCGTGAAGGAACGCCGATGCGGACCATATTGAGATGGGCGGCGCGCCTGGCGGCGGCTGTCGTGGCGTTGCTCGCGATAGCGTGCGTGGCCGTGTTCTGGAACAGCCAGTCGCGCCTCAGCCACCCTTACAAGATCCAGCCGGCGTCACTGTCGTTCGCCGGTGAGGCAGTAACGACGGAGCGCGGCCATCACGTGGCGGCGATCCGCGGCTGCCTCGACTGCCACGGCCAGAATTTCGGCGGGCGCGTTTTTCTCGATGAACCGATGATCGGGCGATTCGCCGCGTCAAATCTCACCCGCGGGAAAGGGGGCGTCGGCGCGAGCTACACCGAAGATGACTGGATACGCTCTATCCGCCATGGCGTACGCCCGGATGGCAGGCCGCTGCTGATAATGCCATCCGACGAGTTCTTCCAGCTGTCGGATGCCGATCTTGCTTCGGTGATTGCCTACGTGAAAAGCGTGCCGCCGGTGGACAACCAGCTGCCGCCAAGCGCCGTATCGCCTGTCGGGCGCGCGATCATGACTTTCAACCGCGACGTGGCGATATTGCCCGCCGAGCGGATCAACCACGCCGCAACCCGATCGCCGGCGCCGCGTGTCGGGGTGACGGCAGAATACGGGCGCTATCTCGCGAGCTCGTGCCTCACCTGCCATGGCCCGACGTTCTCCGGCGGGAAGATCCCGGGCGTGCCGCCCGACTGGCCGCCGGCCGCCAATCTCACTCCGGAGCCCGGAGCCGCGATCGCGCGCTGGTCAAAAGCCGGTTTCGCGGCGACGTTGCGCAGTGGCGTGACGCCGGAGGGACGCCAGCTCGACAGCCGCCACATGCCGTGGAAGGTGATCGGGCAGATGACCGACGACGAGATCGAGGCGCTGTGGCTGTTCCTGCGTTCGCTGTCGGCGAAGCCGACCGGGAATCGATAACGTCCGCGAGACAACTCCAGGATGGCCATCATCCGAGGCCGTCCGGCGACCACCGCCTGGTGATCGCCGTTCAGGAACACCTCGGCCGGTTCCGAGAGGAATCTGTTCAGCCTGCTACCGATCGTTGCCCCGGCCGCGGTTACCGCGGATCTGGCCGCGTATTTCCCCCGGAGCGAATAGCGTGGAGTGCACGTTAGCGTAGGCCGCGCCGGCTCGGATCGCCCGGACGAGCTCATCGAACTCACCGGCGGCGAGCCCTTGACGATTGACCGGCGACGGATCCACGCCAACCAAACTCCACCGGCCGAGTGTGATGAAAGCGGCTGTCGACATCTTGAGACCGGGACTTGCGGTAGGATGCGGGATCAAAAAGGGGAGAACATTATGACAGTGAGAACCGCAATTGCCGGTGCGCTCGTCGCCGCAAGCCTGTTGCCCGCGCCACAGACTGCGCCCGCACAAACCGTGCTCGAACAGGCGGCGGAACACCGTTTCCAGCTCGATTTCCGCGTGAACGACGCGGCGCTGGCGAAAATGCTGCCGCAGGGATGGGAGACGGTAATCGCCACGCAGGGCCCGGCCAAGGACTGCAATCTGCGGATGATCTTCATCGATCGCATGGCGATCATGGGCGGCGACGGCAAGCCTGCCGCACGGGCGACTGCGCGGCTCGTCTATCTTGCCATTCCAGTCAGGCACACCGCCACCGGCGCCGCCGGGCAGATGATCATCCACGGGTTGACCGAGCATGCGCCCGACGCACCGGGCCCCTTCGGCGTCTACCAGCATGCAAGCATCGCCAGGATGTCGCGGACGGTTTCCGCTTCCGGCGGCACTATGACGGGCTCGGAAGACTGGGAATTCGCGGCTGCCACCGGCGAGCGCCTCGAATTGCACGTGGAGTACGAGCGCGGTCCCGCCAACAAGGGCGGCGTCGAGGTGAAGTTCTACTACCCGAACGACCCGTCCCAATACCAGATCTTCAAGACCGATCAGGCGATCGACATAATGCGCAACCCGACGACGACGCCGCCGGATCACATCAGGAAGTTTTCCTACAAGGCGGGCGGCGGCAGGATCGCGGCGCTGTTCGACGGAACGGAGAAAGTAGTGAGCTGGGATTCCTTCCCGTGGTACATCCGCACGGTGAGCGCGCCGTAACGGCCTTGCCGCTCACTCGGACTTCCATACAAGCGCCCGTCTCCAGGCCTCACCTGCCCAGGAATTTCCGACCGATGGCCCTCCGCCCGAGCGGATACTCGACCCCCGCCTCCCGCAGCACCCATGCGGCGAAAGTATTGCTGTTGGGGCCCGGCCAATAGCGGTACCAATGGCAGTGCGGATACGCTTCGGGCCTTTTGAGCACGTCGCGCAGGCGGTGCGCCTGTGCATCGCGCCACTCGGCCGCAATGCGGGTCGACCCGCCGCCGACGTCGTCATCGGGATCCTTCAAGTCGCAATGGACGTGGCCGACGCTGCGGCCTCCGGCATCGCTGGTCTGCCAGACCTCCCACCGATGACATGCCCCCGTGTCTTCGAACAAGACGAACCAGTAGTGGTCTGCGATCAGACCGAATACGGAGGGCAGCGAAGCGCAGCGGAGCTGGACCACGCACTCCGGTGATCGAGGCAATGGCTGCTTGTCCTGCGGCATGCCGTCAACCAGGGTCTTCTCGCGCATCGCGGTCTCGAGCTCGCCGATATTGCGCCTCGCCCCCATGTCGGCCGAATCCCGCGCGGCTGATCGAAGTCCGCCGTGAGCAGCCGATTGTCGCACGGGAGCGGAAACAGCGGCGCAGCCCCTTTACCTGAGGCGCTTTATCTGGGACGCTCTCGGCCTGACAAGGAGAACCATCAATGAAAGCCATAGATATACACGCTCATCTCGTCCCGAACTCTCTGTGGAAGGCGGTCGACGCAAAAAGGGAGTGGTACGGCTATCGTCACGAGCCGGGCGAGGGTCTCGGCACCATGCTGGCTGGCGGCATGCGCACCGCTTTCACCTCGCCCAAGGTGCGCTACACGCCGGAAGAGCGGTTGAAAGACATGGACGAGCAAGGTGTAGACGTGCAGGTGCTCTCGATACACACGCCGTTCTTCGGCTACCACCTCGATGCCGTGCAGGGAAGCGCGCTGGCGCGGGACGTCAACGATGAAATCGCGGCCATGACCCGGCAGTGGCCCGCGCGTTTCGCCGGACTCGCCACGCTGCCGGTGCAGGACGTCAAGTCCGCCATCACCGAGCTGGAGCGCGCGGTCACCCGTCTCGGACTGAAGGGAGCAGAGCTCGACACGAATGTGAACGGCGAGCAATGGGACGACCCGAAGTTTCTGCCGTTCTTCAAGGCCGCCGAGGCGATGGGAGCTGTGCTTTTTTTCCATCCGCAGCCCCAGAACAACTTCCTGATGCAGCGGGTCCCCCGGCATGGGCTTTTCAACAGTCTCGGCGTCATCCTGGATGATGCGATCGTCACCGCGATCCTGATCTGCGGCGGCGTGCTCGAGGCGTGCCCGAATCTGCGCGTCTGCATCGCTCACGGCGGAGGTCCCGCGTGCTATACCATGGGGCGGCTCGATCGCGGCTGGGAACGCCTCCCGGAGGGCCGTCGTACTCCGCAACGACCGAGCGCCTATCAGCGTCGTCTCTACTACGACACCGTTACCGGCAGCGAGGAGGCCCTGCGTTTCCTGCTCGACAGGGTGGGAGCCGATCGCGTGGTTCTCGGCAGCGACTGGCCATTCGTACCCTGGAAGCCGGGGCCGGGAGGTTGGGTCCAGAGCCTGAAGTCCCTGACGCAGGAGGAGAAGGACAAGATCCTGTGGAAGAACCTCGAGGCGTTGCTGAATCTCAAGTGAGTCGTGAGCGATGACGAGCCTGATCTCTTCACGCGTTTAGTCCTTGGTCTTCAGCTCGCTCTCGTGGGCCGCGATGAACGCCCTGATCTCCTCGGAAAGGTCGAGGAGCTTCAGCCACTGCTCCTTGTACAAGGTGACCGGAAACCTTCCCATGCCGTACACCGAGAGCCCCCCTTTCTCGCTCACCTTCATCGAGACACCTCTGGCGGCCCCCTTCTTAAGCGAGGCATTCTCCTTGCGCAGGCGTTCCAGCTCGGCTTTCAGTTCGTCGTCGGACACGGTACCTCCTCGAGGTGAGCATACAATATATACCGAATGAACCTCCCCGATTTTTCCACGCCCCCCAACGAGTTGACCGCGCGCGAAGCCGTTTTGCACCTGCGCGGCTCCAAGATCCGGGAAGTGGCGAATGCCAGCCTCGGCCGCAACGATGTGCTCGCCTTCTGGTTCGGCGAGCCCGACGAGCTGACTCCGGATTTCATCCGCCGCGCCGGCATGGCGTCACTGGAGGCGGGCGAGACGTTCTACACGCACAACTACGGCATTGCCGAGCTGCGTGCGGCGCTCGCGGCTTATGTGTCGCGCTTGCACCGGCCGGTCGCGGTCGAGAACATCATCGTCACGACTTCGGGGATGTCGGCTTTGATGCTCGCCACCCAGGCACTGATAGGCGCCGGTGACCGGGTCGTGGAGGTGACGCCGCTGTGGCCGAATCTGGTCGAGATACCCAAGGTGCTGGGGGGGCGTGTTGAATGCCTGCCGCTCGATTTTTCGCCGGCGGGATGGACCTTGAACCTCGATCGGCTGCTTGCGGCTCTGACGCCGGGAACGCGCGCCCTGTATGTCAATTCGCCCAACAATCCCACGGGATGGACCATCACCCGCTCCGACCAGCAGACAATCCTCGACCATTGCCGCCGGCTGGGCATCTGGATCGTCGCCGACGACGCTTACGACCGGCTGTGGTTCGGCGCCGGGGCTGCCGCGCCCTCGTTTCTCGACATCGCGGAGAACGGAGACCGGCTGGTCAGCACCAATACGTTCTCCAAGTCCTGGTTGATGACCGGATGGCGCATCGGCTGGCTGGTTGCTCCGCCCGAGCTTGCGGTGCAGATCGGCAAGCTGATCGAGTACAACACTTCGTGCGTGCCGGTGTTCGTTCAGCGTGCGGGCCTGGCGGCGGTGCAGTCGGGAGAGCAGGTGATCGAGCGCACGGTTCAACGATACCGGGGCGCGCGCGACTTCCTGATTCCGCAGTTGAACGCGATTCCACGCGTGCAGGCTGCGACGCCGCCGGGCGCGATGTACGCGTTTTTCCGCATCGACGGCATGAAGGATAGCCTGGCATTCTGCAAGAAGCTCGTGGTCGACGTGAATCTCGGGCTCGCGCCGGGGATTGCGTTCGGGCCGGAGGGCGAGGGTTTCGTGAGATGGTGCTTTGCCTCGAGCGTAGAGCGGCTGGCCGAGGGAGTCGAAAGACTGGGGAAAGCGCTGTCCGCTTGACGAGTGCTTGCGGCACCGAAGGACGTCTGCCACACGCACAGGCGAGCCGGTGCCCGCCGAGGCAAAGCTCGGCTCGCGTCCACGAGTGCAACGGCTACGAGTGTCTCTTACCGGAATGGCGGGCAGCGCGTTCGTGACCGTCGGCACCGGGGGTGCGGCGCCGACGAGTCCAAACGGGCAGCAGGCGTGCTAGTCTTTCGTTCGCACGAGCACCGCCTCGATAGCTCCCAGCGGCACGACCGCATCAAAAAACTCCCGTCCCGCAAGCGCACCGAGATGCAACAGCTTCGCGTCGACCGAGCGCACGGTGCCGGTGAGTTCCTGCCCTGAGCGCAGGCGCACCGTAACGCGGCCGGTCTGAGCGCGCAATACCGAATCCAGCGTGTCGGTGGTGCTGAGGCGCAGCTCCGCGGCGGGAGCGGCAGCCGACCACGCAAGCGCTGCGACCAATGCCAAGGCATAGTGCGTTTTCATCGTCATCCTCCCTGGGTGGTTACGAACGGGCAAAATACCATGCTTCCGTAAGGTTCTAGTATTCTCTGCTCCATCCACATGAGGAGGCGACATGGCGATTCCGGCGGGCTTCATCGGTCTGGGCAACATGGGAAATCCGATGGCGGGCAATGTACTGAAGAACGGTTTTCCCCTGACGGTTTACGACAAGAATCCCCGGACGATGGAGAACCTGCTCCGCAGCGGAGCCAAAGGGGCCGCATCGGCCAGGCAGGTCGCCGAAGCCGCCGAGGTCGTGCTGACCTCGCTGCCCGGGTCGCCGGAGGTGGAGGCCCTCTATCTCGAGCCCGGTGGTCTCGTCGACGTCGCAAAACCCGGCAGCGTCCTCGTCGATTTGAGCAGCGTGCTCCCCTCGACGCCGCGCAAGATAGAGCCGCGCGCAAAGGCGCGCGGCGTCCAGTTTCTGGAAGCGCCGGTGAGCGGCGGGGTCACCGGGGCGCAGGCTGCCACCCTTGCCGTCATGACCGGCGGCGATGCAGCGGTGCTGGAGCGCGTCCGTCCGATACTCCAGGCCATCGGACCCAACATCTACCACGTCGGAGCGGTGGGCAACGGCAATACCGTGAAAGCGATCAACAACATGATGGCGTCCGTCAACTCGCTCGCCATGATGGAAGGCATGGTGCTCGGAGTGAAGGCCGGCCTGGACCTGAAGACGCTCTACGAAATCGTGAAAGCGAGCAGCGGCAACAGCAATGCGCTCGCCAAGGCTCCGCGCAACCTCATCCCGCGCAATTTCGAGCCGGGCTTCAAGGTGGAGCTCATGAACAAGGATCTGGAAACGTTCAATGCGATCGCGAAGGAGCTGCATGTCCCCGTGAGCTTTTCGAATCTCGCGCAGCGCTACCAGCAGGCGGCTCTCGCCGCCGGATTAGGCGAGCAGGATACCAGCGTGATCTACACGATTATCGAGCGCCTGGCGGGTGTGGCGCGTTGATGAAAGGCGTCTCGGGTAATGCGTCCCAGATAATGAGTCCCAGGTACTGCGTCTCAGGTACTGCGTCCCAGCTACGACGTCTCAGGTAATGCGTCTCAGAAGAGGCGTGTCGGTAGCGAACGTTTGGGACGTTTTATCTGGGACGCTATCTGAGACGGCCGTTAATTAGTCAAGCCGTATCCCCGCCGCCGTAACCACTTTTTCCCAGCGCGCAAGATCGGCGCGGATCTGCTCCGCGAACTGCTCGGGCGTATTGCCGACCGGGTCGATGCCGAGCACTTGATAGCGATCGCGAACGAGATCCAGGCCCAATACCGCGGTGATCTCCCGGTTGAGGCGGTCGACTATGGGCCGGGCCGTTTTGATGGGCGCGAATATGCCCACCCACGAAGTGACGTCGAAGCCCGGCTGTCCGCTTTCCGTGAAGGTGGGCACATCGGGCAGCGCCGGCGAACGCTTTGCTCCCGGCACGCCGAGCGCAACGACTCTTCCGGCCTTCACGTACTGCTGCGCCGTCGCAATCGCGGTAAAAACGAGAGGTATCTGCCCGCCCATGACGTCCACCATCGCCTGGCCGCCGCCCTTGTATGGAATGTGATCCAGCGCGATGCCCGTGCGCTGCTTCAGGAGCTCGCCCGCCAGGTGAGGCGTGCCGCCGGTACCCGAGCTGCCGTAGGCGAACCGCGCCGACTTCGCCTTTTTCGCGTAGGCGATGAATTCTGCGAGATTTCTCGCCGGCAGCGATGGATGAGAAACGAGAATCAAGGCTGCATCACCGAGCTTGGTCACCGGCGCGAAGTCCCGCATCGTATCGAACGGAAGCTTCGCGAACACGTGCGGGTTGATCACCATCGTGCCGTCGAAACCGAGCACCAGCGTGTAACCGTCGGGGGCGGATTGCGCGACGAGTTGCGTGCCGATGTTGCCGCTCGCACCCGGACGGTTCTCGATGACGACCTGCTGTCCCAGCCGCGCTGCCAGCGGCTCGGCCATGACGCGTGCGCTGTTATCGGTCACGCCTCCCGGCGAGAACGGCACGACGATGCGCACGGCCTTGGCGGGATACTCCTGCGATGATGCCGGCTGACCGCAGAGCCCTACGGCAGCCAGCGTTAACAGGAAAGATATGCGGCGGTTCATGTCTTCTCAGTCGGCAAAAAAGCGTCAACGCGAAGAACGCCAGGGGAAAACGGAGGTCGCAAGGGATCTTGATTGCCCCTTCTCTCACCCGTCACTGATCACTCGTCACTCAAGGAACACGGCGTAGTCCTCGACTTTGATGCGCGGCGGCTGGAAGGTATTGATGACCGCGTCCGGATCGCGGTAGCCCATCGCCATGCCGCATATGACGATCCATTCGTTCGCGATGCCGAGCTCGCGCCGCACGATGTCCGGGTAGCTCGCAATGGCGGCTTCCGCGCAGGTGTGCAGCCCTCTTGCGCGGGCCGCGAGCATGATGGTCTGCAAAAACATCCCGTAGTCGAGCCAGCTGCCCTTTTCGAGCTTCCGGTCGATCGTGAAGATGAGTCCGACCGGCGCTCCGAAGAAATCGTAGTTCGAAGCGCGATAGGCCTTCGATTTGGCGCGGTCGCCGCGACCGATGCCGAGCGTCCCGTAGAGCCCCCACCCGCACTGTCGCCGTCGCGCGAGATAGGGCTCCAGGATGGGATCGGTGTAGTAATCGTAATCGCGCTTGTGCCCGGGCTCTTCGTCGACGAACGCCTTGCGGATCGCCGCGCCGACGCGCCTGAGCGTCGCGCCGGTGAGCACGTGCACCCGCCAGGGCTGGATGTTGGAGCCGCTCGGTGCGTAGCGCCCGAGCTCGACGATCTCGCGTATCGTCGCCGCCGGCACCGGATCCGGCTGGTAGGCGCGGGTGGAGCGGCGTGTGCGCGCGGCGTCGAAAACGTCGCGCGCGGGCTGGTGGATATTCATTTCGGTGAGCGGTGAACGATGAACAGTGAACGGATTGTAAGATGTTCTCGAGTCCGCGCTTGTCGGATGGAGCGTGGTCAAGCTGGCTATCCCTGGCGTTGCGAGGCCACCAACGCGGAGTCGGCGCCGCGCAAGGCGCTCAGTGAAAAGATAGGCCCCCACCTGCGCAGAATCCCAGCGTTAGAACGCGAGATCGAATGCGAGTGGGACGATTTGCGCTAATCAAGTCGAGCGAACCCAGGCTAACGGCGGAGCCTGTCAACCTTCCGGTGGACGCGTTGAGGCCATACGTTAAGTAAGCTCACGGAAGGCGTTCCGTGATGCGGACTGCAATGGACCGTCTCAGTAGCTACTGACTCACCTCCAGCTGGAGGCAGCCCAAGCCAGACGTCGTCGTGCTTTCCGATTCCGCTCGCAGCGCGGCCCGGGCGGGGAGCAACGCGCGGTCGTACGACCGGGCGTCGTTCACAATAGAAGATAGGCTAATTTCTCTTATATTTTGTTATCTTAGTCTATCTCCTTCTAATGACAGCCATAAAGCCGTATTCTACACCGGCCGTTGAAGGAACCCCGTCCTTCCCCTGCCTTCAGGGCTTCAACTGCCCGCGTATCTCGCCACCCTTGTTCGCTGCGCTATGGACGTTCACGTAAAGATTGCCGGCCTTGTAGCTGTCGTATTGGGCATCGGTCAGCTTCGTCCCTGCCGGCACCGACCAGCTGTTATCGGAAGTCTTGGTCAAGGGAATGATCACCGGGCCATTCTTGCCTGCCGCACCGTCATGTATATGGGCGGCCGTACCAGCGACTCCCGAGGTTGTTACGCTGCCGCTGATCGACTTGTCGGCGGCGACCGTGATCGTGCCGCTCCCGGACGCAGCCGTGGTCACCGGAGGAACCTCCTGAGCGCCGGTGAGCTCGAGCCTGCTGCTTGAACCCATGCCCATGGCGGTGCATCCAGCCATGACCGCGAGCGCACTCACTACCGCCCAAACCGAAGAACTGCCGACTTTTCGCATAGCACTCATACGCTAACCTCCTCCTGTCCGTTGCCGTGCCGAAGGATTACTTCCGGCCCTCCTGCATTTAGGATGCCCTGGAGTCGTGAGAGTTTCAGCGGCATCCGCTGCCATTCGCTTTTATTCGGGGTTGGCGCCCGTGTAGCGGAGGATCCACAGGCCCTGATTCTTGTGGGTAAGGTAAACGTAGCCCCGCCGATCGACGAGAACGTCTTCCGTCTGCAACACCAGTTTGTCTGCGGGGACCGGACCGTAGCGCTGCGTCGGATGCGGCGGCAGGAAATAGCCGGCCTCCCGGGGCTGCGTCGGGTCGGAAACGTCGTAGACCCGCAGCCCGGCATTGAAGTACGTCAGATAGACGAGATTGCCCAATGGCTGCACGTGCGGGTTGTGGAACAACTGATGCTGGTTGTGCGGCCCGAAGCGCCCGCCGACATCGCAGAAATTCTTTTGCGGATAGCCGCTGGGCGGGACCGGGAGCGGAAAAATCGAAAGCAACACCGGGCTCGCCGGATTCGAGATGTCCACCACCGAGGTGTGATTGAGCGGCTCCTTGCAGCGGTTCTCGATCGCCTCGGAATTGACGAACGCCACCCGCCGTTTCGCGTCCGGCACCACGGTGTGCACGCCGATCTGGCTCACGAACGGCGGCGTGAAGCCGAGGCGGCCGACGGGCTTCGGATGGGCGACATCGCTTACGTCGAGAATCACCATGCCGGCGGGCCCAAACGGCAGATACGCGAGATGGCCCACGACTACCGGTGGACCGTGGAGGCTCGCCCGGCCGGCCGCGCCCGCCGGAAATTTCTCTCCTCCCGCGACATGCTGCCCGGGGACCCACCATCGCCCTGCCTCGACCGGACGCGTGGGGTCGGCGACGTCGAGGATCACGTAGATATTACCCTCGAAGCCGGGCATCCCCGCCGCGAGGTGCGCGTAGCGTCCGCCCTGGTAGCCGTTGCGGTGCGTGCCCCGGCCCCCAGTGCGGAAGTGTCCGAGCTGCCTGGGACTCACCGGATCCTTTAGGTCCCAAAGCAGCACGCCCTCGTCGTTGGGCTTGCTAGGGTCTCCGCCCCACGCCGGAGGCTTTCTTTCGAGCGCCGTCACCATCGTGTCGCCAGCAATATCTACTTGCAGCGTCCACGTGTTGGCCGGACCGGGAATGAACTTCACCACTTTCGGGTCGGACGGCACGGTGACGTCGACGATCGTCCAACCCGGATCCCAGAAATGTCCGACATAGAGATACCACCTGCCGCCGGCCTCGCGAATGGAGATCTTGAAGCCTGGGCGGCCGTCGAGATCGCTATAGCCGATGGCCTCGAAATTGCGCGCCAGCGCTCCCGGAGGTATCGAATCCGCGGCTGCAGCGCCCGCGAGCAGAGAGATACCCGTCGCGACGATGCGCAGAATGAGAGTAAGCGCTAACCTCGCGAACCCGCGATCCTCGGATTTCACGATTTCACTGCCGGTCAGTCGAGCGGCTCGACCTTGACGATAGACGCCCCGTGGTTGCTGCCGATCCAGAGCGTGCCCGGGGTCTTCGAGTCGTCGACATAGACGCGCCGGATATTGGTCGGCCGCGGCAGCATGTACTCGGTGTACTGTCCGGTCTTGATGTCGAGCCGCGCTACGCGGTCGGTCAGCATGGATCCGGTCCATGCTTCCCCGTTGCGGCCCGCCATGGCGTCGTACGGCGCGCTCCACGGCGTGGGCACCTTCCACTCGATGATCCGCTCGGTCTTGGGATCGAACATCCCGATGTTGCCGCCCTGGTATTCGGCGAACCACAATCGCCCTTCGTGGTCGACGCGACCGCGCCGCGGGCGGGAATCCGGCGTCGGGGTCTGATAGACGGTCGGCTGGTAGGTCTTGGCGTCGAGCTTCACGATGTTGCCGGCCGCGAAATCGAGCAGGTAGGCGTTGTTCTGCGCGTCCGAGTGGATGCCATAGGTCCCGATGCGCTTGCCGGTCTTGGGATCCTGGAACGAGCCGAGGTTTTCCATCTTGTTGGAGGTCAGGTCGAGACGATAAATGTGGCCGCCATCGGAGTTCTTGATCCACACGTTGTTGTCGACGTGAGTGCCGGTGAGCGCGATATGGCCCAGCTGGCCGGCGTCGGTGTCCCATTCCTTGGGCGTCGACCACGTCCGGAATTTCTCCGTCTTGCGGTCGAACTTCGCGATCGCGCTCTGGTACATCACGCCAACCCACGGGTTATCGTCCTTGTCGAATTCGAGATCGAGCGTGCCGACCGGCCATCCGGCCTTGACCACGGGAATCGGATACTGCGTCACCTTCCCGGTCTTCGGGTCCATCGTGCCGAGGAACATCTGGCCGAAGTCGGAGTACCAGGCGTTGCCCGCCCGATCGAGCATCACGTCGTGAGGCTGGATCAGGGCGTTCGGCAGATCGTATTCGGTGAAGATCACGCGGGTCGATTTGCCGGTGAGCCGCGGCAGCGTTTTCAACGGAAACGACCACGTCTCCTGGCGGCTCAGATTGATGCTGGCGAGCCACTCGGCGGTCTTCCTACCCTCCGCGCCGCGTCCGACGTTGCGCGTCGCATTGCCGGTAAGGCGCTGCGGCTTGAGCGGCGTGCTGCCCGGATAATAGCCCGCCATCCGCTGGATGACCTCCAGGAAGCCGTCCGCATCGTGCTTCGATTTCATGATGCGCTCGAGCGTATGGCAACCGTTGCAGTTCAACAAAAACCGCTTCTGCTCGTCGGTGCCGGGCATGCTGATCATCCACTCCGCGTTGGTGAGCGATGCGGAGAGATCTTTCAGCTTTCGAAGCTTCAGGTCGGCCCTGGCTTCCCGCCCCGCGGCAACGTCCGCTGCCTTGGCTCCGTCGAGCTCATAGCCGGCCGCGCGAGCCAGCAACGTGTACCGTCCCGGCTCGAGCCTCGCGGCGGGAAAGGCAAAGCGGCCCTGGGCGTCGGTGACGACGCTGATCGTGATGGTCGAGCTGTCCTTCTTCGCGCTGACGACTACGCCTTCCATCGCGCCTTCCTCGGCCGAGGTAACCTGTCCCGTCAACGCGGACGGCACCTGAGTTTGCGCTTGAACCGCAGCGGCCTCCGTTTGAAGGAGAATGGCAACCAGTACTGCTGCCAGCTTGAGCAGGAATCGCTTGGTTTGCATCGGCACCTCCTGGCAGGAACGAGACTGACCTGGTCGCAGGTATTATCCAGACGTAGCCTCTCAAAAGGAAGCCCGGCATGGATTTGGCCGTTTCGCCAAGGGTGGTCGCATTAGCAGTTGTCATAGCCGCCTCGGTGTTGCCTTCCGCGGCCCCGGCGCAAACGACGCTCAGGGTTCCCGTCGTCTCGCGCACGATCTTCTATCTGCCGGCATGGACTGCGGAAAAACAGGGCTACTTCCGCGAAGAAGGCCTCGACGTAAAGATCGAAGTCTACGATGCCTCCGAAAAGATCTTTAATGACCTACGCTCCGGCACGCACCAGATCGGCATGGCTTCGATCGAGAGCGTCATTTCCGAATCCTACAAGGGCGGCAAGCTGAGGCTCGTCGCAGGAAGCGCCAAGCGACCACCGCATTTCATCATCGCCCAGCCCGAGATCAAGTCGCTCGCTGATCTCAAGGGAAAGACCATCGGGGTTGTGTCGATGCACGAGGGCACGACATTCTTCATCGCCGACATCGCGAGAGCCGGCGGCTTCAAGCTCGACGACGTGAAAGTCGAGGCGGTCGGCGGCTCTCCAACCCGACAGCGTCTGTTAAAGGAGCGCAAGATCGACGCCGGGCTGCAGCCTTATCCGCTGAGCTACGAGGCCGAAGCGGCCGGGTTCACTAATCTTGGCCCGATCGTGAAATTGGTTCCGGATTACCAGTTCGTCTCGGTGGTCGTTCATGCGGATTGGGCGCGCGCGAACCGTGCAGCATTGGTGGGCTTTCTGCGCGCGCTGCGCCGCGGAACGGAGTACATGTTCGCCCACCCCGATGAGTCGGCCGAGCTCGGCGCTAAAGAGCTGCGTACGTCGGTCGCTTTCGCCCGCCGTGCGCTCGACGACACAGCGCGCATGGACATCATGTCGCGCGACCTCTCGATTTCCGAGGCGAGCCTCCGCCGTGTTTTCAGCGTCATGCAGGAAGCCGGCGCGATCGAGCGCGATACCCCGTTTGAGCCGGTGCGCTTCGTCGACGAAAGCTACCTCGGCGAGAGCCGGCGCTAGGCAATGGGAGTCAGAAGATGACCGGTAAACCCGACCTGGCCGCCGCCATCACCGAGTCGGTCGAGGCGAGCATGCCGCTCGCGGCGGCGTTGTTTCGCCGCATGCACGATACGACGCGGGATGCGGCGGGGG
>DATFWO010000370.1:0-2424 GCA_035259205.1 Burkholderiales bacterium | reverse complement strand
AGAGATCGAGCTCATCTCGCCCAAGTGCGTTCTTGATCCATGTCTTGGCCCGCCGGAGGATTCTCGGAGGCGTGCGCGCGAACGGTGACAGCATCGCCATGAGCTCCTCGTGCAGGCTTTCACCGAGACGAGACCTGTCCGGATACTCGAAGATGCCGCCGGACCCGATGAACAGCAGGTCGCACCCGAACGGGGTCGTGAGACTGCGCTGTAGGTACGGCAGGCGTGCGGTGTAAGCAAGGTCGCACTTGCCGGCCTTCGCGACGTCTTCAATTGCGTCGACACTGAACGATTCGCCGCGCTTGACGACAAGGATTCCCGCCTGGGTATTGCGCATTCGAACGAGGAAGCGATAGTCGCGCGGAAATCCGGAGAAATGGCGCCGGCGCCGCTCGATGCCCTCGGCCAGCAACCGACGCACCTGCTCGACGTGCTCCGGGCGCGCCGGAGCATACCGATTCGCGCGTGCGATCTGCTCCCGGTACTCATCCTGCACACTGCTCATCCGCAACGGCTCGCGGAGACGCATCTCCCGTATCGCGCCTCCCTCGACGCAAAAGCCGGGCGCAATGTCGAGCACGCGCGTCGGCGATCCCGGGTATAGATCCTGAAACACCTCGGTCGGGCGCCGGGTGTTGTGCACCGGTTCGTTGGCCCACATCAAGTCGTTCTCGAGCAGGATGACGTCAGCCGCAAAAGGGAAAGCGAAACGTGGAGACAGGGACGCCGCGACATGCGACCAGGATCGATTGAAGAACATCTGGCGCTTTTGGGCGGTTGCGGTTCTGTCCTTGCCCGGTACGACATAGCAGTTCGGATAATGCGAGGCGACTCCGTGGCCGCAAAAGACGTAATCAATCGCGGGGTGGTAGCGCCTGATGAGCTGCGCAAATCTCCGCGCGAGGTAGCGCGGTAGCGCATGCACGGCGTCGTTGAGATTGACGAGAGTTTCCCGGCCGTCGGTGAGCGTCATGAATGTGTCGCCGCCATAGGTCGGGACGATCCGGCAGAAGAGGCCGGGGCCGAGCTCCGCCGGAGTGTCCGGGGCGATCTCGACAACGTTGAACCCAAGGCTCCTGGCCTGGGGCAGGAAGGAAGAACCCCTGGAAACGAGCAGCCGGGCGTTCTTGTCGAGCGTTCTCAGCGTTCCGGGATGGAAGTGGTCTTCGTGTCCGTGTGATATGTAAATGTAATCCAGGCGCTGATCTTGAACAGCCTCAAGGAAAGGTCTTGGATAAATCCACCACTGAGCTCCGAAGCAGGGTCCGCACCACCATGGATCGGTGAGAATTCGCAAGCCGCCAGCTTCGATCAGAGTGCTCGCGTGACCGATGTGCGTGATCTTCATTGGAGGCCGGGCTGGTCGCTCGAGGCCATGAGCCGTACTCTGGAACCCGAGCGCGCCGCATTATATATCGCTGCCCATTGATCTCGCAGCTCGGGCCAGTGGTAGCGCCGTACTTCGATCGCCGCGGCGGTCGCCAGCCGGCTTGCGAGGTCGGGCTCGTCGACGAGACGCGCGATCGCGTTGGCCATCGCCTCGTCCGCGCCGACTTCCACCAGCAGCGCAGTGAGCCCATCAGCCAGGAGGTAGGGTATGCCGCCCGCGCGCGTGGAAACGATCGGCCGCGCGCTCGCCATCGCCTCCAGAACCGACACCGGAACGTTGTCTGCCCGGCTTGGATTCAGCATCGCGTCAGTGCGCGCTAGCAACTGGGCTATTTCGCCTTTCGTGAGATGGCCATGGAAATGCACGTAGGGCTCCAAGCCCTGTTCGCGAACCAGCGCGCGCAGGTCACCTTCGAGGGATCCGGTACCGGCTATCTCTAGGCGGGCGTCGTAGCCCCGGGCCCGCAGGTGACCGATCGCCCGCACCGCGGCGTGTATGTCGTAGACGGGCTCCAGGTTTCGCGTAACTGCGACGACCACCGTTTTCGCATCGCGCGGGGCGCGTGGCGCCGCGGCAAATGCTGAAAGGTCGACTACATTCGGCACGACATCCGCGTCGAAGCCATATCGCCTGAACACGCCCAGGAGAAACGCCGAGGGCACAACGAGCGCCGACCCGAGCCGCAGCGTCCCTCGCACGGTCTTCAGTGAGCGCCCGAGAAAGTCGTCGGCGAGTCCGCCGTGGTAATGCACGACGACAGGGCGGCCACGCAGACGAGCGATGCAGATGGCAGGCGCGGCGATCAGGTGCCAGGACAGGCCGGAGCTCGCCAACACGTGCACCAGCTCGGCCCGCCCCGCCGCGCGCCAAAGCGCGAGACAAAGGCCAACAAGGCGGATTGCAGTCCGCACAATCGGAATCCCTTCGACCCATCGCGGCCGGCACGGCGCCGTGGCAGACACCACGACGACCTTGGCTCCGTCCTCGGCCATTAGCCGGGCGAGCTCCACCGTTTGGCTGGCCATCCCGCCCGC
>DATFWO010000369.1:0-3301 GCA_035259205.1 Burkholderiales bacterium | reverse complement strand
CGGGCTAACGCAGGTCGAGGCCGCGACGTTGCTTGGCCTCACCCAACCGAAAGTTTCAGCGCTGCTCCGCGGTCAATTTCGCGGCTTCTCTGAACGAAGGTTGATCGACTGCTTGACAAGCCTTGGACGTGACGTTGAGATCGTAATCAAGGAAGCGCCACAACGCCGCGCAGGTGGCAAACTCACCGTGGTCGTCGCGTAATTCAAAAAGGCGTGATTGGTGATCCGTGATCCGTTACGGTAGGACGTCCTCCTTCCTCTTTCCGCCTTCCACGTTCCTAGTTCCACATTCCACATTCAGAAAGCGTGACGACTGACGGCTGACCTGCCGTCATCCCGGCGTACGCCGGGATCGGGAAGTCGCTTGCGCTGAAAGCGTGTTTCTCATGCCAAAAACGGAACTCCAAGGCCAAAAATAGGCGCAAAAACAAGGCGCTTCCATCGTCTAATTGTGCTGCGCAGGTCCGGCCGCGGCCACATATAGGCCATTTTGGCTATATACGCGAGTTACTCAGACCGGGAGACTGCGCGGGCCGCGATCGGTACTAACAAGGGATACACATCATGAATAGCGTAAACACGAACGACAAAGCACCAGACGACGTAGCGGGTGAATTCGCAGCTCATGGACGCGTCGTCCAACTCGTCGGGCTGGCGTTCGCCGCCGCAGTCGGGTTAGCGATCTACCTTACGGCCGACCCTGCACGATCGAGCCGGTTGCCGGTTGCTGCTGCAGCGCCCGCCGCTACAGATTCATCCCGATTCATTCTAAACGCGTTCCTCGTGCCGGCCCTGGATATCGATGTCCAGCCGCTGCGCTGGGTGGATCCGCAATCGGCGTCGCTCTGTGGACCGAATACCACAGTGCGCGTAAACGGCGAGCCGCTGCTTGCCGGTGCTTTGGTGCCCAACGCGCCGTTCGAGCTCGAGTGGCAAGCGGATGAATGTCGTCCCTTCGGTGCGGGCGGACCGCGCTTCGACGGCGCGGTCAAGCTGACCGTGTTCAGGGAGGATTGGGGATTCAGCGCCATAGTCGAGCCTTCGGGCCTGCGGGTCACATCGGTAAAAAACAGTGCCTTGATCCAGCCCGGCGCGGCGTCGCTGCACACGGACGCCGAGGCCGACAACACCGTCCAACTGACGGCTCTCCGCGAGACGGCTCACTAGCACGTCGCTGACCATCGAGAAAACCCGGGGTAGCTCAGTCTGTCCCCTAAAGGAGAGCGCCCCGGGCAAAGCCGATCGTGGCCGTGGCTGCTGGGAAGTCGGCGAAGAAGTGGGGACTAAGGCCGGTAAAACGGGAACGCGGGAGTGCGACCTACTGATTTTCCGCATCTCGCCTCCCGTCGACGCCGGATCGGCAGCCGTCGTATCCGATAGCGTGCGTCTTCGACCAGAATAAGCGCTCCAGACTCCCGCGCTCCGGCCTGGCGGATAACACGACCTCGAGCCGCCGATTTACCGCATCGGATCTTTCGTCCGTAAGCCGGAAAATCACCACGCTCGGGCCATCCACCGCGCGGAGCGCCAGGATCTCGCCGAAGTCGAGGTCGACCGTTTCAGAGGGACTCCGTGGCAGGGATGAAGTTCGGGTTCACCCGCATCGGATCCCGTGGTCTCAAAGGCGGGAAGAGTGCCGTGCGGAAGAGCTTCGTCAGCTCGTCCTCCAGCACCAGAGTGAACACGGTCTGGCTAATATGGCTATTTTAGCTATAATAGCCAAAACGGATGAATTCACATGCCTACGCTCACTTTCCGTAACAGTCAGGGCGATCTGGTCGAGGTTCCGGCCGTGGCTGCGTCGCGCCTCAAGAACGAATTTGGGGCCGTGCTGGAACAGGCCCTCCGCGGTGGGGCGGTAGCGATCACGAAGCACGAAGCGCCGCGAGCCGTGTTGGTTTCGTATGACGAGTTCCAGGCCTTGGTGCAGGCGAGCTCCCACAGCCTCAGCGATTTGCGCGCCGAGTACGACACTCTGCTCGGCCGCATGCAGACTCCTGCCGCGAGAGCGGGCATGGAGGCTGCCTTCAATGCATCGCCGGCAGAGCTCGGGCGAGCGGCGGCCAGGGCTGCGCGACGAACGACGAAGGCCGGAAAGGTTAAGAAGTGAAAGAGTGAGGCGCAAGCGCCGCCGGTACGCCATTGCTTCACTGCGTCGCCGCTTCACTTCAATGTTTCAACGATGACCGTTCCCAGGGGGTCGCGCATTTACGTGCTGGCGGGAGTGAACGGCGCGGGGAAAAGCAGCATAGGGGGCGCAGCTTTTCGCGCATTCGGGGCGGACTACTACAACCCGGATGAGGCCGCCCGTTCGCTCATCGACGCGCATTCCCAGATGACCGCAATACAGACGAACAGCGCAGCCTGGCACCATGGCCGGCATCTGCTCGAGCGCGCAATCGCGGAACGGCTCGACTTCGCGTTCGAAACCACGCTCGGCGGCAACACGATCGTGCGTATCCTCGCGCGGGCGGCAGCCGGCGACATCGACATTCACATATGGTATGCGGGCCTTGCGAGCATTGAGCTGCACCTGGCGAGGGTGCGCGCCCGCGTTCGGCGCGGCGGCCACGATATTCCCGAGCAAGACATCCGCCGCCGCTATGAGCACAGCCGTCTGAACCTCATCCATCTCCTCCCACGGCTCGCTGCTTTGCGCATCTACGACAACAGCGTCGACGCCGACCCTGCCACTGGACAAATTCCGCACCTCGAGCTGGTACTACACATGGAGCGCGGCCGGATACTCGGCCCCGCCGATCTGTCTTCAACGCCCGAATGGGCGAAGCCGATTGTTGCCGCGGCTTGGAAGCTGGCGAAGAGGTGAACGTGGAACGTGGAATGTAGTTCTCGTCAGGGGTCAGGGGTCAGCGGTCAGGCGGGTCCAACAGCCGTCAGCCGGCAGGCACAACGTGTCACGATAGACTGTCTCCACCAGGTTCATGGCCTCTTGCCACGCCAGCAGGTTTCGATGACTCCGACGCGTATCCATGAAGATCCACAACGAGGGTCCGAAAGAGGTTGACAGGCCATGTGGCCTGGCTGGACCTTGCCGCGCAGCTCGTCACTGCCGCGCTCGTCACCGCAGCGCTCGTCACCGCAACGCTCGTCACCGCAGTGCACGTCACCACGGCGCTCATCACCGCAGCGCTCATTAATCTGTGAAAGAATAGGATGGGAAATGGCAACGAACAGCGGAGAATACGACTTCGTCATCGTCGGCGCCGGCTCGGCGGGCTGCGTGCTGGCCAATCGCCTCACGGCTTCGGGCCGGCACCGGGTGCTGCTCCTCGAGGCGGGC
>DATFWO010000368.1:0-9032 GCA_035259205.1 Burkholderiales bacterium | reverse complement strand
GGGGGAGATAAAAAGAATCATCGCCACGGAAAAGTTCTTTTTCAACGTGGATGAAGTGAGCCCGGGCTTCAGCCCCCATCATTGGCATACGCATACAAAATACAGGGCGGAGGGCTACGAAGTCGAATGCCCCGCCGATTTCGAGGAGATCTATTTCATACTCAGCGGGCGGGGAGTCGTCCAGTGGAAGACCGAAAGCGGCGAGATTGGGGAGCAGCAGGTGGGGCCCGGCGACGCGATACACATGCCCCCAGGCGTTGTGGAGCATCAGCTGCTTAACAACGGGACCGAAAAGATCCGTCTTGCCGTTGTCGGCGTCCCGCCACCCAGGCGGACGCGGATATGAGCTTCGCAGTGACGAGCGTGGCGGTGACGAGGATTGCGTCGCCAGTGCAGCGTCCTCACCAGCGCAGCGTCGTCACCAGCGTAGCGTCGTCACTGGTTCTTGGGTTCCTGCTCCCCTGCACATCTGCCCTCGCGCAGTCCCGGGACGATGCACGAAGCTATCCTGCGCGCCCGATCCGGATCATCGTACCCAACACCGCCGGCAGCGGGATGGACAACGTGACGCGCATGATCGGGCAGCGCTTTACCGAGGCCTGGGGACAGCAGGTCATAGTGGACGATCGCCCCGGCGCTTCCGGCATCATCGGCCACGAGCTCGCGGCGAAGGCCGCTCCCGACGGCTACACCCTGATTCTCGCAACCGCCGCCGGCGTCGTCATCAACCCCCTGCTGACGAAGGTGCCCTACGACTCGGTGCGCGACTTCGCCCCGATCTCGCTGGTGGTGACCAGCATCCAGATGCTCTCCAGCCACCCGTCGGTCGCTGCCGGCAGCCTTGAGGAGCTCCTGGCGCTCGCGCGCACGAGACCCGGGCAGTTGAGCTGCGGATCCTCCGGCTACGGCGGCTCCAACCATCTCGCGTGCGAGATGCTGAAAGTCATGGGGCAGGTCGATTTCCTGCACGTGCCGTTCAAAGGCACGGTGCCACAGATGACCGGTCTCATGAGCGGCGAGGTGCAGATCGCGTTCGCCAGCATCCCGACGACGATGACGCAGGTAAAGGCAGGGAAGCTCCGCGCGCTCGCGCAGGGGGGCGCGAAGCGCTCGCCCGTCCTGCCCAACCTGCCGACGCTGGCGGAGACCCTGCCGGATTTCCGGTCCGTCACGTGGTACGCCCTGTACTGCCCGCGCGGTACGCCATCCGCGATCGTGGCGAAGCTGAATGCCGAGGTGGTGAAGATGCTGGCCGATCCAGCGGTGGCGCAGCGCCTCACCAATCAGGGACTCGATCCCGCGCCCGGCACGCCCGCAGAGCTGACAGCCTACGCGCGTGCAGAGACCGAGCGCTTCGCGCGGATCATCAAGATATCAGGGCTGAAGGCTGCGCAGTGACGGGGGACGAAGTGACGGAGTGACGAGGTGACGAAGCAACGGTCACGCGCTCAAGCCAGCGGCAGGTGCACGCGCCGCCCTTCGCGGCTGGAGATGTGCACCGCTTCCGTGAAGTCCATGTAGTGCACCGCGTCGAGGAACGACGTGCGCCGGACGGGCTCCTGCCCGCGGATCGCCCCGATGAACTCCTCTTCGACTCGCCAGCCATAGGTCTTGTCCGCCGGGATCGCGATCTGCTTCATTTCCTTGTTGCCGCGGCGCCCGCCGAAGAGCACGCAGTCGCGCCCGCGCATCTCCAGGCGCAGCGTGCCTTCGCTGCCGTAGACGCACACTTCCGGTCCCGGCATGAACCCGGCGACCGAGCTGAAGTGCAGACGGGCGATCGCACCGTTCGCGAGATCGGCGAGCACCTCGACGTGGTCGGGCACTTCCACCGCCCGACGCTCGCCGCGCTCCTCGTCCATGCGGTACGGAACCGCCACGCGCGTGCGGGCCATGACCGCTTTCGCCGGCCCGACCCAGCGCGAGACGCACTCGTACCAGATGCCCATCGTCATGGCGTTCAAGCCCGAGTAGTCGCGGTTGAGCCGCCACGTGAGCGGCCCGTCGCGGTTGAGCAACCCGGTCGAGACGCGGAGGTCGAGCGCCTGCAGCTCGCCGATGTAGCCGTCGGCCAGCAGGTGCATCACCATCGGGTCGGCGGGAAACGTGAGCGGACCCGGCACGACCTGCGTCACGAGCTCCGGCCGTGCCCGCGATGCGGCGAGCATCTGCCGCGCTTCGGCCGCATTCATTGCGATGCGCGCCTCGGTGAGGACGTGCTTCCCCGCTGCGAGCGCCGACAGGGTCACCGGGCAATGCAGGTAGGGCCAGGTCCCGATCACCACCGCGTCGATTCCCGGGTCGTTCACGAGCTCCTGCCACTTGTCGTGCACGCGCTCGATGCCGAATTCCTGGGCCACGCGTTCCGATGACGCCCGCGAGCGGTTCACGACCGCCGCGATCTCGACGCCTGCGATCTTCTTGAGCTTGGGGATGTGATGCAAGCGCGTATTGCCGCCGGCACCGACGACGCCGATGCGGATGGTTTGCATAAGTTGTTCCTCCACTACAGTTGTGGTTCAAAAGGTGCCAGGTGATACGTCTTGAGTGATGGATGCGGCGAGGGCCGCGCGATGAGACATATCGTTCGCGTCAATCGGGGCTTGGCGGCGGATATTGAACCCGAATCCGGGTTTATCTGCGCTTGGCGGCGGCAGGTACTTCGCCCTTCATTCTCATCTTGCGCTGAGCGACAGCATCAGCTGGTTCAAGCGCTTCACGAACCCCCCCGGATCCTCCAGGGTGCCGCCCTCGGCGAGCAGCGCCTGGTCGAACAGAACCTGCGCGAGATCGCCGAAGCGTGCGTCGTCGGCTTCCTGGCCGAGCCGCCCGACGAGGGGATGGTGCGGATTCACTTCGAAGATGGGCTTGGAGGCGGGCCCCTGCTGCCCGGCGGCCTTCAGCATCCGCTGCAGGTGGCCGCTCAAGTCGTGCTCGTCCGCGACCAGGCACGCCGGTGATTCGGTCAGCCGCAGCGTGACGCGCACGTCCTTTACGCGCTCGCCGAGCGCCTTGCGGACGCGCTCCACGACGTCTTTCAGCTCGCCCGCCTCCTTTTCCTGGTCCTGCTTTTCCTGCTCGTCTTCGAGCTTGCCCAGATCGAGCCGGCCTTTCGCCACCGATTGCAGTTCCTTGCCCTCGAACTCGGTCAAGTGCGCCGCCAGCCACTCGTCCACCCGGTCAGAGAGGAGCAGTACTTCCACGCCCTTCTTGCGAAAGATCTCGAGGTGCGGGCTGTTGCGCGCCGCTGTGTGGCTTTCCGCCGTTACGAAGTAGATCTTGTCCTGCCCCGTCTTCATGCGCGAGACGTAATCCGCAAGACCGACGTTCTGCTCCTCGGTGTCGGCGTGGGTCGAGGCGAAGCGCAGGAGCTTGGCGATGCGCTCCCGATTGGCGGCGTCTTCGCCCGTCCCTTCCTTGAACACGCGCCCGAACTCCTTCCAGAATTTTGCATACTTTTCAGGCTGCTTTTCCGCGAGCTCCTCGAGGAGCGACAGCACGCGCCTCACCGATCCCGCGCGGATCATTTCGACGTCTTTCGATTCCTGCAGGATCTCGCGAGAGACGTTGAGCGGCAGATCGTTGGAATCGATCACTCCGCGCACGAACCGCATGTACGCCGGCATCAGGTGCTCCGCGTCGTCCATGATGAAGACGCGGCGGACGTAGAGCTTGATGCCGCGCCGGTGCTCGCGGTCCCACAGATCGAACGGCGCCCGCGCCGGCAGGTAGAGCAGGTGGATGTATTCCTTGCGCCCCTCGACCTTCGCATGCGCCCAGGCGAGCGGCGCTTCGAAGTCATGCGCGACGTGCTTGTAGAACTCCTGATATTGCTCTTCCGTGATCTCGCCGCGGGGGCGTGCCCAGAGCGCGCTCGCCTGATTGACGGTCTCGTCCTTGGCGGTGGTGCGGTAGACGCGGCTGTCCTTGTCCCACTCCTCCTCTTTCATCAGGATGGGCAGCAGGATGTGGTCCGAATACTTGCGGATGACGGAGCGCAGCCGGTCTCCGCTCAGCAGCTCGTCCTCGCCTTCCCGCAGGTGCAAAGTGACTTCGGTGCCGCGGGCCGGCCGCTCCACGGCCTCGACCGTGAACTCCCCGCCGCCATCGGACTCCCAGCGCACGCCCGCGCCGGCCGGCAATCCCGCCCGGCGCGTCGTGAGCGTAACCCGGTCGGCGACGATGAACGACGAATAGAAACCGACGCCGAACTGGCCGATCAGGTGGGCGTCTTTCGACTGGTCGCCGGTGAGGCGCTCGAAGAACTCCCGCGTGCCCGATTTCGCGATGGTTCCGATGTTCTGGATCACTTCCTCGCGCGACATGCCGACGCCGTTGTCGGATACCGTGATGATGCGGGCCTTCGGGTCGAAGCTCACGCGGATCCTGAGATCGGCGTCATTCTCGAACAGCTCGGCGTTGGTGAGCGCCTCGAAGCGCAGCTTGTCGCACGCATCGGAGGCGTTCGAAATCAGCTCGCGCAGGAAGATCTCCTTGTTGCTGTACAAGGAGTGGATCATGAGGTTGAGCAGCTGCCTTACCTCGGCCTGGAAGCCGAGTGTTTCCCGGGTCTGGGTGTCGGTCATTGCCGGCCTTTCGGAGTCTCGCGAGAGCGGATTCTAGCGCTTGAGAGATGGGGTGCGCGCGGCGCCCTTTCAAGCGGGCTCACGGTGCGGCGCACCGTAACCAAGCCATGCGCTCGCGAGATCGAATCTACGCGGGGACGCTGCGCCGCCCGGCCAGCATGACGATCACGCCGACCCCGAGTACTGCCATGCCGACCAATGCATGTATCCCGTTGTGCTCCAGGCTCCGGTACAGGAGATAGGCGCAACCCAGGACGAAGATCGCAGGCAGGACGGGATAGCCGGGGACACGGAACGGCCGCGGCGCCGAGGGCTCTCGCACCCGTAAAACGAACAGCGCAATGCCGATCAGCAGGAAGAATCCCCAGAATACCGGAAGCGAATATTCGACCAGACCCTTGAAACCTGCGTTCTGGAATGCCCCCAGGGCAACCAGCGCAAGAGCGATCACGCCCTGCGCGAGCATGGCCGTGCGTGGCGAGCCGCTCGCCTCGTCCCAGCGTCCCAAGAACCCGAGGAGGGGCCAGTCGCACCCCAGCGCGTAATTCGAGCGGGCGCCCACGATCATGGATCCGTTGACCGAGGTGATTGCCGCGATCGAAATCATGATGGAGATCAGCTTCTCTCCGCCGACTCCCCAAACACTCTTCAGCAGATCGGCCGCGACCGCGTCCGAGCGCGCCATGGCGGCGTAGCCCAGTCCCTTCAGGTAGGCGAGATTCACCAGGACATAGAGCAATGCGACCAGGCCGATGGCGATCAGCAGCGATCGCGCCATATTGCGCTCGCGGTTGCGCACCTCGGCGGAAATATAGGCGGCATCATTCCAGCCGCCGTAGGTAAACAGCACGAACAGCATCGCCGTGCCGATGCCGGCGCCCATATACCAGGGCCTGTCGGCGCCGGGCCCGGCCGGCGCGGCCGGCGCAGGAAGCGGAGCAAGCACGAGACCGGCGACGATGATGAGCACCAGGCCGCCGACTTCCAGCACGGTAAAGAGGTTCTGGGTGACCTTGCCTTCCCGGATTCCGACGTAGTTCACGACGGTAAGCAAAGTCACAATCAGAGCGGCCCAGATTACGGACGAATGCGCGCCAAGACTGACCACGCGGGAAAAATAATCGCCGAACAGATAGGCGAATACCGCGATCGAGCCTGCGACGATCACCGTCATACGGGCCCACCCATACAGAAATGCCAGAGACTGGCCGTAAGCCTTCTGTATGAAATGGTATTCGCCGCCGGCCGAGGGAAAGGCGGTCGCTAGCTCCGCATAGCACAGCGCGCCGATGATGGAAAAGATCCCGCCCGCGATCCACGCCGAGATGATCAGGCCTTCGCTCTCCAGCGCACCCGCGACGATCGAGGGCGTGCCGAAGATGCCCGCGCCGACGATGAGCCCGACGATGATCCCGACGGCGTCGCCTACCGACAGCGTCTGGCGCGGCCGCCCACCGTGGTCCGCCGACTGCGTTTCTGGCGCGCTCACTGGATGCCCGCCATGGCTACGCCGTCGTTGCCCATGCGCATTTCGCCGCGCACCGTCTGCCTGGCGCTCCACGGCATCACTCGCTGGCCGACCGCGGACCCGCCTATCGTCACGTTACCCTCGATCGTGTCGCCCTTGACCGACCCGCGAAAGCGATGAGCCACCGTGCTGTTGCCGACGTTGGTGGTGAAATTGAAGCTCAACTGCTCACCATTGAGTCTGAACGGAGGCAGCTTGACGTCGCGCTCTCCCACTCGCACCTGTCCCTCCACCACCTGGAACTCCTGGTCGAAGTTGAACGTGTAGGAGACCAGCTGGCTGCCGATCGGCAGCTGCGACACCCAGGTTCCCGCCACGTGGGCCGGCACGATCCACAGGTAGACATAGCTCTTGCCCGGATCCCCGACGACTTTTTCCGGCACGTTGAGGGTCCGCTGCTCTTCGGGTTCCCATTGGCCCATGGCGTAGTCGTGCGCCACGACCCGCGTTCCGGGCTTGAGCCCGAGCAGCTTCGGGCGCAGCCGCCGGTTCATTTCCGGCAGCAGATAGCTCGTAATCACGGTGGCGTTGCTCAGGTCGGTCTCGAACAGATTCTGCTCGATGAAGCGCGCGCGATCGGTGACGCCCTCTTTCGCCGCGTTCGCGTTCGCGAGCTTGAGGAGGTAGCGGTCGAGATCGACGCCGAAGCCGCGCGCGCCGAACTTCTTGGCGGCGGTGATGATGATGCGCCCGTCGCCGGACCCGAGGTCGATGATGAAATCTCCGGACGCGACCTTGGCGAGCCGCAGCATCTCGTCCACCACGACTTGCGGGGTCGGCACGTAGACCACATCCCCCCTGCCTTCCTGCGCGCCCGCGCCGGGCGCAACGAGCGCAAGCGCAAGCGGGATCATCCTCGACCAGTGTGTTGCAATCTTCATCGTAGTTCCTCTTTTCCGTAAACGGTGAACAGTGAACCGCGAGCGGGCGCTGCGACGATCCACTATTCACTGCTCACTGTTTAATGTTCACCGATAGTGCCCCGCTGCGAGCGCGTGGCTTTCCACTCCGCGTCGACGCTGCCGGTTCTCACCCTGCCGACTATGGTATCGCCGGCGACTCGCCCCGCGAACTCATGACGGACCTCGCGTCCGCCGATCTCCGCGGCGAGCATAAAGCGTATTTCTTCGCCGCGCATCCGGGCGCCTTCAATCCGTGCCGCCTTGCCGGCCACCACGGGCCTGCCCGAAAGCATCTGAAAGTCCTGCTCCAGAACCAGCTCGTAGGCCACGGGAGTGCCGTCGACATCGAGCTGCCACCGCCAGGTACCGGCGGCGTTGCCGGGGACGATCCACAGGTAGATCTCGCTCGAAGGCGGGCCATAGGGCTTGTTCGGCACGGAGATCTTCCGGTGATCGTCGGGTTGCCAGCCGCCCATGTCGAAGTCGTGCGAAACCACACGCGTGCCGGGACTCAACTCCGCGAGGAAACGCGGACGCAGCTGCATGATGACCCGCGGATAGAGATACAGGGTCAGCACTGTGGCGCGGCTGAAGTCGGTGATGAAGAGGTTGCGTTCCACGAACTCGGCCTGGCCGGAAACGCCCTGTCGCTGCGCCTCGCGCCGCGCAGCGTGGACCAGGTTGCCGTCGATTTCGACGCCGAAGCCGCGTGCGCCGTACATTTTTGCGGCGGTAATCACGATACGGCCATCGCCGGATCCGAGGTCCACCACGTAGTCGTCCTTGCCGACCCCGGCCATGTGCAGCATCTCGTCCACCACGACCTGGGGCGTGGGAACATACGGAACGTCCGCCTCGCCGGCCGCCGCAGTCCGCGGCGATGCAAGGCTCACCGCAGCGAGGACGCTCGCGAGAAGCGCCACGGACCGCGCCCGCCTCATGGCACGACCTTTGCGGCACGCCAATTGATCGCCGATCGCGTGGCGCCGACCCCGCGCGTGACTTCACCCTCGATCAGATTCCCGCTCACCCGTCCCTCGAAATAGAGGCTCGCTTCGTTTTCACGGTCGGTGGTATCGACGATCACGAAGCTCAGGCGATCGCCCGTGAGCCTCGCCTCCCACACCTGTGTCGGCACGCCGTTCAGCTGCGCGCTCGCGTCGACCTGCTGAAAGCGCTGCCTCAGCTCGATCTCGAGCAGGCGCTCGATCGGCGGCAGCTGCAGCCGCGCATGCCAGCGCCCTGCGACCTTTGCCGGCACGATCCACAGGAATACGTTCTTGCGCACCGTGGTCTTGCGGTCGGGCTGCCAGTCGCCCAGATCGAAATCGTGCGAGACGATGCGGGTGCCGGGCTTGAGCTCGAGGAGCCGCGACCTGAGCTTCATGTTCACCTCCGGCAGGAGGTACATGGTGATCACGGTCGCCTGGTCGAGGTCGGTCTTGAACAGGTCCTGTACGAGGAACTTCGTGCGCGCGCTCACGCCCGCGGCCCGCGCATTCTCCTCGCTGAGGCCGACCAACTCGGCATCGAGATCCACGCCGAGCCCGCTCGCGCCGAACTTCCTCGCCGCCGTGATCACCGTTCGTCCGTCCCCCGAGCCTAGATCGATCAGGAAGTCCTTGCCGTTGACGCCCGCGAGCCGCAGCATTTCGTCCACCGTGATCTGGGCGGTCGGCACGAACGGAACGTCGAACTTGAAGCGGAAATCCTGCGCGGCCGCAGGCGCGCACGCCGTGACGAGGCTCGTCAGGGCTACCAGCGCTCCCGCCGCCGTCAGCGTCCGCCCTTTTCTATCCAATAAGGCGGCCCAATTAGTCACGGAAACACACGGAAGATACCGAATATTCAATCGACACAAGCAGCAGCATGACCTGTCTTCACTATGTGAAATGTCCGTGCTTTCATGTGATTCCGCGGCAGCAACCTTTTGTGATCTTTAGGCGCTTCAGCCGCCCCTAGCCCTGCTCCGGCCACGGGCCGATACGGATCGCCCGCCACCGGCTGGTAACCTGC
>DATFWO010000367.1:0-31952 GCA_035259205.1 Burkholderiales bacterium | reverse complement strand
CTTGAACAGAAAGTACTGGGCCGTCGGCGCATCCATGCAGAAGAGGCGAATGTCTCCCCCGCCCGCCGCCTTCACCAGCAACTCCGAGTTCGGGTACGGGCGGATCTCGATGCCCCGGTCCGCCAGCCAGTGTGCGCACGCGCTGCCGTTCTTGGCGCCGACGGTGAATCCGCGCATGCTGCCCACCGCATTGATGCCGCTGATCGACTGGTGGAAAAAAACGCGCGCCTCGATCGTCGCGTAAGAGGGCGAAAACTCGTAGAGCCGCTCCCGCGCTTCAGTGTGGGCGAGAGCGTCTATCACGTGGGCGGTGCCGCCTTGCACGCTGCGCTGCGCCCTGGCCCACTCCATGCCCTCCAGCCGCACCGGAACGCCCGCCTTTTGCGACCAGAGGTCCCACTTGTCCTTCAATATGCCCTGCAGCCCGCCGTCTTCGGTGCGGAAGAGAAAAGGCGGATAGTTGTCGTCGGTAACGACGATGAGCTCCGCGGGCGGCGAGAAAGCGAACGCGGGAAAAGCAATGACCAGCAGGCAGCCCGACAGAACGGCCCGCGACGGGCGCCCGCCAGCGCGCAGGGCCTCGACCATCGCGCGCCACTTTCCCGCAACTCGAACGACACGCTTCACCGTTTCCCTCCTCAGGGCTCGAACGGCGTATCGCATATGTTAGAGCGTATCGCGACAATAGGCACGTGCGGGACGAGTTTGGCGGTTCGCTGAGCCATAATAGGCGCCAGCCGTGACGACATCTCCGACCATCCCCGCAGCGCCGCGGGAACACCTCCACCACATCGTCATCGTCGGCGGCGGCGCGGGCGGGATCGAGCTCGCCACGCAGCTCGGCGATACGCTCGGACGCAGGCAACGCGCGCTGGTCACGCTCATCGACCGCTCGCACACGCATCTGTGGAAGCCGCTGCTGCACGAGTTCGCGGCCGGGACGATGGATCTCGACCATCATGCGCTCGACTATCTTGCGCAGGCGCGCTGGCATCACTTCCGGTTCCAGCTGGGAGATATGGACGGCCTCGACCGCTCCCGCCGGACGGTCCTGGTCGCGGCAAGCCACGACGAGGACGGCCGCGAGCTGATACCCCGCCGGGAGATCCCGTACGACACCCTGGTCGTCGCGGTCGGCAGCCGCACCAACGATTTCGGCACGCCGGGCGCGCGCGAGCACGCGATCAGCCTCGACACGGCGGAGCAGGCGGAACTGTTTCATCGCCGGCTGATCAACGCCTGCATACGCGCCAATGCGCAGCCCGAGCCGCTGCGACCGGAGCAGCTCAAGGTCGCCATCATCGGCGCCGGCGCGACAGGCGTGGAGCTCGCCGCCGAGCTGCACAAGACCACGCGCGAGCTCGTTGCCTACGGACTGGACCGCATCAACCCCGACAAGGACGTTCACTTGAGCCTGATCGAGGCCGCGCCGCGTATCCTGCCCGCGGTGCCGGAGCGCGTATCCAAGGCCGCCGCGGAGCTGCTGAAGGGACTGAACGTGCACGTCCTCACCGGAGAGCGCGTGACCGGGGTTACCGCAGCCGGCGTCGTCACCGCCAGCGGCAAGAATATTCCCGCGGAGCTGACGGTCTGGGCCGCCGGCATCAAGGCGCCGGACTTTCTCGCGGACATCGGGGGCCTGGAAACCAACCGGCTGAATCAGCTGGTGGTGCGGGAGACCCTGCAAACCACGCGCGACCCCGACATATTCGCGATCGGCGACTGCGCGAGCTGCCCGTGGCCGGGGCGCGAGCGGCCGGTTCCGCCGACGGCGCAGGCCGCCCACCAACAATCCTCGCACCTCGCGCGCATGCTGCCGCGCCGGCTCGCGGGCCGGCCGCTCAAGCCGTGGCGCTACCGCGATTTCGGCTCGCTCGTATCGCTCGGCGAGTATTCGACCGTCGGCACGTTGATGGGCGCGCTCTTCGGCGGCACGCTGTTCGTCGAAGGACTGTTCGCGCGGTTCATGTACGTGATGCTCTATCGCATGCATCTCTATGCATTGCACGGCGTCGCCAAAGTCCTGTTCGACACCCTGGCCAGGCTCATCACGCGCCGCACCGAGCCACGGGTCAAGCTGCATTGACAGCGGGTGACGAGCCAGGGGTGACGAGTGATGGGTCTCCCGCGTGCTATGATGCTCTTCCTCCTGTTTTGTCGAAAAAACCGTGGCAACCGTAGAGCTGAGCAAGGACAACTTCGAGCAGACCGTGACCGCCAACGACATGGTGATCGTGGATTTCTGGGCGCCGTGGTGCGGTCCTTGCAGGAGCTTCGCTCCGGTGTTCGAAGCCGCCTCTGACCGGCACGCCGACGTCGTCTTCGGCAAAGTGAATGCCGACAACGAGCAGGAGCTCGCCGGGGCGTTCAACATCCGCTCGATTCCGTACGTGATGGTCCTGCGTGAGAAGGTGATCGTGTTCGCCCAGGCGGGCGCGCTGCCGGCGGAAGGGCTGGAGAGTATCGTGCAGCAGGCAAGGGCGCTCGACATGGAGCAGGTCCGGAAGGACATCGTCGAGCAGCAGCAACAAGAGTCGGCGGGCGGCGCACCGTCGGCTTAAACCCGACGGCGCGGCAAAAATATAGCTGCCCGGGAAAGCGTTAGAATCCGCTTTCCTTACTGCACGCTACCTCGCCGCAGCACGTGAAGCGTCTCCTTCCCGCCGCCGTCGTCGTTCTAGTGCTGGTTGTCGCGGCAGGGGTCTACTGGAAGACCTCCACCCGCGACTCCGCCAAGGGCGCCACCAAGAGCGCGCCGCCGGCTGAAGTCGGGGTGGTCAAGCTCGTCTCCGGACCGGTCACCGTGTTCGAAGAGTACGCCGCACAGACCGACGCGCCCGAGGTGATCGAGATCCGCTCCCAGGTGACGGGACTGGTGGAGCGCCAGGCGGTAGTGGACGGCGCGCCCGTCAGGAAGGGCGATCTCCTGTACGTGATCGACCGCCGTCCGTTCGAGCAGGCGCTCGCGCAGGCGAAGGCGAACCTCGCGCAGGCGGTTGCCAACGACGTCATCGCGCTCCAGCGGCTGGAGCGCTCCAGGATCCTCGTCGAGCGCAACTTCGTAAGCAAGCAGGACTACGACACGGCGCTTGCAGCGCAGGAGGCGACCCGCGCGGCCGTCGACGCCCAGAAAGCGCTGGTCAAGTCGGCAGAGATCAATCTCGAATTTACCGTGCTGCGCGCTCCCCGCGAGGGCGTCATCAGCAAATCGCTCGTCAAGGCGGGTTCGCTGGTGAAAGCGCAGGACACGCTCCTCAACACGCTTTACTCCGGGGATCCGATGTACGTCTATTTTTCGGTGAGCGAGGGGCGGCTGGCCGATTTGAAACGCCTGCTCGACGCTCCGACGGCACGGGCCGGCGAGACGGCGCAGGCGTTCCAGATCCGGCTCGTGGACGGATCGGAGTACAAGTATCCGGGGCGGCTCGATTTCGTGGATGCCGCGCTCGACGAGAAGACGGGCACGCTGCGTACGCGGCTCTCGATTCCCAACCCCGGGCGGGTCCTGCGTCCCGGCCAGTTCGTGCGCGTGATCGTGCCCGCGCTCGAGCGGCCCGACGCGATTCGCATCCCGCAGAAGGCGGTGCAGGAGCTGCAGGGACTGAAATCGGTTTTCGTCGTGGGTGCGGATGGCAAGGCGGCGTCGCGCGCGATCGAGGCCCGCTACCGCGCCGGCAACGACTGGGTCGTGGACAAGGGTCTCGCCGTCGGCGATGTGCTGATCGTCGAAGGCATGCAGAAAGTGCGCACGGGAAGTCCCGTCAAGCCGGTAGAGGCAGGCGCGAATCCCGCGCCGGCCGCAACACCGCCGGCGGGCGCCGGGCCTGACAAGAAATAGGGACGCCCTTCGCCTTGTTCAATTTCTTCATCGATCGTCCGGTCCTCTCCACCGTCATCGCGCTGCTGATTCTCCTGACCGGCGCGGTGGCGGTGATCGAGCTTCCTATCGCGCAGTACCCGCGTATCGTTCCACCCCAGGTGCAGGTTACGACGAGCTTCCCGGGCGCCAACGCCCAGGTCGTCGCCGAGTCGATCGCCGCCCCGATCGAGCAGCAGGTGAACGGTGCGCAGGACATGATCTACATGTCCTCGAAGAGCGACAATGCCGGTGCCTACACGCTGACTGTGACGTTCGACGTGGGCACGAACCAGAACGACGCGGCAGTGGACGTGCAGAATCGCGTGGGCATCGCACAGAGCCAGCTGCCACCGGACGTGATCCGCCAGGGCATCACGATCCGCAAGGTCTCCACCGACTTTCTCGAGGTCCTGGCGCTCACCTCGCCCGACCGCCGCTACGACAACGTTTTCCTCAGCAACTACGCGCTTCTAAACGTCCAGGACGCGCTCGCCCGCGTGAAGGGCGTGGGGCAGATCCGGCTCTTCGGCGCGCGCGACTACAGCATGCGGATCTGGCTCGACCCGGACCGCATGGCGCGGCTCGGAGTGAGCGTCAACGACGTCCAGAAGGCGGTGAGCGAGCAAAACGTCGTGGCCCCTGCGGGGCAGCTCGGCGTGCCGCCCTCGCCGCAGGGGCAGCAGATGCAGTACTCGGTGCTGGTCCAGGGACGTCTGGTGGAGGCGGAGCAGTACCGCAACATCGTGCTGCGGGGCGCGACGGGCGGGCAGCTCGTGCGCCTGCGCGATGTCGCGCGGATCGAGCTCGAGGCGGCGGACTACTCCATCTCCGCGCGCGAGGACGGCCGGCCCGCGATCTTCATCGGGATATTCCTCCAGCCCGACGCGAACGCGCTTGACGTGGCGCGTCAGGTCAACGCCAAGATGGACGATCTCGCGCGGCTCTTTCCGCCGGGACTCGTGTACTCCATTCCCTACAGCACAACGCCGTTCGTAAAGGAATCGCTGAAGGAAGTCGTCAAGACGCTGGGCGAAGCGTTCCTGCTGGTGCTGTTCGTGGTGTACTTGTTCCTCCAGAGCTGGCGCGCGACGCTGATTCCCATCCTCGTCGTGCCGGTATCGCTCGTCGGCACCTTCGCCGCGTTCGCGGCGCTCGACTTCTCGATCAACACGCTGACGCTCTTCGGGCTGGTGCTCGCCATCGGCATCGTGGTGGACGACGCGATCGTCGTGGTGGAAGCGGTGGAAGAGCGCATGGAGTCGCGGCACCTTTCGCCCCGCGAGGCGACCAAGGTCGCGATGTCGGAGGTGGGCGGGCCGGTGATCGCCATCGCGCTCGTGCTGGGGGCGGTGTTCGTGCCCGTCGCGTTCCAGGGCGGGCTGACCGGGCAGCTCTACCGTCAGTTCGCCCTGACGCTCGCCTTTTCCGTGATGCTGTCGGCCATCTGCGCGCTCACCTTTACGCCCGCCATGTGCGCGCTGCTGCTGCGTCCCACCGACCGCGGCCGGAGGCGCCGCGGTCCGCTGGGCATGTTCTTCCGCATGTTCAACGCCGTCTTCCACGGATTCCGTAACCGCTATCTGCGCTCGGTGCGTTTACTGATCCGCTACATGTTGCTCGTGCTGCTGACCTACGGCGCGCTGCTGATCGCGGTATGGGGGCTCGTCAAGGACCGGCCGACCGGGCTCGTGCCTGACGAGGACCAGGGCTATCTCCTCTCTGTCATGCAGCTCCCGGCGGGCGCGTCGGTCGAGCGCACGCGCGCGGCGGTGGAGCAATTCGAAGACATCGTCCGCGGAACGAAGGGCGTGGACGGGATCGCCACGATCATGGGCTTCAACTTCATCACGGGCGTCACCGCGTCCTACACGGCGACGTCCTTCATCCGGTTCAAGCCGTGGGACGAGCGGCATACCCGGGAACAGACGGCGAACGCAATCCGCAACGCGCTCACGTCCGCAGGCAACTCCCGGATCAAGGATGCGCAGATGCTGGTGCTGAATCCGCCTCCGATCCGGGGGCTGGGGGCGGCCGGCGGCTTCACCTTCGTGCTCCAGGACCGGACCGGTGCGGCCCCACAGCGCTTCGCCCAGGTCCTCGACGAGTTCATCGCAACCGCCCGCAAGCGGCCGGAACTGGGCTTCGTGTTCACGGCGTACGACGCGAAGGTCCCGCAGATCGAGTACGAGGTGGACCGGGACAAGGTAAAGTCGTTGGGTACCCCGCTCTCAGACGTGTTCTTCGCGCTGCAGACGTTCCTGGGAAGCTTCTATATCAACGACTTCAACCTGTATGGACGGACCTTCCGTGTGGTGGCGCAGGCTGAGGCCGCCCAGCGAGCCCAGCCCGACGACGTCAAGCGGTTCTACGTGCGCAACGCCGACGGCGGCATGGTGCCGCTCAGCACGCTCCTTACCGTGCGCAGCATCAACGGGCCGCAATACGTCGAGCGCTTCAACATCTACCGGGCCGCGACCATCAACGGTGCTGCGGCGCAGGGCTACAGCTCCGGGCAGGCGATCGCCGTCATGGAGGAGCTGGCGAGCGCGCTGCCGGAAGGCTTCGGGTTCGAATGGACCGACGCGACCTTCCAGGAGAAGAAGACGGCAGGGCAGACCGGGCGCATTTTCGTCCTGTCCCTGCTCTTCGTATTTCTCGTGCTGGCGGCGCTCTACGAAAGCTGGGCGATGCCGGTCGCGATCCTGCTCGTGATCCCGTTCGGCGTGCTCGGCGCGTTTCTCGGCCTTTTCCTGCGCGATTTCGACAACAACGTCTACACGCAGATCGGGCTCATCATGTTGATCGGGCTCGCGGCGAAGAACGCGATCCTGATCGTCGAGTTCGCCAAGCTTGCCCGCGATCGCGGTCAGCCGATCCTGCAGGCGGCGATGGAGGGCGCGCAGCTGCGGCTGCGGCCCATCCTGATGACGTCGTTCGCCTTTATCTTCGGGAGCCTGCCGCTCGCCATCGCGTTTGGAGCGGGCGCCGGCGCCCGTCAGGCCATCGGCACGGCCGTGGTGTACGGCATGCTGGTTGCGACGATGGTCGGTATCTTCTTCATCCCGGCCTTCTACGTGCTCCTGCAGCGCATGAGCGAGCGCAAGGCGCTGTTGCGCGGCGAGGAGGAGGGGGGGCGGCCCGGCGAGGCGGCGCCTGCGGCGCCGCCGGGGCCGACGGCCTGACCTGAGTGTCGAGTGGCGGGTGGCGGGTGACGAGTGACGGGTGACGGGTGACGCGTGATGGTGCAGGCATCGCGTTGAGCAGCTAAAGCTCCACTCATCGTGACCATAAGGCTGATGAATTGGTCTTCTTTTGACCGCCACTAGTTGTTGCCGGGGACGTATGGCGACAAAGTCGGGAACTAACCGATCGTTACGAAGCTCAACCGATGTCCATGGCCATTACCGTCGGACAGGCCAAACTATTCGAACCGACGCGGCCGCTTCCGCACGGTCTGGTCTACCAGCCTGACTTCCTGACCCGGGAGGAAGAAGGGGGGCTGCTGGCGAAGCTCGTCGAGCTGCCGTTCGTCGAAGCGCAGTTCCAGCAGTACACGGCCCGCCGCCGCGTCGTGCGCTACGGCGAAGGTGGATACGCGGCCTGCTATGGCACTGAAGTAGAGAAGCGGAATCCCCAGCCGATCCCGGAATTCCTCGTGCCGCTCCGACGCAAGGTTGCGCTCTGGCGTGGTGTTTCCGAGACGGACTTCGCTCACGCGCTCTGCACCGAGTACCAGCCCGGCACGCCGATCGGCTGGCACACCGACGCGCCGCACTTCGAAATCGTGGTGGGTATCTCGCTCGCCGGCCGGGCGCGCATGCGCTTCCGGCCGTACGCGGCAAAGACCGACAAGAAAGCGGCGATAGCGATAGAGCTCGCGCCGCGCTCGGCCTACGTGATGCAGGACGACATCCGCTGGCGCTGGCAACACCACATACCGCCCACGAAGGAGCTGCGCTACTCCGTCACCTTTCGCACGCTCGTCAAGAAGGACCCCTGACCGGTGACGCGTGATGATCGTTCATCTTTCATCCCGCGTCCTTGAATCGCCCGCCGCCGCCCCCATCTTCGCCCGATGAATGCTCCATATCCCTCCTGGCTGGCCGGCGTTCCGGTCGCGGACGAGTCCGAGCGTGCATCGAATCCACTCCCATCGTCTCAACTTTCCCCGGATGACGCGCTGCTCGACGCGTATTCACGCGCCGTCAGCGGCGTTGCCGATGCGGTCGGCCCCACGGTAGTGCGCCTCGACGTAAAGCGCCGCGTCCACGGGCGCGACGCGCAAGGCCGCAAGGTGACTCACGATGTCGCCGGCAGCGGTTCCGGCTTCATCTTCACGCCCGACGGACTGATCGCCACCAACAGCCATGTCGTATCCGGCGCGGTCGCAATCGGCGTGACCTCGAGCGACGGGCAGGTGCTCGATGCAAGCCTGATCGGGGACGATCCCGACACCGATCTCGCCGTCGTGCGCGTTGCCGGGCACAAGCTGCCGGCCGCGCCGCTCGGCGAGTCGCGCAAGCTGCGCGTGGGACAGCTCGTGGTTGCGATCGGCAATCCCTACGGCTTTCAGAGCACCGTCACCGCGGGCGTCGTCTCCGCGCTCGGCCGGTCGTTGAGATCGCAGAACGGACGTCTGATGGACGACGTGATCCAGACCGATGCGGCGCTCAACCCTGGCAATTCGGGCGGGCCGCTCGTGTCCTCGAGCGGCGAGGTGATCGGCGTCAACACCGCAGTCATTCTCCCGGCGCAGGGAATCTGCTTCGCCACCGCCATCGACACGGCGAAGGTGACCATCGCCCAGCTCTTGAGGCACGGGCGCGTGCGGCGCGCGCGCCTGGGCATTGCCGGGCAGAATATCGTGCTGCCGAGGCGCATGGTGCGGCACTACGGGCTCGAGCGGGAAGGGGCGGTCCAGGCGGCTTCGATCGAGCGGCAGGGGCCCGCGAGCCGCGCCGGAATCGAGCAAGGCGACATCATCGTCGCGTTTGCCGGGCAGCCCGTCGCCGGCTTCGACGACCTGCACCGCCTGCTGACGGAAGAGAAGCTCGGCGCCCGCGTGCCGATCGCGGTATTGCGACGGGGGCAGCGTCTGGCGCTCGAAATCGAGCCCGAAGAATCCCGCTGATCTGACGGAGCACACGCTATGCTGACGGTCCGAAAAGCCGAAGAGCGCGGCCATGCCAACCACGGCTGGCTCGATACCTGGCACACGTTTTCGTTCGCCGATTACCACGACCCCCGCGAGATGGGCTACGGACCGTTGCGCGTGATCAACGACGATACGGTGCGCCCGGGCGCCGGTTTCGGCACGCATGGGCATCGCGACATGGAGATACTCACTTACGTCCTGGAGGGCGGGCTCGAGCACAAGGACAGCATGGGCAACGGCTCGGTCATCCGGCCGGGCAACGTGCAGCGCATGAGCGCGGGCACCGGCGTGAGGCACAGCGAGTTCAACGCCTCGCGCGACGAGCCGGTGCACTTTCTGCAGATCTGGATCGAGCCGAACGTCAGGGGCGTGCCCCCGGGCTACCAGGAAAAACATTTCACGGAAGCGGAAAAACGCGGACGGCTGCGGCTCATTGCGTCCCCCGATGGGCGCCAAGGCTCGGTCAGCATCCATCAGGACGCGCTGGTCTACGCCGGCATGCTCGGCCCGGACGACGCGGTGTCGCAGAATGTTGCGCCGGGGCGCCGCGCGTACCTGCACGTTGCGCGCGGTCGCGTCGACGTGAACGGCGTGGCCCTCAAGGCGGGCGACGGGCTGAAGATCGCACGGGAGGACACCGTGAAGCTCGATCGCGGCGCAGACGCCGAGGTGCTGTTGTTCGATCTGCCGTGATATAACGGGCGAGGAGAGCAAACATGGAAGGCATCGCGGCAACGCTGGTGCAGCATGGCCTCGCGCTCGTGTTCGCCAACGTGCTCATCACGCAGCTCGGCGCTCCGTTGCCCGCAATTCCGACCATGATCGTTGCCGGCGCGCTGGCGCAGCAGGGACACTGGTCGGCGGCGCTCGTCGTCGGCGTTGCGGTCGTGGCGTCACTGATGGGCGATCTGCCGTGGTTCTATGCGGGCCGCCGCTACGGCTACCGGGTGCTCAACACGCTGTGCCGCATCGCGGTGGAGCCCGATACCTGCGTCAGGCAAACCGAGAATATCTTCCACCGCTGGGGGCCGCCCTCGCTCATGATCGCCAAGTTCGTGCCCGGCTTTGCCACGGTAGCGCCGCCGATCGCGGGCGCGTTCAAGCTGGGGCTGGTTGCGTTCATCGCCTACAGCGCCGTCGGCGCGGCGCTGTGGTCCGGCGCCTCCGTCATAGTCGGAATGCTCTTTCATGCCCAGATCGATAGCGCGCTGCAATGGGTAGGACAGATGGGCGGGTGGTCGGCGCTCGTGCTCGGCGTCATCGTCGTCGTCTACATTGCGACCAAGTGGCTGGAGCGGTGGCTCTTCATACGCGTGATGCGCATGGCGCGCATCACGGTGGACGAGCTGCACGAGCGCATGCGGGACCAACTGGCGCCGGTCGTGCTCGACGCGCGGTCGGCGGCTGCGCGCGCGCTCGACCCCCGGCGGATACCCGGAGCGCTGATGATCGATACGACGGCTCCGGTGCTTCATTCCGATGTCCGGCCCGACCGCGACGTCGTGATCTACTGCACGTGACCGAACGAGGCCAGCGCGGCGCGTGTCGCCCGCCTGCTGATGGACAAGGGCTACAAAAAGGTGCGGCCGCTCGTCGGCGGGCTGGATGCGTGGCTGGCGGCAGGCAAACCGTTTGAGGCTTTCGAACCCTAGGCAGTCGGGCCTTCCGACAGGCTGCTAGGCTCCTACGCGACGCGCAGCCCGCGCCGCGTGCCGTTATCGCAGGACGTCCTCCATGCATATAGTCGAACAGGCCGCAATTTTTCTGCTCACCGCCGTGGTGCTGGTTCCGCTGTTTCAGCGCGCCAAGCTGGGCGCCGTGCTGGGCTATCTGGCTGCGGGAATGGTGATCGGCCCGTGGGGCCTGGGCATCGTCGCCGACATCGAATCCACTCTGGATTTCGCCGAATTCGGCGTCGTGCTGCTGCTCTTTCTGCTCGGCCTCGAGCTCGAGCCGGCGCGGCTCTGGGCGCTGCGCCAGCCCGTCTTCGGCCTGGGCGGCGCGCAGGTCGGAATTGCCGCCATCGCGCTCGGCGCGTGCGCATGGGTGCTGGGACTCTCCTGGCAGGGCGCCCTCATTGCGGGTCTCGCCTGCGCGATGTCCTCGACGGCGCTGGTGCTCTCGTCGCTCGGCGAGCGGGGCGAGCTCGCCACGCGGCTCGGCCGGGAGTCCTTTGCCGTGCTGCTGTTCCAGGACCTCGCCGTGATTCCGCTGCTGGCGCTGCTGCCGCTGCTGGGCGGGGCAACCGGCCACACCGGGGCCCAATGGGAAATGGCCGCCAAAGGCGTCGCGGCGATCGCGGCGGTCATAGTCGCGAGCCGCGTCGCGGTGCGTCCGGCTCTCAAGTTCATCGCGCGTCACGGCAGCCGCGAGGTGTTCACCGCGGCGGCGCTGCTGGTCGTGATCGGAGCGGCGCTGCTGATGGACAAGATCGGGCTGTCGATGTCGCTCGGCGCCTTCCTCGCGGGCGTGCTGCTGGCGGATTCCGAGTTCCGGCACGAGCTGGAGGCCGACATCGAGCCGTTCAAGGGGCTGCTCCTGGGCCTGTTTTTCATGGCCGTAGGCATGAGCGCCAACTTCGGCTTGCTGAAGGAGGCGCCGTTTACCGTGCTCGGCCTCGCGCTCGGGCTGATGGCGGTGAAATACGGGATCATGTATGTCATAGCTCGCGCCGCCGGCACGCCGAACGAAGCCGCGCAGCGGCTCGCCGTAGCCCTCGCCCAGGGAGGCGAGTTCGCGTTCGTCCTGTTCGCCGCCGCAGCGGAGCTCGGCGTGTTCGGACGCGAGATTGCGCAGCTGCTGGTGCTGGTCGTTACCGCGTCCATGCTGCTCGCGCCGGGCGCCTTCCTGCTTCACGAGCGCCTGCTCACGCGCTGGCTGGAGCGCACCAGCACTCCCGAGTTCGACACCATCGACGAGCCGGGCAATCCGGTGATCATCGCGGGCTACGGCCGCTTCGGCCAGATCGTTTCGCGGGTGCTGGGGATGTGCGGGGTGAGGTTCACGGCGCTGGAGGTGAGCTACCAGCAGGTGGACTTCGTGCGGCGTTTCGGCAACAAGGTCTACTATGGCGACGCGTCCCGCATCGAGCTGCTGCACGCCGCCAAGACGGGTGAGGCGAAGCTGTTCGTGCTGGCGATCGACGATATGGAGGCGTCGGTGAAGACCGCCGCGCTCGTGCGGCGGCACTTTCCCCAGCTGCCGATCCTGGCGCGGGCGCGCAACCGGATCCACTACTTTCGCCTGCGCGACCTGGGCATCAAGTGGATCTACCGAGAAACTTTTCCGGCGAGCCTCGAGGCCGCGCACCAGGCGCTGCTCCAGCTCGGGCTGGGTATCACGGCCTCCCAGCGCGCTGTCACGCTCTTCAAGCAGCACGACGAGGCGCGGCTCGAAGCGCAATATGCCGTGCATCATGACGAGGCGCAGCTGATACAGTCCTCGCAAGACGCCGCGCAGCAGCTGAAGGAGCTCTTCGAGGCCGATGCGGTCGGCCCGATGACGGGACTGCCCCAGGCGCCGGGGGCAGTGCGCGGGGACGGGCGCTGAGTGGCCTCGCGCATTTTGGTATAGTCATCGGCCGTACAAGACAGGGAGAAAAACGCCATGCTGCTGGAAAAGAAAGCCTCAACGAACGTCCCGATCAACGATCTCATGACACGGCGCTGGAGCTCGCGCGCGTATGACCCGAACCGTCCGGTTAGCCGCGAGAAGCTCGCGGTGCTGCTGCAGGCCGGGCGTTGGGCGCCGTCGTGCAACGGCGATGAGCCATGGCGCTACCTGATCTGGGATCGGGCACGCGACCCCGAAGGCTGGCAGAAGGCCTTCGACAGCCTGTCCGAGAACAACAGGAAGTGGGTGAAGAACGTGCCGCTGCTCATGCTGTCATGCGCCGGCAGCATCTTCGGGGCGACGGGGAAGCCCAATCGCTGGGGCCAGCACGATACCGGCGCGGCAAGCTGCTGCATGGCGCTGCAGGCGGTCGAGCTCGGATTGATGGTGCACCAGATGGGCGGCTTCGACGCCGACAAGGCGCGCGCGTCCTTCAATATCCCCGCCGAGTACACGCCGATGGCCATGATCGCGGTCGGCTACCAGACCGATGCCGACATTCTCGACGAGGAAACGAAGAAGAAGGAGCTCGCGCCGCGGGCGCGCAAGCCGATCGAGGAGCGCTTCTTCGAGGGCGGCTGGGGCCGGCCCTACGGCGCGAAGGCGTGATTCGCGACCGTGCAAGCGAAGCTCGGGCTTGACCTTGCGCTTCGCTTGACCGGTTACGGGTCGCCGGTCGTCCGTTTTCTAACAGCGCCTAACAAAAGGAATTCGTTTCCCTCATACCCACCCTTCTCCCGGGAGGAGAAGGGCTTATCTTCCCTCTCCCTCCGGGAGAGGGATCGAGGGTGAGGGAAAAGGCTGGCAACAACGCACGTTCATTTTGTTAGAGACTCTCAGTGTTCGAAGCCTTCGTCCACAAGATATTCTGGCCTTATCTGCTGGGCGGACTGGTCGCGCTCATGTCCATCAGCAATCCCCTGTCCAAGATTCCGCTGTTCGTCGGCCTGACGGACGCGATGCCTGAGCACGAGCGGCGCGTGATTGCGCGCAAGGCCTGCGTGTATGGCTTCGTCATGCTGACCTCCACGCTGTTCTTCGGAGTGTTGGTCCTGCAGGCATTTGGCATCTCGTATGGCGCGCTGCGCATCGCGGGCGGGCTCACCATCGCTCTCCTCGGCTATCGCATGCTGTTTGGCTATGGCTACGTCGGTGCTTCAACCGGGGGCGGTCAGCGCAACATCTCCGTATTCCCGCTCGCCCTGCCGGCCATCAGCGGGCCGGGAGCCATCGCGGTGGTGATCGGGATCTCCACGGAGATCGCGGAGCTGAAGACCGCCGTCGACCAGGCGATCGCCTACGCGGCGAGCGTGACGAGCATCCTGATCACCTGCGTCGCGATCTGGCTCACGTACCGGTCGGCGCGCGTCATATCGAAATTCATGGGCTCCGACGCCATGGAAGCGGTGACGCGCATCATGGGATTCCTGCTGGTATGCATCGGCGTGCAATTCATCGCCTCCGGCGTGCGCACGTTCATCGCCGGAGGATAATCCACGGCGCACACGTCGTGGATTATCCTCAAACGGGACGGCGAAAAATACCGAATCGTACTCTGTCGCCGCGAGCGGCGAAGTTCAGTTTCGTTCCGGGCGTCCTTGATCAATACCAAGCGGGCGGCGCCGTGCTTCGTTTGGGTGACTACCTTCGGGCGGGTGGAAGGAAACCGGAACGAAACTAACGCTCGAGGGCTTTTTCGAGGGCATCGATGAAGGGACCGAGCTTGGGCGGCCGCGCTTCCAGGCCGACCGCGACGCCGAACTTCTTCAAGGCGTCCGAGGCAACCGGCCCGATGGACGCGACCAGGGTGCGATTGAGATTCGCGCGCAGCTTCAGCGTCTCACCGATCCTCTCGGCGAGGGCGAACAGGTTGTAGACCTGGGCGGCATTCGTGACGGCCACGGCGTCGACCGCGCCGTGCTCGAGCGCTTCCATCAGCTTCAGCAGCGGGCGGGTGTCCGCGGGCAGCGACCACCTGTAGGTCGTGATCTCCACCACGTGCGCCCCCGCCGCCTTGAGCGCTTCCTCCAGCTCGACGTTTGCGACTCCGTAGCGCTGGACGAGCACCCGCTCGTTCTTCAGGCTGGTGCCTCGAATCGCTTCGAGGACTTCGGTGGTGGTAAAAGGTTCGCTGGCGCTCAAGTCTATGTGCACGCCCCGTGCGCGCAGTGCCGCCGTCGGCTTGGGGCCGCGGACCACGATGGTCATGCGCTCCAGCAGTGCGAGCAGGGTTCCGGTCAATGCCAGGGAGTCGGTGGCGTTGAACAACGCAATGGTGCCGACGCCCGTTTGAAAGATTGCGAGGCTCGCCGGCTGGGACTCGAGCTCGTGCACCAGCTGCTCGATGAAGCCCGTATCCACCGCCGGCACCTCGGCCAGGGCGGGAGCATGGAGCGGACGCCCGCCGCGCCTGGTCACGAGCCCGGCGAGCTGCGGGCCGAGCCGGCTTTCCAGAATGGCTACGGTTTTGTCCTTCATCAAGCGCGGGAAACGCGATATTGTCTTACGACATCGTCCCATTTCGGGCATTCCCGCTCTTCGAGCGGCCGGTCCCATGGCTGGCAGTTGGCGAAGTCGACGATCTGCACCGGCAACACGATTTCATGCGGCACCGCCTCGCCCCGCAGATGACGGATCGCCGCTTCGGTCGCCACGCAGCTGATCTTCAGCGCGTCGAAGTCCACCGTGGCAAGGAGCCGGCCGCTCTTGAGCGCCGTGACCGCCTCCGGCACTGCGTTGACGCCAATCACGGGGATGCGTCGTTTCGCGGCTTCGATAGCCTCGATGGCGCCGAGAGACATGGCATCGTTCGCCGATAGTACGCCGTCGATGCGCGGCAGCGCGCGCAACAAGTCCTCCATCGCGCGCCGGCCCCCGTCGCGCTGGAAGTCGCCGGCACGCTCGGCCGCGATCCTGACGCCGGGAAATTCGCGCACGGCATCGTGGAATCCCCGCAGGCGGTCCTGGCCCGTCACTGCGGCGGGCACGCCGCTGATGACCGCGACGTCGCCGTTGCCGCCGATGTGATGGAGGAGGCGGCGCGCGACCTCGCGCCCCAGCCGGTAGTCATCGGAGCCGACGAACGTCACGTATTCGCCCCGCGCCAGGCGATTGATGATGTTGAAGAGCGGTATGCCGGCGGCGTTGATCCTGCGCACGGACTCGTCCATTGCGGTGTCGTGCACGGGGACGAATACGAACGCATCCGGCCGCTCCGCGAGCGCCCGGTCGACCAGGACGATCTGCTCCTCGACGCTATCCGGCTGCTGCGGAACGTAATGGACGACTCGCGCGCCGAGCCGGTCCGCCGTGCGCTCGGCGCCGAGGCGGGCGGCGGAGTACGCCGGATTGGTGCGATTCTTGGTAAAGACCGCGATCGTCGGGGCGCTCACGGCCGGTTTTTTCCTTCGCGCTCCCGCGCTCCCGTCCTTACGGAAGTTGCCGTCACGACGGCGCGGTTTCGCTGACCGAAGCTCTCCTGGCGACGCGCTCGAACCACGCGGCGAGCCGCGGATGGCCCGAGCGCCATGCCCACGCCGCGAAGCGGAAATCCAGGTAGCCGAGCGCGCACGCGACCCCCACGTGGCCGATATCGAGCTCGCCGGACCAGGAGTCAGCCTCGGCTTCGAGCACGGCCAGCCCGCCGAAGATCTTGCGTTTCTGCCCCTCGATCCAGTCGTTCCAGCGCAGAGCTTCCGGCCGGACGGCAAGCTCGTAGCGGCACAGCACCGCGGCTTCGAGTATGCCGTCGGTCAAGGCGTGGCGGCGCAGCGCGGCGAAGCGCTGCGGCCCGGCGGCGGGGAAGAACTTTCTGCCGCCGTGCAGCGTGTCGAGATATTCGCAGATGACGCCGGAATCGTACAGCGTCTCGCCGTTGTCGGTTACCAGCGCAGGAATCTTGATCAGCGGATTGTCGCGGGCCAGATCCTCGTTGGCCGCCACGGGAGATACCGTCGTCTCGATTTCCTCGATGCGGCCGGTGAGGCCGGTTTCCCGCGCCAGTATGCGTGCCTTGCGCGCAAACGGTGATGCCTTGTTGACCCGGAGCTTCACTTCGTTCCGCCCAGGATAGTGTCGACCTCGCCGACACTATCCTTATGCAAATTCAATCTGGAATGGACATTGAGGGCTGACCGTTCTTGAGGCACGAGTTCCTCCTGAAAACAGGATGCCCTCCGTCCGGAGGGCATAAGGAATTCGCCGCAGCCGGCGGCGGATTCCTAACGCAGGTTCGCTTCGGCCGTGGTGCCGAGCGGGACGGCATCTTCCACGCGTTCGTTCAGAAAATTGAACTCGAGCTTGGTGCCGACCGGGTCGTAGAGGAATACCTGGTAGCCGGCGTTCTCTATATTCTGCTCCTCGAACTCGATGTCGAGCTTCTTCAGGCGCCGGCGGAAGTCGGCCGCGCCCGAGGCCTTGAACGCGATGTGATCGACGCTGCCGCTATGCTTGTCCTTGACGAACGAACCCCTGGGAAAGCGCGCACCGACGTGGATGATGGGATCGTCGCCGTCGTAGAGCCAGAGGCCGCCGAACTGGAAGTTGGGCCGATACCCCGTCTTCAGTCCCAGCACATCGCCATAGAATTTCTCAATGGCGGGCAGGTCTTCCTTCGAGCAGCGGATATTCAGGTGCAAAAACCCCTCGAATTTCATCGTAGTCGCTCCTTCGGGTGCCGGATCGTCGAGCGAGAAAATCGTAGCACAAAGCGCCTTGCCTTGCTCCTGCGGTTCGAATAGATTAGCCCGGGTTCGGATCACCTCGCTTGTCACGCTGTTGAAGAGGAGCACCAATGCCGATATTCGAATACGTCTGCAGGGAATGCAATCACGGCTTCGAAACCCTCGTTCAGGGCACGAGGGTTGCGGAGTGCCCGTCGTGCAGCAGCACGAACCTGGAGAAGCAGCTGTCGGTGTTCGCGCCGAGCGTAAAGAACGGGAACGGCGCTTCGAAGGACATGCCCGTTACCGCCTGCGGCGCCTGCGGCGATCCCCGCGGGCCCGGCGCCTGTGCGATGGATTAGGAAACAGCAGGGAGTCATCCCGGAGCAGGCCGGGGTCCAGGGGAGACCGAATGGGGGCGACTGAAATCACCGGCCGGTTGGCGCGCTACATGGCGGAGGCGCGGCAGCGGAGGCTGCCGCCCGACGTCGCGCGTGAAACGCGGCATCGCATCCTCGACACGCTGGCCGCGATCGTGTCGGGCGCGCATCTCAAGCCTGGCGAGATGGCGATCCGCTACGCCAAGGCGCAAGGCGGCGTCGCGGAAGCGACGGTGCTGACCACTGATATCCGGACCACCGCGGTCAACGCCGCGCTCGCCAACGGCATGCTTGCGCACGCCGACGAGACCGACGACTTCGAGCCGGTGACGAAAGCCCATCCGGGCAGCCACGTCGTGCCCGCGGCGCTGGCGATGGCCGAGCGCGAGGGGCGGTCGGGGACCGAGTTACTCAACGCGGTCGCGCTCGGCTACGACGTCTGCTGCCGGTTTCTGTTCGCGCTGGGGCCGGACCTGGTGCGGGGCAGCCATCGCAGCGCCGAAGGCACGAGCTCCACGCTCGGGGCCGTGGCCGCCGCGGCCGCGCTTGCCCGCCTCGACGAAAAAGGCATGCGCCACGCGCTGTCGTATGCTGCCCAGCAGGTGTCGGGGCTGTGGAGCTGGGTGCGCGACTCCGAGCACGTCGAGAAGGCGTTCGATTTTTCCGGGATGGGCGCGCGCAACGGCGTCACCGCGGCGATCATGGTTCAACTGGGATTCAGCGGCGTGTGGGACGTGCTGGATGGCGAGCACAATGCGCTCATCGCGCTGTCGACCGACCCGAAGCCCGAGGAAATGGTGGCTGGCCTGGGCAGCCGCTATTTCGTCATGGAAACCGCGATCAAGCCGTACTCCGTCGGCTATCCGATACAGGCGCCGCTGGATGCGTTCCTGACGCTGCGCCGCGAGCACGGGCTCACCGAGAGCAACGTCGAGCGCATCGTCGTGAGGTTGCCCGAGGACGGTGCGCGCATCGTAAACGATCGCGCCATGCCTGACGTCAATTGCCAGCACATCATCGCGGTGGCGCTGGTGGAGGGAACCTTGTCGTTCGAGGACAGCCATTCCTACGAGCGGATGAAGGACCCGAAGGTGCGCGCCGTGAAGGAGCGCGTGCAGCTCGTCGCGGACCCCAAGCTAATGGATCCCGCTGCGCCGCGGAGCGGAATGGTGGAAGTGAAGCTGCGGGACGGCCGCACGTTCAGCCACTTCACGCGCCACGCGCCGGGCACGAAGGAAAACCCCCTCGACACGCGGCGGGTGAGCGAAAAGACGCGGGTCCTGATGACGCCGGTGCTGGGCGCGAGCCGCGCCGGGGAGGTCGTCCGGCGGGTGAACGCCCTGGAAGAGCTGGACGACGTGCGCAAGCTGGTACCGTTTCTTGCTGCGTCAGGCCACTAGCGCACGATGGAGGCATCGATGACACTTAACGTCACCGCACTGGCTTTGACGATCGGACTGGCTTGGGGCGCAGCAATGCTTGTCGTCGCTGCCGCGAACTTGATCTGGCCGGGTTACGGCCGCGCGTTCCTCGACGTGGTCGCCTCCGTCTACCCGGGCTACCATCCTGCCTCCGGCATCGGGTCGGTCATCCACCGGAGCGCTTTATGGGCTCGTGGACGGGGCAGTCGGGGGCGCGGTGCTCGGCTGGCTCTACAACCGGCTCGCCCACCTGGTTCAGGGCTCGAAAACGTAGCCTGTACAGAAAGTCGACTGCTTCGCGCCGCCGGCGAGCGGCACCGGGACGCTCGGTGACTGCGAACCCGAGCGCCCGATGCAAGATGCGACGAACCCGGAAGCCAACCTTAGCATTTGCCATGCCGATCCGAGCGCTTGCTGCCGCCGACTATGACGTCGTCTCGCCTGTTATCGACGAGTGGTGGGGCGGGCGCCCCGTGCGTCACCTCCTGCCTCGGCTGTTCTTCGAGCACTTCTCGCCGACGAGCTTTGCGCTCGTCGAGGACGGTGCAGTGCAGGCGTTTCTTGTTGGCTTTCGCTCGCAGTCTCGACCAAGCGTCGCCTATATTCACTTCGTCGGCGTGGCCCCGGCATATCGCGGCAAAGGGTACGGCCGACTGCTGTATTTCTCGTTCTTTGAGCGTGCAGCGGAATTGGGCTGCACGGAGGTTCACTGCATAACCTCGCCGGTCAACGCAGACTCCATCGCTTTCCACCGGAAAATGGGGTTCGACATCGCCCATGCAGACGGCAAGCAGGACGGTCTTCTGGTCAGCCTCCACCATGCCGGTGAAGGTCAGCATCGCGTGCTGTTTCGCAAACTAGTCCGGTGAAGTTTTCTGCCAGGGTTTCTGGTGCGCGAGCGATTCCGCTTCCAGGCCCTGCCAGCCGCCGCCGAGTGCCCTGACGATATCGGCGACCGCCGCGCGCTGCGCGCGCAACGCGTCGGCGCGGTTCAACTCCGCCTGCAACAGGTTGCGTTCAGAATCGATGACCTCGAACCGGGAGAGGAGGCCGTTCTCGAAGCGGATCACGGCGAGGCGCAAGGCCTCCGAGAGTGCCATAACGCGCGCATTCTCCGCTTCGAAGGTCTCGCGGGCGCGCACTTGCGTGGATAGAGCCTGCCGCACCTCGCGGAACGCCTCCTGGAGCGTTTTCTGATACTGGGCCAGCGCCTGCCGCTCGCGCGCCTTCGTGGCGTCTATCTCGCCGAACAACCGGCCGGCCTGAAAGATCGGCTGAGCGAGGGCGAAGGCGAGCTGCCAGATGCGCGCCGGCCCGGAGAACAGATCGCCGAGAGCTGCGCTCTCGCTGCCGATATAACCGGTCAAGGCGATGCGCGGAAAGAGCGCGGCGCGGGCCACGTCGATGCGGGCATGCGCCGCGATCAGGCTCTGCTCTGCCTGCACTATATCCGGGCGCCGCAGAAGCAGGTCCGAGGGCAGGCCTTCCGGGACCACCGGGGGGGCCGGCGCGCCGCGCTCGGCGCTGCGGTCGACCGTGCCTTCCGTTATGGCGCGCGGGCTGCGGCCGAGCAGGACGGCGAGCGCCAGTTCCTGCGTGGTGCGGGCACTCTCGATGGTCGGCAGCTGCGCGCGCGCCGAGGCCACTTCGGACTCGAGCGTGCGGACATCGAAATCGTTGATAAGCCCCGCCGCGTGGCGCACCTTCTGCAGCTCGAATGCCCCGCTGCGCAGCTCGAGCGCGCGGCGCGTCGCCTCTACTTGGGTGTCGAACGCGACCAGACCGTAGTAGGCGCGCGCGACTTCGGAAGCGAGCGTAATCCGCACCGTCTCCCGCGCCGCCTGCGAAGCGAGGAGGTCCGCGCGGGCAGCACGGGATGCGTTGCTCAGGCGACCCCATAGATCTACTTCGTATGAAACGTCGAGTTGTACCTTGTAATTGTTGGTTTCGAGTGGAATGTTGGGCTCCAACGTCGCCGTACGCCCCGATGCGCGTGTCCTGTCTCGTTGCGCGGAAGCGAGGATACCGGGATACAGCTGGGCATCCGCGACGCGCGCGAGCGCCCGCGCCTCGTCCACCCGGGCCGTGGCGAGCGCGAGGTCCTGATTGTGGGCGAGCGCTTCCTCGATGAGGCGGTCGAGCGCCGGGTCGGAATAAAGCTTCCACCAGCGCTCGCCATCGGCTTTCAACCCTTGCGCCGGGCTGTCCTGCCAGGCAGCAGGCAGCTCGACGGCGGGCCTCTCGTACTTGGGGCCGAGCGAGCAGCCGGCAAGCAACGCCGCCAGAGCAATGTGAACGTACTTAGCCGGAATCATCGGCGTCTCCTTTCGCGACCGGGTGGTGGCGTGCGCCACGCGTCGCGCGCAGACCGGCTTCGCGGTGGTGCTTGGCTTCCTCCTCGATCTCGGCGGTCGGGCGCGACTCCGTCAGCCTGCGGTCCACGATCAGCTTGAAGAACCAGGGGATGAAGAAGATTGCGAGGAACGTTGCCGCGAGCATGCCGCCCATGACTCCCGTGCCGGCGGAATGGCGGGCGCCAGCACCGGCCCCGCTCGAAAATGCGAGCGGGGTCACGCCCAGTATGAACGCGAGCGAGGTCATCAGGATCGGGCGGAACCGGAGCCGCGCCGCCTCCACCGCCGCGGCCGCGGTGGACAGTCCTTCGTGTTTCTTCATCACGGCGTACTCGACGATCAGGATGGCGTTCTTCGCAGCGAGGCCGAGCAGGGTCACCAGACCGATCTGGAAGTAGACGTCATTGCTCAGGCGCGCAATTCGGGAAAGCGGGGAAAGAAGGCCCTGCAGCCAAGGGACGCCCATGGCCATGTGGTAGGGCAGCGGCAGCAGGTTGTTGATGACGATGGCTGCGAGGGCGCCAAAAGTGCCGAACGGCAAAGCCAGCATCACCGCCAGCGGCAGCGACCAGCGGTCGTACTGCGCGGCGAGGATCAGGAAGACCATCAGCGCCGCGAGCCCCAGCGCGAGTAACGAGGTGCCTCCCGAGCGCTTTTCCTGGAACGAAGCGCCGCCCCAGTCGTAGGTGAAATCCGCGGGCAGGGTCTCGCGCGCGATCTTCTCCATCCGTTCGATCGCCTGCCCTGAGCTGTAACCGGGCTGGGCGGAGCCGAAGATCTTCACCGCGGGCAGGTTGTTGAAGCGGTCGAGCGAGTCCGGGCCCGAGGAGTAGTTCACCTTGGCGAGCGCAGCAAGCGGCACCATGCGCCCTTCGTCCGAGCGCACGTAGACCGCCCCGACATCGTCCGGACGCTTGCGGTAGGCCGGCTCGGCGGACATCAGCACTTGCCACGTGCGTCCGAACTTGTTGAAGTCGTTGACGTAGAAAGTGCCGAGCGTCGCGGCGAGGGTGTTGTAAACCTCGTCGATCGGCACCCCCAGCGACTTTGCCTTCTCGCGGTCGGTCTCGACGTAGAGCTGCGGCACGTTGGCGCGCCACAGCGTGTTCACCTGGCCGAACATCGGATCCTTGCCGACGGCGCCCAGCAGCAGCTGCGTGACCTCGAACAGCTTGGCGGCGCCGCCCTCGCCGCGATTCTGGATGTAGAACTCGAAGCCGCCGGCGTTGCCGAGGCCGAATATCGGCGGCGGCCCGAAGGCGAGCACGAGCGCCTCCTTGATGTGGCCGGTCTTCATGAAGAACTCGCCGACGAGCTGCGGGGTGGTCACGTGGCGCTCGTCCCAGTGCTTCTGCGTCACGAAGATGGTCGCCGCGCTGTTACGAAAGCCTCCGCCCAGGAAGTCGAAACCGGTGAAAGCGACCGCGTTCTCGTTCGCGGGGTTCGACTTGATGATATCGACGACCTCGCCCACGACCTTGTCGGTGCGCTCCAGGGTGGCCCCGTCGGGCAGGAATACCGCGGCGATGTAGTAGCCCTGGTCCTCGTCCGGGACCAGCGAGCCGGGCGTGGTGCGCCACATGCCGATCGTGATCGCGACCATGCCGATGAAGAGCACGAGAGCGATGGCGCCGCGCCGCAGCACCCAGGAAACGCCGTCGATGTAGCGCCCGGTCATGCGGCCGAACCAGCTGTTGAACCAGCGGAAGAAGCGGCCCGGCTCGCGATGCCTGCGCTTCAGGATCAGCACGCACAGGCTCGGCGTCAGCGTCAGCGCAACCAATCCCGAGATCACCACGGCGATGGAGATCGTCACCGCGAACTGGCGGTAGAGCTCGCCGGTCAGCCCGCCGAGGAAGGCGATCGGCACGAACACGGCGCACAGCGTGAGCACGATCGCGATGATCGGGCTGGTGACCTCTTTCATCGCCTTGATCGCGGCTTCGCGCGCTCCCAGGTGCTCCTCGTGCATGATGCGCTCGACGTTCTCGAGCACGACGATCGCATCGTCCACGACGATGCCGATGGCGAGCACCATTCCGAACAGCGTCAGCGTATTGATCGAATAGCCCAGCAGGGTAAGGCCAGCGAAGGTGCCGATCAGCGAGACCGGCACCGCGGCGAACGGAATCAGCGTCGCGCGCCAGTTCTGCAGGAACAGGAACACCACCAGGAACACCAGAGCCATCGCCTCGAGCAGGGTGTTCACCACCTCGCGAATCGAGACCGCGACGAAACGCGTGGTGTCGTAGACCACCGAGTGCGTGAGTCCTGACGGAAAGCGCTGGGAGAGTCCATCCATCGCCTGCGTGACGAGCTTTGCCGTGGCGAGCGCGTTGGCGCCGGGTTGCAGGAAAATGCCTACCAGGGTCGCCGAGCGTCCGTTGACCCGGCCCATGAACTCGTAGTCCTTGGAGCCGAGCTCCACGCGAGCGACGTCCTTCAGCCGCAGTATCGAGCCATCGGGGTTGGCCCGGACGACGATGTTCTCGAACTCCTCCGGCTCGGAAAGGCGGCCCCGCGTCGTGATGGTGTAGACGAGCTCCTGCGGTCCGCCGGTGGGCGACTGCCCGATCTTGCCGGCGGCGAACTGGGCGTTCTGCTCGTTCAGCGCGCGCAGCAGATCCGCAGGCGCAACCTTCAACTGGGCGAGCCGGTCGGGGCGCACCCAAACGCGCATCGCGTAGTCCTTGGCGCCGAAGATCTGCACGTTGGTCGTCCCCTGTATGCGCTTCAGCGAATCGAGCACGTTCAGCGTGACGTAGTTGGAGATGAACAGATCGTCGCGGCTGCCGTCGGGCGAGGTAAACGCCAGCACCTGCAGGAACGAGGACGAACCCTTTTCGACCGTGACGCCCTGACGGCGCACTTCCTGCGGGAGGCGCGGCTCGACCTGCTTCACGCGGTTGTTCACGTTGAGCGCCGCGGTATCGACGTTGGCGCCGATCTCGAAGGTGACCTGGATCTCCACGGCGCCGTTCGAAGTCGAGGACGAGCTCATGTAGAGCATGTTCTCGACGCCGTTGATCTGGTTCTCGATCGGCGCGGCGACGGTCTGCTCGAGTACCTGCGCGGATGCTCCGGGGTAGACCGCGCGCACCGTGACGACCGGCGGCGCGATTTCCGGGTACTGCGCGATCGGCAGCACGCGCATCGCGGCGAGCCCGGCGATCACGATGAAGATCGAGAGCACGGCCGCGAAGATCGGCCGGTCGATGAAAAACCGCGAAATCATGTGCGGCTGCCTTACTTCTTCTGGGCGGAGCGCGAGGAGGACGAATCCGCGGGCTGGCCGCCGGAAGAGGCTGCACCCGCGGATGGCGTGCCCGCTTTGTCGGAGTGGGCGGGCGCTTTCTTGTCCGACTTGCCGGCTGCGTCGGATTTTCCGGACGCCGCTTCCGCGCTGTCGGTAATCTTCACCGGAACGCCCGGCGGCATCAGGGAGAGCTTCACAACTCCCTCCACGACGACCCGGTCGCCGGGCTTGAGTCCGCCGTTGATGATCCAGCCATCGCCGGACCAGTCGCCGACCTCCAGCGGCCGCTGCTGGGACTTGCCCTCGGCGTCGACGATGTAGGCGTACTTGCCCTTGGCGCTTTCGAGCACCGCGCGCTGCGGCACGACGATGGCGCCCGGGCGTAGCGCACCCTCCAGCACGACGCGGACGAACTCGCCGGCACGCAGCGCGTTGCCCGGATTCGGAAACACCGCGCGCGCCTCGGAGGTGCCGGTCTGCGTGTTGACGCGCACGTCGGTGAAATTGACTGCGCCGGGCCGGGGGTACAGGGATCCATCGGCCAGCTTGACGCTGGCCTTGAAGCGGCCGTTATCGGGGAGCTTGAGGCGCCCCGCCTCGACATCGCGCCGCAACGCCAGGTATTCCCTGTCGGGGATGCCGAAGATCACGTACATGGGGTCGACCTGGGTGACTGTCGTGAGCAGCACGTTGGGGCCGGACACCAGCGATCCCTCGGAGACGACCGCCCGGCTCGCGTAGCCGGAAATCGGAGCTTCGACCCGCGTGTAGCCGAGATTGAGCCTCGCTTCGGTGACCTTTGCTTTGGCGCTCTTCACTTCGGCTTCGGCGACCTGCCAGCCGGAAATTGCGTCGTCGTATTCCTTCCGGCTCACCGCTTTCGCCTCGAGCACCGGCTTGAGCCGCGCCTCGTCGCGTTTCGTCTGGGCGAGCCGCGCCTCGGCCACCGCCAGGTCGGCCTCGTTGCGGGCGAGGGCGGTCTGGAACGGGGCCGGATCGATGGTGAACAGCGACTCGCCCTGCCGCACCTGGGCTCCTTCCCGGTAGTTGCGCTTGAGCACGATGCCGGTCACGCGCGCGCGCACTTCGACCTCGCGGAACCCGGCGGTCTGGGCCACGTACTCGTAGGTAACCGGAACGTCCTTGGGCTCGACGGTGATGACGGTAACGGCCGGAGGGGGAAAGCTGCCGCCGTGGGAATCGGTCGAGGGTTTGCAGCCGCCCGCGAGCAGAGCGAGCGCGACGGGCAGCGCGGCGCGCAAGAAGAGTGGCGCTACTTCCGGCATCGTTGATGTTCTCATTATGGGTTCCTGTTTTCGTCGTGCCGCCCGCACCGTGTGGCCGGCCGGCTGGCGTCGCGGACGAGATGCTTGCTGAGGATCGCCAGTTTACATACAATCATGAATGTATGTAAAGAGCCGGTTACGGCCGGCGCGGGATGAATCCGGCGCCGCAGCGGCACAGTGAGGACCCGCATGGGCGGTTACAGTCGATACCTGCGCCAGGAGCTTGCACCACGGTCCGTCCGACAAGCGGGCCGGGCCAAAGTGCCCGGCCCCGGACCGGGGTAAGGAGAGCCGCCGAGTGGCACGACGCACCAAGGATGAAGCCCAGGAAACGCGCAATCGCATACTGGACGCCGCAGAGCGGGTGTTCGGTGAGCGCGGCGTGTCGCGCACGTCGCTCGAGGACATCGCCGCTGCGGCGGGAGTTACGCGCGGCGCGATCTACTGGCACTTCAAGGACAAGAGCGATCTGTTTGCGGCGATGGTGAACCGCGTCACCCTGCCGCTGGAGGCGATGGTCGCGCAAAGCAGCGACGAATCGGTGGTCGATCCCCTCGCCTCGCTCAAGGCCTGCGCGGTCCACACCCTGAAACGCACCGCGACCGATCCGCAATGCCGGCGCGTGTTCGACATCGTCATCCACAAATGCGAGTACCTCGACGAGATGGCCGGCGTGGCGCGCCGCATCAGTTCGATCCAGAAGGGATGCGTGCACAGTGTGGAACAGGCCATCCGCAACGCAGTCAGGCGCGGGCTGCTGCCGGCGAGCGTGGATCCCCGGCTGGCTGCAATCGGACTCGATGCAATGTTATTCGGACTGATCTCCAACTGGCTGACCAACAACGACTACGTGGCGCTCGAGCGGCAGGCGGAGGCGATGATCGATCTGTACCTCGACGGCCTGCGGTGTGCCGCGCCACGCTCGCCGCGCAAGCGGCATAAGGCGAAGGCAAGGCGGCATCCGTAGGTGCGCCAAAGGCTCGACACCGGCGCTCGCGCGTGGCCGCGCGTTGGGTAATAATTCACCTCATGGCGGGCTCTCTCTCGCATTCGAATCTGCTGCAGCGCATCACGTGGCTCACGCTCGCGCTGCTTGCGCTCGCTCCGCTGCGTGCGGCGGCGCACGGCGGCCACGATCACGAGCAGTCTTCCACCGCGAGCAAGCGGGCTGCCGCCTCGCAGCCCGAAGGGACGCGTGCGGCGTCTCGCCTTACGGCCCCCGCCTGTCCCGGAGGCTCCGACAACTCGTGTTGCTGCCAAAGATGGCCGGTCGCCGGAGCCACCGCGAAGCCTGTGGCAGCGCGGCCTGCCGGCTGGGTTCCGGTGGTGCGTTCGCTCATCGCCCGTTTCGTGCTTTTGACTGCCGACGAAACGTTTCCCTCGCGGCAAGCGCTGCCTTCCTCGCCTCCGCGGGCCCCGCCCACTGCCCATAGCTGAACCCGTTTCAGGCACGCGCCCGAACTGACCGGGCGCACGTTGCTGCGCGCTGTGCAGCACGCGCTTTGGGGTGTAATTATGAGTTTACATTCGAGGCCGTTGGGGCCATCTACGTTTCATTGCAAGCCGGTGGTGTTGTTGGCCGGCGTACAGACGGTCAATTCGTAAGGAGGAGCTCGGTCCGAACATGTCTACGCCCGCTTCGGAGCTGACCGAGCTCTCACTGGACCGTGTGCCGCGCTCCGGCCCGCGCAGCGCTGGAGAAACGGCGCTGAAAGCGATACTCGTCGCTACTCTGCATCTGGTGCTGGTGCTGGCGCTCGCGACGATCACGCTCAAGCCGCAGATCGAGACGATATTGAATCGCCTGGAAGTGAAGGTGATCGAGGAACGTCCTCCGCCGCCGCCCGAGGTCGAAAAGGCCAAGCCACGGCCGATGTCGCCCCGGCCTGTAGTGCGCGAGCGGCGAAAGATTCCGCCTCCCCCTCAGCCTCAGCCGCAGGTGCTGGAATCGGTAGCGCCGACTTCCCCTGTACAAATCGCGCCTGCGCCGCCGCCAGCTCCAGCGCGCGAAGCGGAGGCGCCCGCTGCGGTGCCGCGCACTGCTCCGCGCTTCGACGCCGACTATCTGAAGAATCCGCCGCCCGCCTATCCGGCGATCTCGCGGCGTTATGGCGAGCAGGGCCAGGTTCTGCTCAAGGTGTTCGTGGGCACCGACGGGACCGCCAAGAAAGTCCTGCTGGAACGGAGCAGCGGCTTTCCGCGCCTGGACGAGGCGGCGCACGATGCGGTGCATCAGTGGCGTTTCGTGCCTGCACGGCGCGGGACCGAGCCGATCGAGGACTGGGTGCTCGTCCCCATCGTGTTTCGCCTTTCGAATTGATCGAGCGTCCATGTCTTACCGAGGAGAACCGATTTGAATTTTCACACCGGACTCGCCCATTTCTGGGCACAGAGCGACGCAGTGATCCACGCGACCGCCTTGATCCTGCTGCTGCTCTCGGTCGCGAGCTGGTGGATCATCGCGACGAGAGCGCTGGAGATCCGGCGGGCGCAGCGTGCGGCCCAGCGTGCCGTCGCGGCTTTCTGGGAAGAGAAAAACCTGCAGTCCGCGCTCGACGCGCTGGTGCGGGAGGACCGGAGCGGCGCGTTCGTGACCGTCGCGCAGGCCGGGCTCGCGGCGGCGCAGGCGCATCAGCGCCGCGGGAACCAGAGCATAGGCGCGGGTCTGGACCCGGCTGACTACATTGCTCAGGCCCTGCGCCAGGGCATAACCGAGGCGCAAGGCCGGCTCGAGTCCGGCTTGAGCTTCCTCGCCTCCGTGGGCGCAACCGCCCCATTCATCGGCCTCTTCGGCACGGTGTGGGGTATCTATCACGCCCTGGTCGGGTTGGCCGGCGCGACCCAGGTCGTTCTGGAGAAAGTCGCCGGTCCCGTCGGAGAGGCGCTCATCATGACCGCCGCGGGCCTCTTCGTGGCGATTCCAGCCGTGCTCGCCTTCAACGCCTGCGTGCGCGCCAACCGCCTGCTGCTCGCGCGCCTGGACGCCTTCGCGTACGCGTTGCACGGCTACCTCGTCGGCGGCATCCGTCCCAAGGGCGCTTCCGGCGACGTGGAGCCGGCGGCACCGCACAAGACCCGTTCCGCTGCCTGAGGAGGAGTTCCATGGCGCTCGGATCCATGTTCGGCCGGGAAGAGAATCAGCCGATGTCGGAGATCAACACGACGCCGCTGGTCGACGTCATGCTCGTGCTGCTGGTGATCTTCATCATCACTGCGCCGCTATTCCATCAGGCGGTACAGATCGACCTGCCGCGCGTCGACAGCACGAAGCTCGACGACAAGCCGCGCGTGCTGCAGGTGGCGATCGACGGCAGCGGCGCAATCTATCTCGATGGGGCCCGCATCGACCGCGCTGAGCTCGCGGGACAGTTCGCCGCGGCGGTGCAGGCGGGCAAGAGCGCGCCCGAGCTGCACCTCCGTGCGGATCGGGACACGCGCTACGAGCGGGTCACCGACGTGCTGGCGCTCGCGCAGAAGTCCGGCATCGTCCGCATTGCGTTCGTTACCGAGCCTGCGCCCTGAGAGACCGGCAGCGAATACATGGGCGCGTCGGAAGAGAAGGCGATGGTCTGCAGAACCCTTCCTATCCGATTGGCGTTGCTCGCGGGCACGGCGTCGCTGGCGGCCGTCTCGGCCGCGGCCCGCGCGCAGGAGACGAGCAAGACGCTCCCGCCTGTCGTCGTGAAGGAAACGCCGTCCGTCGTGGAACGCAACCAGCTGCCGGGAACCACGGAGGGCGTCACCGCCTCGCAGCTTGCCGACACGGTCAATCTGTTCAATGTCGAGGACGGGCTCAAGTACCTGCCGGGCCTCATCGTGCGCAAGCGCAATTTCGGCGACCAGCAGGCGGTCCTGGCCACGCGAACCTCCGGCCTGGGCCAGAGCGCACGTAGCCTGATTTACGCCGACGGCGTGCTGCTCTCGACCTTGATCGGCAACAACAACAGCAATGCCTCGCCGCGCTGGAGCATGGTTGCGCCGGAGGAAATCGAGCGCATCGACGTGATGTACGGCCCGTTCTCGGCCGCCTATCCCGGGAATTCCATGGGCGCCGTCGTGGAGATGACGACGCGCATGCCGGAAAAGTTCGAGGCGTCGGTTAGAGGGCAAGCTGCCTGGCAGGACTACAGTCTCTACGGCACAAGCGACACCTATTCGTCGTGGCAGGCCGGCGCCATGCTCGGCGGCCGCTACAATGCGCTGTCGTGGCGGCTTACGGCCGATCACCTCGACACCCACAGCCAGCCGCTCAACATCATCACCTTGCTGCAGCCGGCCGCCCCGAGCGCGGCCGGAACGCCCGTGACGGGGGCGTTCCCCGACCGCAACCGGCTCGGCCAGCCGATCTTCGTGATCGGCTCCGGCGGGCTCGAGAACAAGGAGCTCGACAACTTCAAGATCAAGCTCGCCTACGATCTGACGCCCGAATGGCGCGCGAGCTACACCCTGGCTTACTTCCAGAACGATATCAAGTCAGGGGTCGACACTTACCTGCGAAGCGCGGCCGGCACGCCGGTATTTTCCGGTACCGACCTCAACATCAACGGGTTTCGCTTCAGCACCGCCACCGGCAACGCGATCGGGGCCAGCGCGTTTTCCAGCACCAACGGCCGCTACAACTGGGATCAGGAGCACGTCTCGCAAAGCGTATCGGTCAGGTCGTACACGCAAAGGGAATGGGACTGGGAAATGGTGGCGAGCGATTTTACTTTTCGCGACGATCGAATACGCGTGCCGGGAACCGCGCTGCCGGCGGCAGAAGGGGGCGGCCCGGGAACGATCCAGTCCATGAACGACACCGGATGGTCTACGCTCGACCTCAAGGGTTACTGGCGGCCGCAGGGATTGAACGGCCCGCATCAGGTAACCTTCGGTGCGCATCACGACTTTTATAAGCTGGTCAATACCATTTACGCCACCACGGACTGGATCAACGGCTCCCCCGGAGCAATCACCAGCAATTCCCTCGGCAAGACCCGAACGAACGCCCTGTGGCTGCAGGACGCCTGGCGTTTCGCGCCGCTCTATCGGCTGACCGTTGGCGCCCGCTACGAATCGCGGCGCGCCTACGACGGTCTTAATTTTTCCGCGGCGCCGGCTTCCAGCGTCAGCCAGCCGGCGATCACGTCGTCGAAATTTTCTCCCAAGGCATCGCTCACCTGGGAGGCGAGCACGGCGTGGCAGTTGACTGCATCCTATGGCACCGCATACCGGTTCCCGACTGTATCGGAGCTCTATCAGGCGGTCACGGTCGCCGGCGTCATCTTCACGCCCAACCCGAATCTGCGCCCCGAGCGCGCGTACTCGGGCGAGCTTGCGCTGGAATACCTGATGGAAAAGGGCCGGATCCGCCTGTCGCTCTTTCAGGAGAATCTTACCGATGCCCTGATCTCGCAGAATTCGACGATCCCGGGCACCAACACGATCGGGTCCTCGGTGCAGAACATCGACAAGATCCGCTCGCGCGGATTGGAGCTCGCGGCGCAAAAAAGCGACGTAGGCTTGCGGGGGCTCGACCTATCGGGCAGCGTGACCTACGTGGATTCGACGATACGCTCCGACCCGAATTTCAGAAACGCGGCCGGCGTGCTCACCGACGTGAGGGGCAAGTACACACCTAATATTCCCATGCTCAAGGCGACCGCGCTTGCGACCTATCGCTATGACTATCGTTGGTCGGGTGCGCTCGGCGCCCGCTACAGCGATCGCGTCTGGGCCACGATCGACAACACGGACATCAACCCCCATACCTATCAGGGCTTCGAGCAGTTCTTCGTGCTTGATGCGCGCCTCAACTATCAGTTCGACAAGACGGCCCGCGCATCGATCGGCGTCGACAATCTGAACAACCGCAAGTATTTCCTGTTTCATCCGTTCCCGCAGCGCACGCTGCTGGCGGAGCTGAGGGTGAGCTATTGATTCCTCGCCGGCATCACGCCTGGATCAGGGCTGCGGCGGTTCTCGCCTT
>DATFWO010000366.1:0-22142 GCA_035259205.1 Burkholderiales bacterium | reverse complement strand
ATCAGCAGTTCGGCAAAGGCGGATGTCACGCGGACACGCGAGGACCGCCTGAAAGCGGACGGACGCGTGGACCCGTCGCGGCAATACGCCGCCGAGCATCCGGTCGTGCGCACGCATCCGGAAACCGGGCGCAAGGGACTCTACGTAAACACCGCGCACACGGTGCGCTTCAAGGACATGACCGAAGCGGAGAGCGCCCCACTGCTCGAGTTCCTGTACGGGCACCAGACCAGGCCCGAATTCACGTGCCGCTTCCAGTGGGCGGTGGGCTCGATTGCATTCTGGGACAACCGCGCCGCCCAGCATTATCCGATCAACGATTACCACGGTCATCGGAGGGTGATGCATCGCATCACCCTCGCAGGCGAGCGCCCATTCAGCTCTCCCTCGCGAGAGACTGCAACAAGGTGACGGTCAGTTTCCTGCGGCGGCAAACCCGGCCCTCGAGCGCCTTCACGACAAGGAAACGGATCATGTCAGTGAGGTTCATCCGTGCCATTGCAGCCGCAATGGCGCTAGCCGCTGCGCTTGGCGCAGCGGCTCAGGAGTTCCCGAATCGCCCGATACGTTTTCTGGTTCCGCAAGCGACCGGCGGCGCTTCTGACGCGCTCTCGCGCATCCTGGGCCAGAAACTCGCCGAACGCTGGGGGCAGCAGATCGTGATCGACAATCGCGCGGGAGCGGGCGGGAATATCGGCACCGAGGTGGTCGCGCGCTCCGTTCCCGACGGCTACACGTGGCTGCTCGGCTTCGTCGGCACGCACGCGATCAATCCCAGCCTCTACAAGGGCCTCACGTGGGATCCGGAAAAGCACTTCGCGCCGGTCGCGATCCTCGCCGTAGTCCCGTACGTAATCGTCGCCAACTTGAGCCTACCCGTAAAGAACATGCCGGATCTGATCGCCCTCGCCAAGGCGAAACCGGGCTACGTTCGGTACGGCTCAGCCGGCAACGGTACCGTCAACCACCTCCTCGGCCCGATGATCGCGACCGCGGGAGGCGTGAAGCTCACGCACGTACCCTATCGCGGCATCGCCATCGCAGTAACCATGTAATCGCAGGCGAAGTGCAGCTCGCATTTGCGAGCGTACCTTCCGCGATCGGACAGATCCGCGGCGGGCTGATACGCCCGCTTGCCGTAACGAGCGCGCAGCGCACCGACACGCTCAAGGAAGTGCCGACCATGGTCGAATCGGGATTCCCGGGTTTCGTCGAAACGCCCTGGTTTGGCGTGCTCGCGCCCGCCCGCACACCGCCGGCGATAGTGAAAAAGATCAACGCCGATATCAATCACTTGCTCGCACACGCGAGATCGGAGAGCGCTTCGCGAGCCAGGGGGCGGATCCCTATCCGGTCACGCCGGAGCAGTTCGCGAAAATCCTCCACGACGACATCGTGAAGTGGGCAAAAGTGGTGAAGGATTCAGGCGCTACCCTCGACTAGTCCCGGCTGGCTGGCGGCGCCCCGCGACTCTGCCGGTGCGGACCGAGCGTTGGACTTCAGTCTGGCTGGATTTGCTCAACCGGTCGCGGACGGCCGCGGCGAACCTGCCGCCAACCGGATTGTAGAAGTGCTCGCCGGCCGGCACTGGGCACCGCCGCAATCAACAGCCGAGCTGGTCCGCGAGATCGTGGAAGCTCTCCGCGTTGAGCGTGAATTCCGCCTCCGACGCGAGATCCGGATTGTTGTTCTTCCCGTACTCGTGCGGGCGCTTGACGAACGCCGTCTTCAACCCGCAGCCGGCCGCCGCGCGCAGGTCGTCCTTGTGGGATGCGACCATCATTACCTCGTCGGGCCCGAGGCTCAGCCTGTCGGCCACCCCCAGATACATTTCCGGGTCCGGCTTGAAATGCTTGAAGGTATCCGACGAGAAGATGCAATCCCACGGCAGTCCGCCGAATTTCGCCATGTCGACAAGCAGTCCCGTGTTGCCGTTGGACAGTGTCGCGATGATGAATTTCGATTTCAGGCGCTTGAGGCCGCGCGCCGAATCCGGCCATGGCTTGAGGCGATGCCATACGAGATTGAGCTGCGCCCTCTCCTCCTCGCTCAACGCCGTGATCCTGAACTGCTTCAGCACGTCTTCGAGTATGGCGCGGTGTATTACGTCGATCTTCTCGAACGGCGCCGCGCCGCTGCGCACCCTGTCCATGGCGGGCCGGTAGCCGGCGCGCCAGGCCTTGGCGAACTTGACCGCGTTGACACGCAGCCCTTTTGCGCGCGCGAGGCCGCGTACCTCGCGCGCAACCGACCCGTGCCAATCGACAACGGTGCCAAAAACGTCGAAAGCGAGCGCTTTGATTGCCGGGGCCTGAGTGTTCATTGCACGTGTCCTCTATGTCATAAGCATTGATTGGAACCGGCGGGAGGATATGCGATCGGCCTTACTCCGCCCGCATGCCGGAGGCGGCGACGACCTTCGCCCACTTCGGGATCTCTTCCCTGATCCGCGCCGCGAATTGCTCCGGAGTGCTGTAGTAGACATCCACGGACTGACTGTTTAGCTTCTCGATGACGTCGGGCTGCTGCAGTACTTTTCCGATCTCGACATTGAGCCGATTGACGATGGTAGCGGGCGTGCCGCCCGGAGCGAGCATTCCATACCACAGCGTTGCCTCGTACCCCGGCACCCCCGACTCGGCGATCGTGGGCGCTTCGGGTATGGCGGGCGAGCGCCTGGCGGAGGTGATGGCGATGATCCGCAACTTTCCCGTCCGCACGTGCGGTAAGGTCGACAGCGTGGACGACATCATCAGCGGCACGTGGCCTCCGAGCAACTCGGTTACCGCGGGCGCCGTGCCCTTGTAGGCGACGTGAACCAGTTGGGCACCCGTCAAAAGATTGAAGAGCGCGCCCGCCAGATGTCCGGGCGATCCGTTCCCGGCGCTGGCGTAGCTCAAACGACCGGGCGTGGACCGATCGAGCGCGATGACCTGCTTTACCGTGGTCGCCGGCACGGAGGGGTGCGCGACCAGTATCTCCGGCGACAGGGCGATCAAGGCCACTGGCGCAAGGTCCTTGACCGTATCGTACGGCAGCTTGCGGTACAAGCTCGGATTGGTGACAAGAGTCGTCGACAGCAGAATCACGGTATGCCCGTCCGGGGCAGACTTCGCGGTGATCTCAGTACCCACTATCGTGCCTGCGCCCGGGCGGTTGTCCACGATGATGCGCTGCCCCACGGACGACCCCAGGCGGTCCGCCAGTATGCGCGCGAGCGTGTCATTGCCGCCCCCGGGCGGATAAGGCGAAATCAGCCGTATGGGACGAGCGGGATACGCCTGAGCCTGAGCGGCAACGCAGGCGGCAGCGAGCAGCAAGAGGAAGACTGTCCGGACAACCATCGATCGCCGTTCACTATTCACTCTTCACGGCCTTAAGCATCTCGGCAGCGTGCTTGCGCGTCGTCTCGGTGATCTTCACCCCGCCCAGCATGCGCGCGATTTCCTCCACGCGCTCCCGTTGGTCCAGCACCGCAACCCTGCTGAGCACTTTGCCGTTCGAAGTGGACTTGGTCACCTGCCATTGCTGATCAGCCGACGCTGCGACCTGCGGCAAGTGGGTGATGCACATTACCTGATGCCTGCTGCCCAGCTGCTTCAGCATCCTGCCGACGATCTCGGCAACGCCTCCGCCGATGCCTGCGTCCACCTCGTCGAAGATGAGTGTCGCCACTTGTGCGAGCTGAGTAGCAACGGTCTGGATCGCCAGACTCAAGCGCGACAGCTCGCCGCCGGATGCGACGCGCGCCAGCGGCTGTGGGGCTACGCCCTTGTGCGCGGCCACGAGAAACTCAACGTTCTCCAGCCCGTGTGCAGTGACCTCAGTCCCCGCAACCAGCAGTACCTCGAAGCTGCCGCCGGCCATGGCGAGCGTCTGCATCGCGGCCGTCACTTGCTCACCGAGCTTTCTTGCCGCCTTCTTTCTCCCTGCCGAGAGCGTTTTCGCTTCGGCCACGCACTCCGTGTGCGCCTCCTCCTCGAGCTTGCGCAGCGTATCGACGTCCGTGCCCGAACCAAGCTCGTCCAGGCGAGCCCTGGCAGCACCCAGCCTCTCCGGCAGCTCCTCCGCCGTAGTGCGATACTTGCGCGCCGCAGAGTGGATCGCATCGAGCCGGCTCTCGACCTCGCGCAGCCGCTGCGGGTCGAGCTCGATGCGGTCGCCGTAGCGTCGCAGATTGTGCACCGCCTCCTGCAACTGTATCTGCGCCGGCTCCAGCACTTCAAGCACCTCGCGCAACCGGTGATCGAATTCGAGCAGCCCGTTGAGCTTGCCGATAACGGCATTCAACCGTGCAAGACTGGAATGCTCGCCTTCCGAAAGGGCATCGACGCCGAGCTGTGCCGCCTCGATCAAGCTCGCCGCATGCGCGAGCCGCGCGTGCTGCTCCGTCAGCTCCTGCCATTCGCCCGCCGCGAGGTTCAACGAATTAAGTTCGCGCACCTGCCATTCGAGTTGCTCGCGCTCAGCCGCATACGCGGCGGCGTTGGTCTCCAGCGCGATGCGGCTCTCGCGCCGGTGCTGCCAGGTCCGATACCGCTCCGCCACCCGGCGACCGGCGTTCGCCAGCCCCCCGTACTCGTCCAACCACTCGCGTTGCGCCCCCGAGCGGAGCAGCGACTGGTGCTCGTGCTGGCCATGGATATCGACGAGCAGCGCGCCGATTTCCCGCAGTTGGGCGACCGTCGCGGACCGGCCGTTGATATAGGCGCGCGACCTCCCGGTAGCCTCGATCACGCGTCTGAGCAGACAAGCGCCGTCGTCGCCCGCCAGATCGTTATCCGCGAACCAGCGTCTGGCCGCAGGCCGCCCCTCCGGATCGAATTCCGCGCCGATCTCCGCGCGTTCGGCGCCCTTGCGCACCACGATCGCGTCGGCCCGCGCGCCCAGCACCATGGCGAGCGCATCGATCAGGATCGACTTGCCGGCACCGGTCTCCCCCGTGAGCACGGTGAACCCGGAGGCGAATTCCAGGTCCAGACGGTCCACGATGACAAAGTCGCGAATGCTCAGGCTGCGCAGCATTTTTGAGTGAACGCTAAACGGTGAACAGTAAACGGCAAACGCACACCGGTCCGCAGAACCCGGGACCGCTCACCGTTCACTGTTCACTGTTCACTCCCGGTTCCAATTGAGCTTCTCGCGCAGCATCCGGTAATAGCTGTGGCCGGGCGGATGCAGCAGCTTCAACGGACGAGAATAGCGGCGCACCAGCACGCGGTCACCTTCCCTCAAGTCGAGACCGGCATGACTATCCAGGTACACGCGGGGATCGGTAGCGTCCTTGACGACGATTTCCACCTTGCTGGTGCCGGCAATGACGATCGGCCTGTTGGAAAGAGTGTGCGGAGACACGGGCACCACCGCCATTACCGACAACGACGGATGAACGATGGGTCCGCCGGAAGACAGCGCATAGGCAGTGGAGCCGGTGGGGGTGGCGACGATCAAGCCGTCAGCGCGCTGCTTGTGAATGAACTCACCTTCGATGCGGAACTCGAGCTCGATCATTCCGCCCTTGGTGCCCTTGCTCACCACCACGTCATTAAAAGCCAGCGCCTCGAAGAGCTTGTCGTTGCCCCGGTACACGCGTCCGTCGAGCAGCATGCGGTCTTCGGTTACGAACTTGCCGTCGAGCATGGCGCCGATGGTCTTCACCATCGTCCCGGTAGAAATGTCCGTGAGAAAACCGATCCGCCCCTGGTTTACGCCGACCAGGGGAACGTTGTGCGGCGCAATCGCCCGTGCGATGTTCAGCATCGTGCCGTCACCCCCGATCACGATCGCGAGATTGGCGACTCCCCCGAGCTCTTCGAGTGGAAAAACCGGATATTTTCCGACTTTCACGTGCGACGCCGTCAGCTCGTCGACGACGACCTTGACCTTGCGCTGCTCCAGGTATTTGGCGAGCTCGAGCAGCGGCTCGGCAACTTCGGGACTTTGGTATTTGCCGACCAGCGCGACCGCTCTGAAAGACGATTTCATGGCCGCATTTAACCACAAAATCCGCGACCGGTGACCGGTGACCGGTGGAGCAAAAAACCTTGAAGCAACACGCCTTTCGCGTCGCCGCTGCGACGCTCCACGCCACACGAGTCACGAGTCACCCGTCACTTTTTTTTGTAGAATAGCTCGATGCCCACCGACCATCCGACGCTCAACGATCGCGCGCAGATCCTGCTGAAGACGCTGATCGAGCGTTACATCGTCGAAGGCCAGCCGATGGGGTCCCGGGCGCTGTCCAAGTACTCGGGGCTCGACCTCTCCCCGGCCAGTATCCGCAACGTCATGGCCGACCTCGAGGAAATGGGATTCATCGCGAGTCCGCACACTTCAGCCGGGCGCGTACCCACCCCGCGCGGCTACCGCTTCTTCGTGGATACGCTGCTGAGGATCAAGCCTCTCGAGCGCAGCGAGATCCACCAGCTCGAAGAGCAGCTCCATGTCCACAGCACGCAGAAACTGGTGATTTCCGCGTCCCAGCTGCTGTCCGACCTGACCCATTTTGCGGGCATGGTGATGACGCCCCGCCGCAGCTCCGGCTTTCGCCACATCGAGTTTCTCAAGCTCTCGGAGAAGCGCATTCTGCTCATCCTCGTGACGCCCGAGGGGGACGTGCAGAACCGCATCCTGCTCGCGGAAAAGTCATACTCGCCCTCCGAGCTGGTCGAAGCGGCCAACATCCTCAACCAGCACTACGCGGGCCTCACGTTCGATGAAATCCGCCATCGCATCCGCGACGAGCTGAAGCAGCTGACCGAAGACATGACGCAGCTGATGACCGCCGCGCTGGAAGCGGGCAGTGCCGCGGTGAGCGAGTCATCCGACGAAGTGGTGATTTCCGGCGAGGGCAACCTGCTCGATTCCCTGGATCTGTCTTCCAATATGAGCAATCTGCGCAGGCTCTTCGAGCTGTTCGAGCGCAAAACGGGCTTGCTGCAACTGCTCGACATCTCGAACCGCGCCGAGGGCGTGCAGATCTTCATCGGCGGGGAGTCGGGTGTCGCCACGCTCGACGAGTGCAGCGTGATCACCGCCCCTTACACGGTCGACGGCGAGGTGGTGGGCACTGTAGGGGTGATCGGACCTACACGCATGGCCTACGAGCGCGTGATCCCCATCGTGGAGATCACCGCCAAGCTGCTCTCGAGCGCCCTTGCCAAGTGACAGGTGACGGGTGATAGGTGACCGGAAGCCTGCAGGAATTGCGGGATCCTGCCTGCCGCCGATCACTCATCACTCCTCGTCCCCGCGGCCATAGCGCATGCCCCGCTACGCCCCCGAGCCCCCTTATACACACGGCACGCCCGCGCGCGTCGGCATATTGCTGATCAACCTCGGCACGCCCGAAGCGCCGAATACGCCGGCGGTGCGCGCCTATCTGAGAGAGTTTCTCTCCGACCCGCGGGTGGTCGAGATCCCGCGGGCGCTGTGGCTGGCGGTGCTGCATCTTTTCGTCCTCGCCACGCGCGCCAAGCGGTCGGCGCAGCGCTATGCAAAGGTATGGATGCCCGGCGGCTCGCCGCTGCGGGTTCACACCGAGCGCCAGGCCGTGATGCTGCGCGGCTACGTGGGGGAGCGCGTGAAATTTCCAGTGATCGTGGATTTCGCGATGCGCTACGGCCGGCCGGCCATCGCCGAGAAGCTGCACGAACTCAAAGCCCAGCAGTGCAACAAGATTCTGCTCGTGCCGCTGTACCCACAGTACGCCGCGAGCACGACAGCGAGCGCGATCGATTCCGCATTTGCCTGCGTCGCCCGCATGCGCAATCAACCCGCATTGCGTACGGTGAGGAGCTTCCACGATCACCCAGGGTATGTTGGCGCACTCGCCCAGAACGTGCGCGACTATTGGTTGCGGAATAGACGTCCGGATGTACTCGTAATGAGCTTCCATGGCGTCCCGCGCGCGACGCTCGCCAGCGGCGATCCGTACCACTGCGAGTGCCAGAAGACCGGCCGCCTGCTCGCCGCTGCGCTGACCCTGAAGGCGGAACAGTACCGCCTTTCGTTCCAATCGCGGTTTGGCCGAGCGCGGTGGCTGGAGCCGTACACCGCAGATGTGCTGATCGAACTGGGAAGGCGAAACGTCGGACGCGTCGACGTTTTCTGCCCGGGCTTCGTGAGCGATTGCCTCGAGACGCTCGAAGAAGTCGCGATCGAGGGCAAGGCGGCGTTTCTCAGCGCAGGAGGGCGCGAGTTCCACCACATACCCTGCCTGAACGAGCGCGACGACTGGCTGCATGCGCTCACCGATCTCGTGCTTGAAAATCTGGCGGGCTGGACAGGGAGCGCCGACTCCAGGGCAGAACTTGACGCGTCACGGGGGCGCGCGCTCTCCCTGGGAGCAAGCGGCTAGAGGCGATCTTATTAGCGAATATCCACGACTGCCCACCAGCGCGATGGGGGAACCATGAAAATTCTGGCGGTGTGGATCATCAACGCGTTGTCCCTGCTCGCCCTTCCCCACATCTTCACCGGGATCAAGGTCGGCGGCTTCTACACGGCCATGGTCGTCGCGCTGGTCCTCGGGCTGATCAATGCAATCGCCAGGCCGATCCTGCTCGTGCTGACGTTACCGCTGACGATCGTGACGCTGGGTCTGTTTATTTTCATCCTCAACGGCCTGCTGTTCTGGTTCGTAGCATCGTTCGTGGAGGGTTTCCGGGTAGCCGGGTTCTGGACGGCGGTGTGGGGTGCGATCGCATACAGCCTCATCAGCTGGGCGTGCAGCGCCCTGATCCTGGGCGGCAGGAAAATCTAGGTAACCACCGCAGGTCACGTACGAATAGGCCAGGACCGCGACCAGCACGTTTTTAGCTCAAAGCGACCAAAAACCCCGTTCCACCAGAATGTTACGCTCCAGCCGGCAAGCCTTGAATATGCCGGTTTTGTCCCAACATTCAACGGAATCAATGGGAGAGACCAGGATGCGGGACACACCCGACGCTACCAAAGCCCAGCCCGAGGAGCCGCTGGCTGCAGAGATGACTAACCACCAGTCAGGCGCGCTGGACTCCCCGCAGCGGCCAGCGGATGCGGTCGGCGACGAGACACCGAGTCCGGAGGACTCGCTCCGGAAGGCGGAACTGGCGGCAAAAGAGTATCAAGAATCGTGGCTGCGAGCCAAGGCGGAAACCGACAATATCCGTAAGCGCACCCGGGCCGAAATTGCCAGTGCGCACAAGTTTGCGCTCGAGAATTTCGCTTCCGAGTTGCTCGCGGTGAGAGACAGTCTGGAAGCCGCTCTCGCCGTGGATAACGCCACCGTCGAGAGCATGAAGAGCGGGGTCGAGCTCACCTTGAAGCAGCTGGCCGCCGTGTTCGACCGGTTCCATGTAACGGAGATCAATCCGGTCGGGCAGAAATTCGATCCGCACCGCCACCAGGCGATCAGCACGCAGGAATCCGGCGCGGAACCGAATACCGTAGTCCAGGTGCTGCAAAAAGGTTACATGCTGCACGAGCGCGTGATCCGTCCCGCGCTGGTCGTGGTCGCCAAAGCCGTTGAAAAGTAGCGATTAGCCCCCATTATCAGTTGCATAGCAAAATTAGCGGAATTCCGCAGTAAACCAACGAGGTAGAACATGGCCAAGATCATCGGTATCGACCTGGGAACGACCAACTCGTGCGTCGCCGTCATGGAAAACGGCCAGCCCAAGGTCATCGAGAATTCGGAGGGCGCGCGCACCACGCCTTCGATCGTCGCGTACATGGACGACGGCGAGATACTGGTCGGCGCGCCGGCAAAGCGGCAGGCTGTCACGAATCCAAAGAACACCCTGTACGCGGTAAAGCGCCTGATCGGCAGGCGTTACAAGGAAACGGAAGTGCAGAAGGCGGTCAAGGTCGTGCCGTTCTCGATTATCGAGGCAGCCAACGGCGATGCCTGGGTCGAAGTGCGCGGCAAGAAGATGGCGCCGCCGGAAATCTCGGCGCAGGTGCTGATCAAGATGAAGAAGACCGCCGAGGACTATCTTGGCGAGCCGGTTACCGAGGCAGTGATCACGGTGCCCGCATACTTCAACGATTCGCAGCGTCAGGCAACCAAGGACGCCGGCCGTATCGCGGGCCTCGACGTAAAGCGCATCATCAACGAACCCACGGCCGCCGCTCTTGCCTTCGGCCTCGACAAGCAGGGCAAGAAGGACCGCAAGATCGCGGTCTACGACCTGGGCGGCGGCACGTTCGATATCTCGGTCATCGAGATCGCGGACGTCGAGGGCGAGAAGCAATTCGAGGTGCTCTCGACCAATGGCGACACGTTCCTCGGCGGCGAGGACTTCGATCAGCGCCTGATGGACTACCTTTGTGACGAGTTCAAGAAGGAGTCTGGCATAGACCTGCGCAAGGATGTGCTCGCGCTGCAGCGGCTAAAGGACGCGGCCGAAAAGGCGAAGATAGAGCTCTCGTCCTCACAGCAGACCGAGATCAACCTGCCGTACATCACGGCCGATCAGTCGGGGCCCAAGCACATGGCGATCAAGGTCACACGCGCCAAGTTCGAAAGCCTGGTCGAGGATCTCATCGAGCGGACCATCGAACCCTGCCGCATCGCGATCAAGGACGCGGGCGTCAGTGCCGGCGACATCGAGGATGTGATCCTCGTCGGCGGCCAGACACGCATGCCGAAGGTGCAGGAAAAGGTCAAGGCGTTTTTCGGCAAGGAACCGCGCAAGGACGTGAATCCGGACGAAGCAGTCGCGGTCGGAGCGGCGATCCAGGCCGGCGTGCTGAAGGGCGACGTCAAGGACGTGTTGTTGCTCGATGTGACCCCGCTTTCGCTCGGTATCGAGACGCTCGGCGGGGTGATGACGAAACTCATCCAGAAAAATACGACCATCCCGACCAAGGCGCAGCAGGTGTTCTCGACGGCCGAAGACAGCCAGACGGCAGTCACCATACATGTGCTGCAGGGTGAACGCGAGATGGCGCGCGGCAACAAGTCGCTCGGACAGTTCAACCTCACCGACATTCCGCCGGCGCCGCGCGGCATGCCTCAAATCGAGGTGACGTTCGATATCGACGCCAACGGCATCCTGCACGTGTCGGCCAAGGACAAGGCGACCGGCAAGGAGAACAAGATCAAGATCCAGGCTAGCTCCGGCCTCACCGAGGAAGAGATCAAGCGCATGGTGCAGGATGCCGAAGCCCACGCCGAGGAAGACCGCAAGGCGCACGAGCTGGTGGAAGCGCGCAACCAGTGCGATCATCTGGTGCACTCGGTGCGCAAATCGATGAAAGAGCATGGCGACAAGCTCGGCGCCGACGAGAAGAGCAAGGTCGAATCCGCCCTGAAGGAGGCCGAGGATTCGCTGAAGAGCGATGACAAGGCCGTAATCGAGGCGAAGACCCGGGCGCTTGCCGAGGCCGCGCACAAGCTCGGCGAGAAGATGTACGCCGAGGAGCAGGCCAAGCAGCAGGCTCAGCAGCCTCACGCGGGCGGGGAGAAGGCTGCGGAAGGCGCAAAGAAGGACGACGACGGCAACGTGGTGGATGCCGAGTACACCGAAGTCAAAGACAAGAAATAGGGCGAAATCCGGACGCTAGCGCGCCGGTTTCGCTGGCCGAGTTCGAATGGACGGCATGCCGCCGCCGTTCAACTCGGCCGTTCGACGCACAAGGGGATACGTATCCGAGATGGCGAAACGCGACTATTACGAAGTCCTTGGCGTAAACCGGGACGCTTCCGAAGAAGAAATCAAGAAGGCGTACCGCAAGCTTGCCATGAAGCACCATCCGGACCGCAATCCGGACCATCCGAAAGCCGAAGAACGCTTCAAGGAGGCCAAGGAAGCGTACGAGATCCTGTCCGACGCACAAAAACGCGGCGCATACGATCAATTCGGCCACGCGGGAGTCGATCCGAGCGCCGCGGCCGGCGCGGGATTCGGAAACTTCTCCGATGCCTTCGGCGACATCTTCAGCGATATCTTCGGCGGCGGCCGCGCGCGTTCCGGCGTGTTTCGCGGCGCCGATCTGCGCTACAACCTGGAGGTTTCACTGGAAGAGGCCGCGCGCGGCACCGAAACGCGCATCCGCATCCCGGCAATGGAGCAATGCGAAACCTGCAAGGGAAGCGGTGCAAAGCCCGGCACCTCGCCTACCACCTGCCCGAGCTGTCAGGGTCAGGGCCAGGTGCGCATGCAGCAGGGCTTCTTCTCGATTCAGCAGACCTGCCCCCGCTGCCACGGCAGCGGCAAGATAGTCACGACCCCGTGCGCGACGTGCGGCGGGGCCGGCCGCGTCAAGCAGCACAAGACGCTGTCGGTGAAGATTCCGCCCGGAGTCGACGAGGGGGACCGCATCCGGCTCAGCGGAGAAGGCGAAGCCGGGGTAAACGGCGGGCCGCCCGGCGATCTCTACGTTGTGATCCATACGCGGCCGCACCCCGTGTTCCAGCGCGATCACAACGATCTGCACTGCGAGATGCCGATGAGCATCACCACCGCCGCGCTGGGCGGAGAGGTCGAGATCCCCACGCTCGATGGCTATGCCAAGATCAAGGTGCCCCCGGAAACGCAGACCGGCAAGGTATTCCGGCTGCGCGGCAAGGGCATCAAGGGCGTACGGGCCACGAGCCCTGGCGACCTGCTGTGTCATGTGGTCGTCGAGACACCGGTCAACCTGACGCAGCGTCAGCGCGAGTTGCTGACGGAGCTCGAGTCGATCAATCAGAAGGACGGCGGGCGGCACAATCCCCGGGCGAAGTCCTGGATGGAGAAAGTGCGCGAATTTTTCGCGCAATAGCACATTCCGATTGGGCAGCCTCCGTTGCCACAATCGCGCCACGCAAGGCCGCGCGCAGTTTCTGAAATCGGTCCTTCGGACCGGCCTCAAACCGAATTCCGACTCCATTCCCTCTCGGACACACCGTACGGTCCAGACGCCTTCCTGTCGGGGTCGGCGTTTTCCACTCCGTCAACGAGGAGCGCGGCCGATGCGTTGAAGGCGGGAAAACGTACACAGCACCGCGGAAATGAATCCCTTTGTCGTTCAGATTGATCATCGTGAATCGTCTGGTGCTGTCGCCGGCCTGCTGAAGCAATCGCCGGACTTCCACGTCACGGTGACGCACCTGAAACTCGGTGATTATCTCGTTGATGGGCGATTTCTATTCGAGCGAAAAACGTTGCCGGATTTGGTCATTTCGATAGTTAGTGGCCGACTGTTCACGCAAGCTCTCAGACTCGTCGCGATATCATTGCGCCCCGCAATCATTCTCGAGGGAACCGTGCAAGACCTCTCCCACTGCGGCATGAGCTGGGAATCCATTCAAGGAGCACTGGTTACAGTGACCCTTTTCTGTGGCATCCCGCTTCTGCGGACGCGTACGCCCGCTGAGACCGTGAGTACCATGCGGTTCGCCGCGCAGCAAGGGACGGCGTTCGCTGCTGCGTCACTCCCCAGACCTGGGTATCGGCCCCGAGGAAAACGTGCGCGCCAGCTCTTCATTCTCCAGGGCTTGCCAGGCATTGGACCAGAACGGGCGCGCCAGTTATTGGCACGCTTCGGCAGCGTCGAAGCCACAATAAGAGCGTCATCAGAAGACCTGCAATCGATAAGGGGAATCGGCAAGTCGAGAGCCGAGAAACTCCGTTGGGCGGTGGAAGAACCACCCTTCGTATATAACTGACCGCGGCGACTCGCCGCGTTCAGTGCCGTTCAAGGTATCCCGAGCTGGATATCGTGTAATGCGTGCAGAACGATGACACGCGGCACGGTCGGCGAAGCGGCGGAACGGCACTCACTAGAGCCATTTCGCCTTCCGGAAGCGGACGAAGAGGTAGATGTCCAATACCACCATCAGCAGCAGCGAAAATGGATAGCCGTAGGTCCACTTGAGCTCCGGCATGGTTTCGAAATTCATGCCGTAGACCCCCGCAATCATGGTCGGTACGGCCACCAATGCGGCATAAGCCGCAAGCCGCTTGGTCGTCTCGTTCTCCCCCAGCGAGATCATCGCCAGATTCACCGACATCGCCGTGGTCAGCGTGTCGCGCAGACTGTCGATCGACTGATTGAGGCGCATCAGATGATCGGCAATGTCGCGGAAGTATTCCTGGGTGTAGGCGCAGACCTCCGGCACGCGCCCCCCGTAGAGCTTGCCGACGGCCTCGTGCAACGGCCCCACCGCGTGCTTGAGGGTCGTGAGCTTCTGCTTGAGGGCGTACAGCGCCTCGATGTTCTCGCGCGCCGGCGAGCTGTCAAAGATGTGCTTTTCGACCTGCTCCAGCTCGTCTTCCAACATGTCGAGCACCGGAAAGTAACGATCCACGACGGTATCCATCAAGGCATAGAGCACATAGGTCGAGCCGTGCTTGAGCAGGTGCGGCTCGCGCTCGGACCGGGCGCGCACGTTGGCAAACCCCTGCTGGACGCGGCTGCGCGCCGACAACACGTAGTTTTTCCCGACGAAGATATTCACTTCCCCCACGCGCAGATCTTCGCCTTCGGGCTCTACCACGTGGAGCACGGCAAACAGGGAATTTCCGTACTCCTCGATCTTGGGGCGCTGGTGTCCCTGGTGGGCGTCCTCGACCGCCAGCTCGTGCAGTCCGAATTCACGCTTCATTTCTTCGAGCTCGTCGGGCTCCGGATCCTTGAGCGCAACCCATACGAAGCTTCCCGGCTGGCTGACGTACTTGTGTATCTCCTCCTTGGGAATGTCGCCAAGCTTTCTGCCATCCCGGTATGCAGCGCAGTTAACCAGCATGAGGGCCTCTCCCTGGGAGTGCGCACCACCTCCCGATCTCCAGTCGCTGTCTTCTTGTCGGCATGCCCGAACCCCGGTAGGGAGGGCGGTACGGCAATGATAAACTGCGATGGAGGTCTTCGGGAGGGAGACTTCTGCAAGGATTCGGCATCGAGCGAGGAACCGCATGGACGAGATACGAGCATTGTCCGCAACCGGAATGCTGGGATCGGGTTTTCGCGAGGAGTCGCTGAAACGCGCGATGGCCTTGCGGCCCGATTTTATCGGCGCCGACTCAGGCTCTACGGATCCCGGGCCTCACCATCTGGGATCGGGCGAGGGGCAGTTTTCCGATTCCGCGTACAAGCGCGACCTGCGGCTGATGCTGCTCGCCGGGCGGGCTGCCCGAATACCGGTACTGGTGGGCTCGGCCTGCTGCGGCGGCAACGACGAGCAGCTCGAGCGGCTGGTGGGGATCGCACGCGGGATCGCCCGCGAGGAAGGCCTGAGCTTCAAGCTCGCCGCGATCCACAGCGAGCAGGATAAGGGCTACCTCAAGCGCAAGTTGAAGGAGGGCCGGATCAAGCCGCTCGCCAACGCGCCGCGCCTCGACGAGGCGGTGATCGACCGCAGCGCCCACATCGTCGGCATGTGCGGCATCGAGCCGTATATCGAAGCGATGGACCACGGAGCCGAGGTCATCATCGCGGGACGCTCGAGCGATACCTCCATCTTCTCCGCGTTGCCCGTCATGCGGGGCCTGAATCCGGCGACGGTATGGCACGCGGCGAAGATTCTCGAGTGCGGAGCGGCGTGCGTGGTGCTGCGCAAGTACCCGGACTGCATGTTCGCCACGATCCGGGACGACGGTTTCGTCATCGAGCCGCCGAACCCCGAATATCGCTGCGATCCGGCCAGCGTCGCCTCCCACAACCTGTACGAAAACGGCTCACCCTACGAGCTCGTGGAGCCCTCGGGCGTGCTCGACACCCTCGCGGCCAAGTACGAAGCGGTCTCCGATCGGGCGGTCCGGGTCTCCGGCAGCACCTTCAGGAAGGCCTCTACGTATACGGTGAAGCTCGAGGGCGCCGAGCTGGCGGGTTACCAGAGCATCATCGTGGGGAGCGTGCGCGACCCCATCATCCTGCGGCAGTTCGACACGTGGCTGGAAGGCCTGGTCAGGGCGGCGCGTGACCGGATCAGCGCGGTGTTCGGTGCGGGCATCGAAGGCAGATACCACCTCGACGTGCGCGTGATGGGCAAGAACGCAACCATGGGGCCGCTCGAGTCCGAAACGAAGATCGGCCACGAGGCCGGATTGCTGTTTCAGGTTACGGCCGAAACGCAGGAGCTGGCCACCGCCCTGGCGAAGTCGGTGGGGCACATCGCGGTGCATTACCCCGTCCCGGAATGGACCGGGCTCATCACTTCGATCGCATTCCCGTATTCGCCCCCGGAGATCGCGCGCGGCGCGAGCTATCGCTTCAACATGAACCACGTCGTGGAACCTGCGACACCGCTCGAGATGTTCCGGATCGACTACCAGACCGTGTGAGCACACTATGGCGAAACTCTGGGAGGTCTCAAAGCTCATCCGCAGCAAGAACGCGGGCGCGTTCGAGCTCACGTTCGATGTCATCTTCAAGGACCACGCGACCTACGAGAAGGTGCGCGATGCGAAGCTCATCAACGCACAGTGGTTCGCCAGCGCCTACCGGATGGAACCGAGCATGGTGACGATCTTCAATTACGATGCCGCAAGCGCGATCAAGATCACGATACCGCGCCCCGCCATCTCGGGAGACATCAACGATACCGACGTCTTCGGCGGCCAGCAATACGCGCCGCTGGTCGATCTCGAGGTCCCCTGACCCGCGCACTGGCGTTCATAGCGCTCACCCAGCGAGGCGCTACGCGCGGTGCTTCTTCGCGTAGTCCAGGTCGACCTCGAATCCGAACCCCGGCCTGTCGTTGAGGTGGACGTGGCTCCCGCGTAATTCCGGACGCCCGCTGAAGAGATTGTGGGAGAGCGGATCGCGAGTGTGGTCCACGTGCGACTCCACGGCGAAGGCGCAGCGCGGCAGCGCCGCGACGAGGTGCCCATGCACCTCGGGCGCCGTGTGCGGGGCGATCATGACGCCGTGGCTCTCCGCCAGCGCCGCGACGCGCAGCGCCTCGGTGAATCCCGCATAGCGCGTCCCATCGAACTGGACGTAGCGGATGGCGCCGGCGGCAACGAAGTCGCGGATCGTGAAGCGCGTCCACTCGCGCTCGCCGTGCGCGAGCGGGATCGAAGTTGCCGCGGCCAACCGGACGTAGTCGGGCGGCTGCAAGTACCAGTGCAGCGGCTCTTCCAGCCAGAAGATATCCAGCGCCTCGACCAGGCGCGCGAACTGGATGCACCCGTCCAGGTCGTACGGCGCGTTCATATCGAGCATCAGCCAGACGTCCTTGCCGATGGCCTCCCGCACCACCCGGACGCGCCTCGCTTCTTCGGCCGGCGTGCCCCCGCCCGTCTTGAGCTTGACCGCGCGAAAGCCCTGCCTGACGAACCCCGCAAGCTCTTCCGCATACACCTTGTCCGGTGCCCCGGGCCGGTAGTAGCCGCCCGTCGCATAGGTAAAGAGCGGGCGGTTTGTGCCCCCGAGCAGCTTCCATACCGGCATGCCGGCATGCTTGCCCTTGATGTCCCAGAGCGCGATATCGATGCCACCGATGGCCGCCATGATCTGCGGCCGCTCGTTGCGCGAGAGCGGGGGCGGCAATCCGTCCGTCGGAGCGACGCCGCCCGGTCGCGGACACGTCAGGGAAAACAGCTTCTCCCAGACCGCGACGTGGCTCAGGGCATCCATGCCGCGGACGATGTCCCCGAATCTTGCCAGCCAGTCGCAGATCGTCTTCAGCGGCGAGCCCTTGACCTGACCGTAGCCGACGATGCCGTCGTCGGTGCGCACTTCGACCAGAATCAGGCTCGATGTCTTCAGCTCCTCGTGCGCAGTCCAGAGCACGTCCTTGAGCAGGATCGAGATCGGATGGGCAGTGACTGATTGAATTCGGCTCACGTCGGTTGCTCCAGGCGGCAGGCAGGCCCGCACTCACCCGACCCGCCGCAAGTCGTTGGGTTCGTAGTAGGATAGCCGCGGGCTTTGTTAGCCTCGGGTGATCTGATCCGGGGCAAAAGCGCCCGCCAGAATACCATACGTCATGCTGCTCAAAGTGCTCAAAACGGCCGCGCAGTCGCTCGTCTCGAACCGCCGGGGCGCCGCCTCCGTTTCAAGTCCTCCCGGCGCAGACGCCGACCCCGGCGCCGAGTACCCGCTCGAGACCGAGCAGAAGCTCAATCAGCTGCATGGCCGGGCGCCGATCGACCGCCACCTGGACATCCTGTATCAGGATGCCAGGGTAGGCGCAGACAGCTTCGCAGAGCTCTTCCGCGAGTGCCTCAAGCGGACCGGTACTGCCGTGACGCCGTTCAATACGTTCCAGCGGTTCCAGACCCGCCTCGATCTCGTCCACTACCTGCTCGCGACTCTCGCGGTCCCCGGCGCACGCGCCGAGTGCGGCGCCTACCGCGGCGCTACCGCGCTGTTGCTCGCCCATGCCTGGCGCAGCCGGGAGCCGGCTTTCAAGGGCGCCGATTTCTATCTGGTCGACAGCTTTTCGGGTAGCAGCGCATCGGTCGCAAACGATCTCATATCCGTGCGGGACAGTAACGGCACGACGCGCAGAGAAGCCTTCTTCCCGGTCGGGCGATTCGACAGCTCGGCGGAAGAGGTACGCGGCTTTTTCACGGATTTTCCGGAAGTGAAGATCTGCGCCGGCTGGATCCCGCAGGTTTTCGGTTCGCTCCCGGATCGGGACTGGGCCTTCGTGCATCTCGATCTTGCGTTGTTCGAGCCTACGCTGGCGTCGCTGGAATACTTTTATCCGCGCCTCAACAAGGGCGGCGTCATGATCTGCGATGGGTCCATCTTCTGCCCCGGGGCGGCGAAAGCATGGGACCAGTTCTGCGCCCGGCGGAGCATCGCCTACGTCACGCTCGGGCACCGCGAGACTGTCCTCATCAAGTGAGCCGGGCGCGGCGATGGGTGGACCGTGACGCGTGACTGGACGTCGAACCGCTGCGTTGCTTCCCGCTGAATGCTGGGTAACCTCCTCAAGCAGCTGTTCCGGCGCGGAGCGCCTCCGTCTCCGTCAGCGCCCGCGCCGAGCGAGGATGATCTGTCATGGCGTGCCGAGGCGCTCCAGCTCCAGCGGCTGAGACGTCATCGCGAGGTCGCCGAGATAGCGCGCTCCGTGCTGGCCGCCGAGCCGGACAACGTCGATGCGCTGCAGGTGCTGGCTTCGACGCTTCTCGCCCAGGGCAACACGGGCGAGGGGCTGGCCTGCCTGCGCCGCTCCGCGGAGCTTGCGCCGGAGTCGGCGGAAACACAGGCCCTGCTTGCCGGCGTGCTTGCAAGCGCCGGCGACTTCTCCGGCGCGATCGACGGCTATCGACACGCGACGCGCCTGCGGCCGGATTTCGTCGAAGCGTGGGCGAGCCTCGGGCTGCTGTTGAAGGTGCTGGCTCGCTACGACGAGGCCGAGGAAAGTTGCCGCTCGGGGCTGCGGGTGGATGCGCGGCACGCCGCTCTGCGTCACACCCTGTCCGGCGCGCTCTTCGAGCAGGGCCGCGTCGACGAGGCGGTGATGGAGATCCGCGCGTCGCTCGCCATCGACCCCGGCGCCGCAAGCGCGCGCAGCGATCTCCTGCGCATGCTCAACTATGCCGAGGACCAGAACCCGGTGGCGGTATATCAGGAGCATCGCGCATGGGGTGAGCGGCACGCCCGCCCGCTGGAAGACGGCGCGCCGCCCCACCGCAACGACCCCGACGCGCGACGTCGCCTGCGCGTGGGCTTCGTTTCACCCTATTTCCGCAAGCACGCCATGACGTTCTTTTTCGAGTCGTTCGTCGAGCACCACGACCGGGAGCGGCTTGAGGTCGTGCTCTACGCCGACGTGGACCAGCCGGACGCCTACTCGGCGCGCTTGCAGGGCTACGGGGCGTCGTGGCGCACGACGGTCGGGCTGGACGACGAGGGGCTCGCGCGCCTGGTGAGGAGAGATGCGGTCGACATCCTGGTCGACCTGAGTGGGCACACGCCGCGCAACCGGCTCCTCGCCTTCGCGCGGCGGCCCGCTCCGGTCCAGGTGACCTGGAACGGCTATCCGAATACGACCGGAATGTCCGCCATGAATTACCGGATCACGGATGCGTTCTGCGATCCGCCGGGCGCGACCGAGCAGCTGCATACCGAAACCCTGGTGCGCCTGCCCGAGATCTATATGACCTGGCGCCCTCCGCAGGATGCGCCCGATGTCGGCCCCCTTCCCGCCCTGGACTCCGGCTGCGTCACGTTCGGCTCGTTCAACTCCTGTTTCAAGATCACGCCGTCGCTCGTTGCGCTGTGGGCCCGCATCCTCGCGGCGGTGCCGGGCTCGCGACTGCTGCTGCTCACCATCGGCCGCGGCGCCGCAGAGCGGCGCGTGCGGGAACTCTTCGCCGCACAAGGCGTAGCCCCCGACCGGATCGAGATACTGCCGCGGCTCTCGCACGAAGACTTCCTCGCCGCGCACCGGCGGGCGGATATCGCTCTCGACGCGTTTCCCTACCACGGCACGACGACAAGCTGCTTCTCGCTCTGGATGGGGCTGCCGGTGGTCGCGCTCGCCGGCGCGACGCACGCCTCGCGGGTCGGGGTCACGCTCCTTTCCAATATTGGCCTGCCGCAGCTCGTCGCACAGAGCGGCGACGAATACGTCGGGATTGCCGCCCGTCTCGCGTCCGATCTCCCCGGTCTTGCGAAACTGCGCTCCGGGCTGCGCGACTTGATGCTGCGCTCGCCCCTGACCGACGGGGCAGGCGGCGCCAGGGCTCTCGAGAACGCTTTCCGGGAGATGTGGAGCGCGTGGTGCCGGTCGGAAGCGGCGCCGCCGCCCGGAGGGCGCCCCGTATCGGATTCGAGAAACGTCGTGGTGAAATCCGAGTACGGCCTGCTGCTCGTCAACCGCTACGACAGCATGATCGGCCGCTGTGTCATCGAGGATGGCGCGTGGGAGAAGGACGAAATCGAGCTGTTGCGCTGGATGCTGACGGCCGTATACGGAGCGGAGCGCGAGATCGAAATTCTCGACGTCGGGGCCTACAACGGGGTATACGCGATCGCCCTTGCCCGCTTTCCGTTCCCGAAGGTGACGGTGCACGCCTTCGAGGCGCAGCGCGAGATCTTCAATCTGCTCACTGCGACGGTAGCGCTCAACGGTCTCGACAACGTCCGCTGTCACCACCGGGCGGTCTGCTCCGAGTCGGGGCAGCCGCTGCGCTTCCAGGCGATCGACTATGACGAGCCGGGCAACTTCGGTTCGCTCGAGATCGAACGCGTTCCCGGTCCGGATTTCGACGGCCGAAGACTGGAGGGCTCGATCGAAACCGTCGAAACCATTCGCATCGACGACCTCGGCCTGAATAGCGCGCGGTTGCTCAAGATCGACGCAGAAGGAATGGAGCACAAAGTGCTCGCCGGCGCTTCGGCAACGGTCAAGCGCTGCCGGCCGCTGATCTTCCTGGAATACGAAAAAACCGATTTCGACGCCGTGAAGGCCTGGCTGCGTGCGGCGGAATATCGCGCGTATTACGCGCAGCGGCCCAATATCCTCTGCATACCCGGCGAATTCGACCGGATCAGCGTGAAGGGTGCCGCAAGGGTCAGGTACTGACGGCAGGCCGCGGCCTTCGGCGCCTACAGGAGCATCCCAACCACGGCGCCGATCATCAAGGTCGCGAGGGTACCGGCCGCGATAGAGCGCATGCCAAGCGCCACGATCTCGTTCCGGCGCTCAGGAACCATGGTCGCCATGCCGCCGATGAGGATCCCGAGGCTGCCGAAGTTGGCGAACCCGCACAGGGCGTAGGTCATGATGACCCGGCTGCGTGGGCTCAGGCTCTCTGCCGGAAGCCGCGCCAGGTCGTGGTATGCGATAAACTCGTTCAGCACGGTTTTGGTACCCATGAGCGCTCCGGCGGTGGTCGCCTCCGCCCATGGAACGCCCGCGAGCCAGACCAGAGGCGCCATCACCCATCCCAGCAGGCGCTGCAGAGTGACCGGAGCGCCACCCCACTGCGGAACGAGTCCCAGCGCAAGGTTCACCAGCGATACCAGCGCGATCAACACGACCAGCATGGCGACGACGCTCAGCAGCAAAGAGAGACCATCGAGCGTGCCCTGCGTGATCGCATCCATGGCGCTCGATGATTGCTGCGGCAGCGCGAGCTTGCCCGAGGTCGGATCGCCGCGCGGCGGCACCATGACCGCCGCGAGGACGATCGCGGCGGGAATGCTGATGATGGACGCGGACAGGATGTGGCCCATCGCGTCGGGCACGACGGGGCTGAGGACGATGGCGT
>DATFWO010000365.1:0-4450 GCA_035259205.1 Burkholderiales bacterium | reverse complement strand
CCAGCCGGCCCTGATGCAGGTACAGGATTTCGTCGCCCAGCCGCCTCGCCTGGCCGAGGTTGTGCGTCGTCATCACGATCTTGGCGCCGCCGGCGCGAATCTGCCCGATGATCGTCTCGACCTCGCGCGTTGCGCCGGGATCCAGGTTCGCAGTGGGCTCATCCAGGAACAGCACCTCCGGCCCCAGCGCCCACGCTCGCGCCAGCGCCAGCTTCTGCTGCTCTCCGCCCGAGAGCACCCGGGCGGGCCGGCCTGCCACCTCGGCCAGGCCGACCGCTTCCAGCACATCCTGCGCGCGCAACTCGCACTCGCCGGGTGCAACGCCGGACAGCTTGAGGCCGTAGACGACGTTCGCGAGCGCGGATCGCCGCAGCATCACCGGCCGCTGGAACACCATGGCCTGCCGTGCGCGGCCGCTCAACGCACCGCCCCAGGAAATGCTGCCGGACGTAGGAGCGAGCAGCCCGTGACACAACCGCATCAGCACGCTCTTCCCCGCACCGTTCGGCCCGAGGATGATCGTGCGCGGCCCCGCGGCGATTTCCACGGAGACCCGGTCGATGATCGTCTTGCCGCCGACGGCAAACGACACCCGGTCGAGTACGAGCGGCAGCATAAGGAACTTCCTCAGCCGTAGCGCCGCTGCGCCGCTTCCTTGATCCAGTATGCAGCCGCGTTGAGGAAAAGTACCAGCGAAAGCAGGACGATCCCCAGCCCAAGGGCGAGCGGGAGGTCCCCCTTGCTGGTCTCCAGCGCGATTGCGGTGGTCATGACGCGCGTCACGCCGTTTATGTTGCCGCCCACGATCATGACCGCGCCCACCTCGGCCGCCGCGCGGCCGAAGCCGGCCAGCACGATCGTCACCAGCGAGAAACGCGTGTCCCACAGCAGTGTGATCGCGGCAGCCAGCGGTCCGGCACCCAGCGAGCGGAGCTGCTCGCGGTACTCGTCCCACGCGTCCTCTATCACCTGCCGCGACAGGGCAGCCACAATTGGCAAGATCAATATGGTCTGCGCCACGATCATCGCGGCGGGGGTGAACAGGATCCCGAGCTCGCCGAGCGGCCCGGCCCGCGAGAGGAGCAGGTAGACCGCCAGGCCGACCACCACCGGTGGCAGGCCCATGAGCGCATTGAGCAGGACGATCAAGGGCCGCCGGCCGGGAAAGCGGGTCACCGCAATGGTCGCTCCCAGCGGCAAACCCAGGACGGCAGCGAGCAGGACCGCGGTCAGGCTCACGCGCAGGCTCAGCAGCACGATCTCCACGAGCCCGCGATCCAGTCCCGTAATCAGCCGCTGCGCTTCGCCGGCCGCGCTCCATAAATCGGTCATGCCGAATAATATGCTAACCTGCACATATGACAGCGATTTGGACGAGGGATTATGACATTCCAGCAAGAGAGCTTAAATATGCTCTGTGATGCATAGATGCAGCTCAAGCTTGGAGTCAGGTGGCAAACGGAGGGGCGGGACCTCGATGCGCGCGTGGCACCGCTGCTGCGGGCGATAGCGAAAACGGGATCGCTGAACCAGGCCGTGCGCGTGCTGCGCATGTCGTACCGGCATGCCTGGGGGCTGCTGGGGGTCGCGGAACGGGCTTTGGGGCAACCCCTAGTAGACCTGCAGCGCGGCCGCGGTGCCCGATTGAGCGCCCTCGGCGAGAAGTTCGTAGCCGTGGATGACGCCGCGGCGGCCCTGCTCGATCGGGAATTCGGGGTCACGGTGCGCAGCCTCAGCCGCGAGCGCGCGCTGCGCCGTGTCGCCAACCCCTTGGTGGTGCATGCCAGCCACGACCTGGCGCTCACCGAGTTGCGGGATCTGATGTCGAGGACGTCTGAGCCCGCCTTCGAGCTGCACGTCCGCGGCAGCCTCGAGTGCCTGGCGGATCTTGCGCACGACGCCTGCGAGATCGCCGGCTTTCACGTCCCCGACCTGTCCACTGGCGCGGGCGCCTTCGATTCCTACCGGCCCTGGCTCAAGTCCCGCAGCATACGGCTGGTCAACTTCGTCACGCGGCGGCAGGGGCTCATGGTCGCAAGAGGAAATCCCCGGCGGATCTACTCCCTGCCCGATCTTGCGGCGAACGGCGCCCGCTTCATCAACCGCCAGACCGGATCCGGCACCCGCCTGTGCTTCGATCATCTCCTTGGCCGCGAGCGCATCCGGCCCTCCCAGATCAAGGGCTACCAGACCGAGGAGTTCACGCACGCGGCGGTAGCGGCGACCGTCGCGAGCGGGATGGCCGATGCCGGCTTCGGCATCGAAGCCGCCGCGAGGCAGCACGGGCTCGATTTCGTGCCTGTTGCGACCGAGCGCTATTTCCTCGCCACGCGCGCCCGCACGCTGACCACTGCACGGATGAAAGCGCTGCTCGAAGCTCTGAGAAGCTCCGTCTTTCGCAAGCGCTGCGAGGCCTTGCCGGGGTATGCGGCGCCCGACATCGGGGAAGTGATACTTCCCCGTGACCTGCTGCCGGCGACCTAGCCTTGAAAGCCCGTCAAGCCTTGATTTCCTGCGCCGTGATCGTGTACTTGAACTGATCGGGCTCGAGCTGGTCGAGCATCTTGCCGCCCGTCTCGCCGTTCGTGTACATCAGGTACGGGATCTTGGCCCCGCTGGAATTGGGCAGCTTCACGTCGTGCGCGGTGTTGTAGGCGAGCCAGTTCATCTCCCAGGCCCCGAAGAGCTTCTTGCGCATCGCCACGACTTTCGGATCGTTGACGGTCAGGTTGCCCGGGGGCTCCTCCAGCACCACTTTCCTCACGTCGGCGGGATCGACGGGAACCCAGCCTATGCCCTGGGCGTAGAACTCCGCGCGGCAGTGCTGTGCCCGGCTCGCGACCGGGGTGCCGATGCCCATGCTGCGGTAGCCGAGCTGCGACGGCGCGACGCGGATGCCGTAGACATCGCGCGCGGGTATCCCCACGGAGCGCGCCAGACCCACGAACATCGCGTTCAGGTCGCCGCACTTGCCGCCGAAATTGCGCGTTTCGAGCATGCCCTTGATGTCACCCCAGCCGCAGCCGCGCACTTTCGGATCGCGGAACGTGTTGTCCACTATCCATTCGTAGATCGCCCGCGCCTTTTCGACGTCGGTTTTTGCTCCCGTGGTGATGTCGAGCGCGGTATCCCGGACGATGCCGTCGGTCGGGATCAGGTCGGTGGCGGCCGTTTCGAGCGCGATTTCCTCCGCCGACAGCTTGGGTGCACCCGGGTTCGGCCTCGATATGTCCACGACGCGGTCGCGGGTGGCGAAGCGGCTCATGACTTCCAGTATCGGAGCCTTTTCGCCGGCCTGCCATTCGGCATACACCATTTCCGCGCCATACTTGCCGTCGCTCACGACCTTGGACTGATAGGCGTTGCCCGTCCACTGGCTGCTCAGCGGGTTGTGCCACGTGGATTTCGTCGTGAGCGGCAGCGGGACCCAGGCGCGCGAAGTAGCGCTCGGATTCAGGATCTCGACCCTGGTCGTTATTTCGTAGGTTTTCCAGCCGCCGTCCTGCTCGGCCGCGTAGCCCTGGCGGAACGCCGCCGGCAACGCTCCAACTGCCGGAGCGGCCAGGGTTGCCTTCAAAAAGCTGCGTCTTTTCATCCGTGCTCTCCTCATCGTTGATCTTCGTTCAGAGTGGCGACAGTGCCGAGTCGTTCGCACAGGAAGCGCCGTTCGGCACGGGTTGACGGTCGCGGCGAATCACCCGGGACAGCAGCACCGCTGTTTATATGATACACGCGGCCCTCGCCGCGTGCATTCAGGCCCTTGCCGGCGGGTGCCTGTCCGGATAGCGGACTCTAGAAGAGGCTCGCGACGATCGAAAAGTGTATTTCGTAGCGCCGCGGCTCGGTCGGCAAGTCGTTCATTGCATAGGCGAAGGTGAGCCGGTCGGACACGCGCTTCTGGAGGGTCGCGTTCACTCCCTGATTCGGCAAAATGTCTCATCCGGCGCTAGAATTGGTCGCACAAATACGGCCTTCGCTTTTGGGAAACCTCGCATGAATGAACCTCTTACCGCGATACCGGCGCTCAGCTGCGCCGACGATTACGATCCGAATTCGATGCCGGTGGCGAAGGCGCGGGAAGTCATAGCCCGGTTCCTGACGCCGGTCACTGCCACAGAGCGGGTGCACGTGCGCGGCGCGCTGGGACGCGTGCTGGCAGAAGACGTGATCTCACCCCTCAATGTCCCCGCGCACGACAATTCCGCGATGGATGGCTACGCCGTACGCCATGCTGACCTCAAACCCGAGGGGGAAGTCACCCTCAAGGTCGCGGGCAGCGCTTTTGCCGGCGCACCTTACTCCGGTTCCGTCTCGGCCGGCCTGTGCGTGCGCATCATGACGGGCGGCGTGGTCCCGCAGGGCGCGGACACCATCGTCATGCAGGAGCACGTCAAGGCCGATGGCGACAAGGTCACCGTCGGTCCGGGCCAGAAGAAGGGGCAGAACCTGC
>DATFWO010000364.1:0-10793 GCA_035259205.1 Burkholderiales bacterium | reverse complement strand
GCTGCTGGAGCGCTATGCCCTGCAGGATTGATCGGGCCGGACTCAGGCGGAGCGCCCTCTGCCGCGGGTTTTTCCATAAAATACCGGGATAGCCCTTCTCGAAAGCCGCGCATGGGAAACAGCGATCTGCCCCGGAGCGCCCGCCGCATCGTCAAGGCGGCGTGCCCGCACGACTGCCCCGACACCTGCGCGATGGAGATTGCCGTCGAGAACGGCGTCGCGGTGGAAGTGCGCGGCGCCGACATGCCGTTCACCGACGGCACGCTGTGCACCAAGGTTGCGCGCTATCTGGATCGGACTTACTCCAAAGAGCGCGTGCTCTATCCGCTGCGCCGCATCGGCGCCAAGGGGCAGGGGCAGGGGCGGCTCGAGCGGGTTTCCTGGGACGAGGCCCTGGACGAGATCGCGGCGCGCTTCAAGGCGATCGCCGCCGAAGACCCGCAGCAGATCCTGCCGTGCAGCTACGCCGGGACGATGGGGCTCGCGCAGTACATGTCGATGGACCGGCGCTTCTTCAACCGGTTGGGAGCGAGCCTCCTCGACCGCACGCTCTGCTCTTCCGCCGGCAAGGCCGGAATGAAGCTCACGCTCGGCGCCTCCGTCGGCATGGATCCCGAGCGCTTCGACGAGGCCCAGCTGATCCTCATCTGGGGATCGAACCCGATCGTCTCCAATCTGCACGTCTGGTCGCGCTGCCAGGAGGCGAAGCGGCGCGGCGCGAAGCTCGTCGCCATCGATCCGTGGCGCAGCCAGACCGCGGAGAAGTGCCACCAGCACGTGCGGCTCCTCCCGGGCACCGACGCCGCGCTCGCGCTCGGGATGATGCACGTCATCATCGGCGAGGGTCGCATCGACCGCGATTACGTCGAGCGCCACACCGTGGGCTTCGCGGCGCTGACGGAGCGCGTCGCGGGCTATTCCCCCGAGAAGGTGGCCCATTTATGCGGCATCGGCGCGGACGAAGTGGTGAGCCTCGCGCGCGAGTACGCGGCGGCGAAGCCCGCGGCGATCCGTCTGAACTACGGGCTGCAGCGTCATTTCGGCGGCGGCATGGCGGTGCGCACGATCGCGTGCCTCCCCGCGCTCGTCGGGGCGTGGCGCGACGCGGCGGGGGGCGTCGTGCTCTCCACGTCGGATTTCTACGGCCTCGACCACAAGACCCTGGAGCGCCCCGACCTGATCCGCGGCAAGCCGCGCACGATCAACCAGTCCGCGCTGGGCGACGCGCTCACCTCGGCGCAGCCCCCGGTGAAGGCGATCTACGTCTACAACAACAACCCCGTCGCGGTCTGCCCCGACTCGAACCAGGTGATCGCCGGCTTTTCCCGGCCGGATCTCTTCGCCGTCGTGCACGACGTCTTCGTGACTGACACGGCCGATTACGCCGACATCGTGCTGCCGGCCACCACGCAGCTCGAGCACTACGACGTGCACAAGTCGTACGGGCACCTCTACGTGCTCGCGAACAACCCGGCGATCGCGCCGGTCGGCGAGGCGAAGCCGAACAGCGAGGTCTTCCGGCTGCTCGCGAAGCGGCTGGGCTTCACCGAAGAGTGCTTCGATGACAGCGACGAGGATCTCTGCCGGCAGGCGCTCGGCTCGGACGCGCCGCGGATGCGTGGCATCGAGTGGGGCGCGCTGAAGGAGCAGGGCTGGCAGCGGCTCGCGGTGCCGGAGCGCTACGCGCCGTTTGCCGAGGGCGGATTCCCGACGCCTTCCGGCAAGTGCGAGTTCTACAGCGAGACCGCGGCGAAGCTCGGCCTCGATCCCCTGCCGGGCTACACCCCGCCGCGGGAGAACGTCAACTCGAGCCCGGACCTGGCGCGGCGCTACCCGCTCGCGTTCATCTCGCCGCCGTGCCGCAATTTCCTGAATTCGAGCTTCGCGAACCTGCCTTTCGCGCGCGCCTCCGAGAAAGAGCCGCGGCTCGACATTCATCCCGACGACGCGCGCTCGCGCGGCATCGCGAACGGCGACCGCGTGCGCGTCTACAACGACCGCGGCTCGTACACCCTCAAGGCCGCCGTATCGGAGCGCGCCCGCCCGGGCGTCGTGGTCGCGCCGTCGGTGTGGTGGCGCAAGCTCTCGCCGGACGGCCGCAATGCGAACGACCTCACCTCCCAGGCCCTAGCCGATATGGGCGGGGCGGCGACGTTCTACGACTGCCTGGTCGAAGTCGTACGAGCGTAAAACGCCGCAGTTGGCCCGAAGAGGCCGCACTGCTTGCGGAAGAACAAACGAAAAGGCCGGCGCGAGGCCGGCCCTTTCCGCTTATTTGTAGCGCGTCGTCTATCCGTCTCCTAACGCACCGGCAACTCCACGCCGGGCACGGACAAACTCTGGTTCATGCAGGAGATCTTGCCGCGATTCGGGCCGCCGGCGGGAGGGGCGGTGTTGTCGATCTCGCCCGCGGTGTTGGGCGAGTTGTCGCGGCGGTTGGCGTCCGAGCTCGTGGTGCAGAATTTGTGGTCGGACAGGAACGGGCTGGTGTTGAATTCCAGCGGGCCGGTGTTGCGCAGTTTTGTCGTGGCGTCGGGCGCGTTGCGGAACACTTCGATCACGTCCTTGCCGTTTTGAGTCACCACGATCACCGCGTTGCGCTCGTTGGCGTCGACCCAGATCTTGCCCGAGCGGTCGAGCGCGATGCCGTCCGCGCCTTCCAGCAGCGGATGCGCCACGAAGATGTTTTCCAGGCACAGCGTGTTGGCGGTAAAGGTCGTATCGCACCCCGTCTTGCTCTGCACGTTGCCGTCGCGGTCGAGCGTCACCCTCCAGATCGCCCCGCGCGCGGTGTCGGCGACGAATAGATCGCCGTTGTCGTCGAACGCGAGACCGTTCGATACGAGCGGTTGGGAGCCGGCTGTGTTGGCCGCGTTGCGGGTGGTCGGCGTAACGGTGATCGTGCCCGGCGGGAGGTCGCGCACATCGCGCCCTACGCCCCCCACGCCGCCCACGAGGTTGACCTCGTTGGCCATCGGCTGGATGCGAAATGCCTCCGTCACCACGCCGTTCGGCGCGATCCTCCACACGCGGCCGACGCCGGTGGTGCCGTCACCGGTCCAGAGATTGCCGTCGCGGTCGAAAGCCAGGCCGTTGGTGCCCAGCACGCCCGATGCGAAGAGGGTTGCGGTCGGCGGGTTCCCCGCGTTGGGAAGAAAGCGGTAGATCTTGTCCGTTTCCGTCACGTACAGCATTCCCGCCTGGTCGAAGGCCAGCCCGAGGGGCGCGCACAGTCCCGTGGGACTCGGGGCAGGAACGAAGCCCACGACAACCAGGACCGGCTTATCGATGTTGACCCGCCACACCGGACACGCTGCGCCGGCGGTGAGCTGGCGTCCGGGCACGTAGAGATTGCCGCTGTTGTCTCCGGTCAAGCCTTCGATGTTGAGCGGTGTCTTAATCAGAGTGGAGAACGTCGCTCCTTGCGGCAGTCCATGCCCGTCTTCGGCCCATGCGGCAACCGGAGCCAGGCCCGTAAAGAGCAACGACAGAGCAATCACAGTGTTTCTGACCTTCATCGGATCCTCCTAGAGTATCGGCGGGAAATGCTTGCGTATCATGCGCACCTCGGCCGAATGAAATCAATCCCCCGCCGGGGACGCCAGCCGTTTTTGTCACGCGATCATAGTCAAACGGCATGGGCGGAATAAATCGAACGACGAAGGTGTGGCCAGCCGGAATGGAATAACCGGTCAGCCACGACGGCAAATGGAGGGCGCGATAGCGTCGCGAGCAGGCCGCGAAAACAATCGTCTATTCAAGACTATCGAGGGGTTCCGGCGGGGGATCGCCGCACCGCAACGGGACTGCGCCGCCGCAGCATGAGGTAGACGATGAACGGGGCCGCCGCGGCCAGCAGGTGCTTCAGGGAGTGGCCGCTCACGGCGCTCGCGGTCAGGTTGAAAAACGCGTAGTCGTAGTACTCGGCCACCTTGGCGAGCGCATAGATGGCGACGCCGTAGAGGAGGTAGTGCCGGTGCGTGTAGCGGGCGGGATATGCGGCGAGCACGAACGGGATCGCGAGCAGCGGCGCGAACTGCACCCAGACGTAGACGCGCAGGTCGTCGCTCAATTTCCACCAGAGGACGCTCGCGATTCCTGCCACGACCGCAGGGACGAGGAGGACGCGCTCGAGCTTTTGTCCGATGTGCTCGCTCACCAGCGCGACGAACAGGCCCATGAAAGCGATAGTCATGGGAAGCCGGTCCCAGACCAGCGAGTCGTCGCCGGGAGTCCGGTGGTAGTACGCCGATCCGAAGAAAACCAAAGCCACACCCAGGAAAAAAACCATCCAGGAGCGCACCGCGCCTTCCCCCGGATGCCGGTAGCACCACAGGGCTCCCGCTGCGCCCACCAGCAGGAACGGAACGTTGGACACCACATTTCCGAAGTTGCGCAATCCGAGGCACGTCCTGACGTCCGCGAACACGTGATAGCCGCGGTCCTGCGGTATGGGAGCTCCGTACAGGAACAGGAGATAGAACAACGGCGCGAGCATGAGGAGTATCAGCGCAGCCTCGCGCCATCCCGGACCGAACCTGACCGATTGCTCCATCAGAATTCTACGGCCTTCCGAATTGGCCTCAACCTCGACGGCGTCTACCGCAAATGTCTGGGTGCAGGCCGGCGGACGCAAGGCGGCATAAAGCGATGAGCGGTAAACAGCTTGGCGTTGGCCGCTAATCTATGAGGGCGAGCTTTCCCTCCTTGACGACTCGTGCCCACTTCTGCACTTCGCCCCTGAAAAACGCGGCAAACTGGTCGGGAGTGCTGCCGATCGGCACGAATCCCTGTTCGAGCAGGCGCTCCTTCAGTTCCGGCGACCGCACCGCCTTGACCGACGCCGCCCCGAGCTTCTCGACGATGTCTTTCGGCGTGGCCGCCGGGACGAACAGCCCGAACCACGCGCTGATCTCGTAGCCGGGCAGCCCGGCTTCGGCGACCGTGGGCAGATCGGGAACGAGCGGCGAGCGCGCCGCCGTGCTCACCGCCAGTGGCCGCAGCTTGCCGGACTTGATCTGAGGCATCGCGGTGGTCTGGAGCATGAACATCAGAGCCACTCGCCCCGTCAGCACGTCCGGCAGCGCTATCGAGTCGGCCTTGTACGGGACGTGGACCATATCGACTTGCGCCATGACCTTGAACAGCTCGGCGGCGAGGTGACTGGTGGTGCCGAATCCCGAGGACGCGAAGCTGAGCCTTGCCGGATTGGCCTTCGAGAGCGCGATCAGCTCCCTCACCGATTTGACCGGCAGCGAGGGATGCACGAGGAGTATGGTCGCGACTTCACAGCATCCGCCCGCCGCTGCCAGGTCCCGGAGCGGATCGAACGGCATCCTTTTCTGCAGGCTGGGGTTGCTGGCGAGGCTCGTCGCCGCCATGAGCACGGTGTAGCCGTCGGCTGCGGCCCGGGCCGTCGCTTCGGCGCCGATATTCCCGCCCGCGCCCGGCCGATTCTCGATGATCACCGACTGGCCGAGGTTTTCGGACAGCTTGCCGCCGACCAGCCGGCCGATGATATCGCCGGTGCCGCCGGCGGCGTAGGGCACGATCAGCCGGATCACCCGGGTCGGATAGGATTCGGCTCCGGAGACAAGACCGCTGCACACGGCAAGCGCCGCAGCGATCATCGCGTGCGTGCGGGTGAAACGGAAGACGTGGCTCATCGTAACCTCATTCAGCCGCCGAGCGTATCGAGCTGCAAGCTCTGGTCGTAGTGGTGCAGGAGGAGATAGTTGTCCCAGCCTCGCGATCCCTGACAGGTGGCGATAGCCGCATGGGCGAGCTGCGGACCCAGGACGTCGTCCAAGAATACCTGGCTCTGCAGGACCTCCCACAGCCGGACGAGATCGCCGGTGAGAAAATCGTAGTTGATGTACGGGCCGTCGTCCTCGCCCTCGCGGACCGTAAGCTCGGCGTCCGCCATCTCTGCGGCGTTCGAAAAAATCTGCAGCACGCCGTCGAGGTCCAGCGCGGGCATGCGCTCCGGGTGAACCTGGATCTTCAGCGCAGGCATAGCGGCTCGCAGTCGGTCCAGGAAGCCTCGCGCTCGTCGTCAAGAGCTTGCACGCTGCCACGTCCTCGAAGTTTCATGTCCGTGGTGGTATCACCGGCAGGAGGAGGTAGGCTTCCCGTCCCTGCCCGAAATGCAGCATGGTCTTTCCGCCAAAGACATCCTTCGGCCGGTCGCGCGGATCGTTGTGCAGGAACGGCCCGCACCCGAGGAGCTCGTTCTTGAAGTTCGAAAGCCTGGCGCCGGTCGTCTTCTGCCACTCGTAGTCCTTGCCACGCACGCTGAGCGCGATGCGGCACCCGGCCGGGAACACGATGGAGGTCGGCCAGATCTCCACGTCGAGCTGCACGATCTCGCCGGGCGCGAGCGGCTGCTTTTTATCATGGGTGTGATACGGCCGGTATTCCGTGGAGAGGCCGGGATCGAGCTTGCGGTGCGAGGCGCGGAGCCACCCCTGCGCGATCGGCGTATGCGGATCGATGGCGCCCATGAACGTGACTTCGCGCAGGTCCGCCGTGTACACGCTCACCACCAGGAACAGATCGGCATCGGCGGCTGAAGACGACACGAAGAGCCGCGCCGCAAGCGGGCCGGTGATCTCGGTCTCCTTCTCGAGCGGCACCGAAAGAAACGTCACACCGTCGCCGAGCGCATCGTAGGCCACTGTGCCCGCACCCTTCGGGGGCGCGCGTTCCAGGCTGTGCGCGGCCGGATCGAGGTAAAGTTTCGTCCATTGCGTGCGTGCGATCGGCCATTCGTACTCGTGGCGCTCGACGAAGCGGTCCACGTGGCGCACCTGAAGCTGCACCTTCGGCTGGCGGTCCCAGCCGTTTGCTTCGCCCTTCAGGTGGAAGTCGAAGAAACGCTTCTGCAGCAGCCGACCGTAGTCCGTGTAGAAATGGGTCCAGTGCTCGATGCCGTGCGCTTCGAGCCACTTCTCCTTCGCGGCGGCGCGCACGAAGCCCTCGAAGTTGCCGCGCGGGTGCAGTCCCTGTCCGCCCCAGTTGGCGGCCGACAGAAACGGCGTGACCACCTTCTCCCATACCGGCGAGCGGTCTCGATGGTACTGGTCGTCGAGCGGGTGGCTGAGTATATCGTCGCCGAAGTCGCAGCGGTTCGCGGCAAGCTCCTTGTCGGGCAGCGTCTCGTCTCCGCAGACGAGCGCCCCCGTGACCCGCGAGCGCGGGCCGCGCTCGCCGAGCCCATACTGGACCGTCTTCACCTGCATGTCGTACCAGTTGGCGAAGAACGTGCAGAGAATTCCGCCGTGGTGGGTCATGTCGCGATACCAGTCGGCCGAGCCTTCCCAGATGCACATGGCCGCGAGGTGCGGAGGTTGCAGGCTCGCGACGTGCCACTGATTCATGCCGTAGTACGAGATTCCGTTCAGGCCCACCTTGCCGCTCGACCACTGCTGCACGCCCGCCCATTCGATGCAGTTGTAGAAGTCCTTCGTCTCCCGCGGCGAGAAATGATCGATGAAGCCGGGCGAGCGGCCTGCGCCGCGCGAATCCACCCGTACGCACGCGTACCCATGCGGCACCCACTTCTCCGGGTCCACGACTTCCCAGCTCTGATACAGGTTGCTCGAGCCGTGGACGACGTCGGGATGCTCGGCGGCCATGCGCTGCCAGGCGCTCGGATAGCCTTCCTGGAATGCGAGCCCCTTGGCGTACGGGCCGTAGCTGAGTATCACCGGATAGCGGCCGTCCACGATGGGGCGGAACACGTCGGCGCGCAGCACGAGGCCGTCGTCCATGCGGATCGGCACATCCCAGTCGATCCGCATACCGTCGCGGATTTCGCTCTTCTCAGTCATACAGCATCAACGCAATGGACTGCTCACCGTCTACTTGGGCGCATCGGGCTGCTTGCGCGGATGTGCCGATGCGAACGCGTCGAGCTTCATGCACTCGGTGAATATCCGCATCACGGTCGTGTACGGCTTGACGTCGCAATCGGAGTTCTGGGCCCCGATCACCTGGCCGGCGAGAGAGATGTCCGCCATCGTCAACGTATCGCCGTGGCAATAGCGGCCGGTGCGGGAATCGCCCGCGAGCAGGGACTCGATCGCGCCGAGGCCCACCCCGACCCAGTGGCGGACCCATTCGACGCGCACCGCCTCGCCGAGCTTCAGGTCTTTCTCGATGTAGTTGCGTATGCGCGGGACCATGAGCGGATGAATTTCCGCGATCGGTATCATCGCCAGCGCGCGCACGCGCGCGCGGTCGCGCGCGGTTTTCGGCAGGAGCGGCGGATTCGGGTGCGTCTCTTCAAGATATTCCATGATCGCCATCGACTGCGTGAGCGCGGGACCCGGCCCGTCGATCAGCGCCGGCACGACCATCTGGGGATTCACTTTGCGATAGCCTTCGTTGAACTGATCGCCCTTCGCGAGATCGAGCGCTTCGTTCTCCGCAGGGGGGATACCCTTGAGATTCATCGCGACGCGTACGCGATAGGTCGCCTGCGAACGCCAGTACCCGTAGAGCTTCATGTGTCCTCCGCCGCTTGTGTTGTATTCTTCACTGCCCGCATGACCTCGGTGCGGGCTGGCATTATGGCATTATTGCCGCGTAAGCATAGGGGAGCAGTCGAATGAAAATCGGCATCGCAGGCACAGGCAGGATGGGCGTGGCAATCGGCGCCCGCCTCCTGGACCAGGGACACGAGCTTCACGTCTGGAACCGCTCCGCGGCAAGAACGAAGCCGCTGACCGACACGGGCGCAAAGCTGGCCGCGACGCCGGCGGAGCTCGCCGCGCGCTGCGAAGCGCTCATCACGATTTTGACGGACAGCGCTGCCATCGACGCCGTGTACCAGGGCAGGGATGGACTGCTCTCGGGCAATGTTGCCGGAAAGCTCTTCATCGAGATGAGCACCGTCCCTGCGGCGACGCAATGCGCGCTGGCGCCTGCGGTCGCGGCCAAAGGCGCGGCCGTGGTCGAGTGCCCGGTCGGCGGGAGCGTAGGGCCTGCGCGGGAAGGCAAGCTGATCGGTTTCATCGGCGGCAGTGCCGCGGATGCGGCGCGCGCGCGTCCGATCGTGGAGCAGCTCTGTCGCCGCGTCGAGCACGTTGGTCCAACCGGGGCGGGCGCAGCGATGAAGCTCGCGATCAATCTGCCGCTGGCCGTCTACTGGCAGGCCTTCGGCGAGGCGCTCTCGCTCGTGCAGGGACTGGGCATCGAGCCCGACCGCCTGGTCAGCATCTTTGCCGATACTTCGGCTGGGCCGAATATGCTCAAGCCGATGGGGCCGGGCATCGTGCAGGCGTTGAAGGGCGATCTCACGGGCACGGTCATGTTCGACGTCGATTCCGTGCGCAAGGACTTGCGCACCATGCTCGAGGAAGCGCGCGCGCAGGGAAAGCCCTTGCCGATAGTGACGCGCGCACTCGAGGTCTTCAACGAAGCATCGGGAGAGGGCTGGGGGCCGCGGAACTGCTCGACCTTGCCGGCATACTGGCTCGCGCGCGGAACGAAATTCCGCGAACACTGAACAGCTGACGAGGACGAGGCGACCATGGAAAAAAGCAGGCTCGTATTCGGCACCGCCACGCCCGGAGGCGGGTTTCCCGCCTACGGATGGCCGTATGCGGAAGTGCTGAACGAGACGGACCCGTCGCTGGCGATCGAGCCCATCAATACCAAGGGCAGCAACGAAAACGTCCTGTCGCTCGATGAGGGCAAGCTCGACCTGGGGCTCGTCACCGGCGAAGTCACCTACGAGGCTATCAACGCGCTGGGGCGGCCCAAGGCGAATAACCTGCGCATCATCAACGCCACCTATTCGCAGGCGGGCATGTTCATGGTGCGCGCCGACAGCCCGTACCGCAGCGTCTCCGATCTCAAGGGGAAGCCGATCGCCTGGGGCGCGGCGAGCTCCGGCTTCATCGTGCTTGCGCGCTACGTCATGGACGGCCTCGGCCTCGACATGAAGAAGGATTTTGAGCCGCATCTCCTGGAGAGCGCCGGGCAGGGGCCACCCATGGTGCTCGACGGCCGTGCGGCTGCCATGTGGGGCGGGGGCGTCGGATGGCCCCCGTTCATGGCTATCGCCAAGGGGCCGAGCGGCGGGCGCTTCGTCGCCCCGAACGCCGACGAGCTGAAGCGCATTATGACCAGGCATTCCTTTCTCAAGCAGACGACGATGCCCGCCGGCAGCTATCCCGGGCAGGCCGGTCCCGTGAACTCGGTCGGCTCGTGGCCCTTCGTGCTGGCGCGCGCCTCGCTGCCGGACGATGTCGCGTACCGTCTGGCCCGCGCATTGCACAAGGGTCACGCCGCGCTTTGCAGGAAGCTCGACCAAGCGGTGGAATCGACGCTGGAGAACACGCTTGCAGCCGCTCCGACCCGGGACCTGATCCATCCGGGGGCGCTCAAGTACATGCGGGAGACAGGGCTGCTCAAGTGAGCAGCCCTGTTGCCAATTCGGCACCCACGCTGATCGACACCGTCAGGCGGTAGTTAAAGAAAAAACGACTCTTAATCCAGCTTAAGATAGCTGTCATAGGGAGAGGCATCCATGAAACGCGGCTGGCAGGTCGCAGCGGCGGCGCTGCTCGCGATCTTCGCGTTCTTCGCGTACGAATCGCTCCAGCTCTCGCTCCGTGACGCGCTAGGACCCGGGCCCGGATTTTTCCCGTTCTGGTTGAGCGTTATCGGAGGAGCGCTCACGGTGATACTCCTCGTGCAACTGGGACGCAACACGGTGGGGATCGAAGCCGCAGCCTTGACCTTCAACCGCCCGGCGGCATGGGCCATGGCGGGCCTGCTGGCGG
>DATFWO010000363.1:0-2726 GCA_035259205.1 Burkholderiales bacterium | reverse complement strand
CGTTGCTCTCCGCCCCGTCCCACTCGGGTTGCGGCCAGGACGGTCGTCTGCATCGTTGCCCGGCTTGACCATATCGACATATGGCCTGCGCCGTGCGCCTCGCATACGGTCCGTCCTGGCCACAACGCATCACGCGCCTATATATGAAATAGGTTCTTAATTATTCCTCGCTCAGCCTCTTCAGCAAACGCTGCGCTCCGGGGTGCGATGCGGCGGCGGCTTTGGCGAGCCACTCGAGAGCCTTCTGCTTGTCGAGCTCGACGATGTGCCCACGCAAATAGGCCACGCCGAGGAAAAACTGGATATCGGTCCGGCCTTGGGCGAGTCCTGCGTTGGTAGCTTTTCCCGAGCGCAACACGACCGTAGGCCCTTCGCCCGATCCACTGCCGAAAGCCTCCATTTCCCTCACCGTCCTCCGGAGGAAGGAAGTTGCCTCCTGCCGCACATCGTTCCTGGTGTCGGCGCCGGCAGCATCGACGAGGCGTCCCGCGAGCACGCTCATCACCGCTAACGGCGACATCCCGGGCTCGACATCGCTGGAATAGATCGTTTTCAGCAATAACCTGTCGATGTCCGTCAGCCGGTCGCTGCGTGCAAAGTACGTGAGCACGGTGTTTCCCATCGGATGACCGGCGAATCCCATGACGTGCATGGATTCATGGAGCATGCAGCGCCAGAGGGATTGTTCGTTCGCCCTCACTTTCGCGCGCTGGATTACGAAGTTGCGCCACGAGCGATTGGTGATGCACGGCTCGCTGGACGGCAGTGGATGGCTGGCGCTCACGAACTCGACCTCGAGATTGACCGCGGGGTCGTCCGCAGCGGCTTCCGAGATCGGCAATCCCGCGGCCTCGAAAACCTCCACGAGCTGGCGCATCGCGAAGTCCTTGTGCCGTGCGACCGACGCGCCGGAGAACCTGACGCGGACGGGGCCGTCCCATCTTTGTATCGCTTGCAGGTAGCCGGTTTGATGCCAGAAGCTTTCCCAGGCAACGGTCAGCGTGGCGGCGACGTCCTCGGCGCGCGCGCCCGATTGCAGGAGCGCGAAGCAAACGGCAAGCGCTAGGCCGGCTCGCGCGGGATTCAGCAGTATCCGATACCGGCCATTGCGGCGCGGGCCCCACGAATCCTTGCGGCTCTTCTTGCAGTGAATCATGCGACTTCTGTCGTCTTGTCTCGGGGTAATCGAGTTGCGGCTTCCATCATGCCAGCGCACCAACCATTCGGCTAGTTCGGAGATCAGAACCTAGACTGGCCCTCGTCCCGCTACCGCTTGACAGGGAGGCGTTCCCGGTCGATACTAAACCTTATGGTTAACTATAGAGCGGCGCGCCTCGACGCGGTGTTCTCGGCCCTGGCCGACCCGACGCGCAGGGGCATACTGGCGGCGCTCGTTGGCGGCGGGCGCCCGGTGACCGAGCTTGCACGGCCGTTCGACATGTCGCTGCCGGGATTCATGAAGCACCTGGACGTGCTCGAGGACGCCGGGCTCGTCGAGCGCGAGAAAGAGGGCCGTGTGGTCAATTGCATGCTCACTGCCGGCCCGATGCGGGAAGCCAGGGACTGGCTCGAACGCTACAGGTTGTTCTGGGAAGCGCGGCTGGATGCGCTCGAGAGATATTTGAGCAGGGGGATTGGGCCCCTCCCGCTTAAGGCGCGCGGGGCCCTCCCAGCCCCCCCGCATGACAGGGATGTCGAGCCCCTTACCGACAAGGAGAGCAAGCCATGGATGCAGTCAAGGAAAAGCCCTCGCTCACGATCGTCCGCAAGCTCAAGGCCGCGCCGGACAAGGTCTGGCGCGCGCTCACGCAACCCGAGGCGCTGAAGCAGTGGATGGGCCCCAGTGACGAATTCAGGGTGCTCGTCGCCGAAACCGACGTGCGGATAGGCGGCCGCTACCATATCGTCATGAAGACGCCTGGCGGCGAGGAGCACGATGTGAGTGGCCTGTACCGCGAGATCGTTCCCAACCGCAAGCTCGCATACACCTGGGCGTGGAAGAGCACGCCGGAGCGCGAGTCGCAGGTGACGATAGAGCTGCGCGCAGCGGACGGCGGCACCGAGCTCACGCTCAGGCACGAGCAGCTCTTCGACGAGGCGGCGCGCGACCGGCACCAGCACGGCTGGATGGGCTGCCTTGCACGGCTCGAGAAGCTTGTCGGCTGACGCTGCGCTACCCGTCGTAACTCACACTCACGGAGGCGACCATGAAACTCTACGGATTTCCGCCCTCGCCCAACACCCGCAAGGTGCAGGCCGTCGCCGCGCACATCGGTATTCCTCTCGAGTTCGAATTCGTGGACATCACCAAGGGCAAGTCGCGCACGCCGGAATTTCTCCTCATGAATCCCAATGGCAGGACGCCGGTATTGAAGGACGGCGACTTGACCTTATGGGAGTCGAACGCGATCATGCACTACGTCGCCAGCAAGAAAAAAAATGACCTGTGGCCGGAGGATGCGCGCACCCGCGCCGACATTAGCCGCTGGCAGTTCTGGCAGGTCGCGCAGTGGCACGAAGGCTGCGGCGGCTTCCTGTGGGAGAACCTGGTGAAGAAGCTGCTCGGCTTTGGCGACGGGGATCCCGCGGTGCTGAAGAAGGCGGAAGCGGCATTTCACCGCGACGCCCCCGTGCTCGACGCCCACCTGGCGAAGCAGCTGTACCTGGTCAACGGCGCGCTCACCCTGGCCGACTTCTCCGTCGCCTCGTACCTGCATTGCGCCGCT